>NZ_JBLGBY010000009.1:0-53134 GCF_047616845.1 Natronomonas sp. | reverse complement strand
CGCCTGGCTCGAAAAAATGCCTGTCGCTCGCGGAGTAGCGTCAGCAGAAACGTCCGGACGGCGGTTCACGCGAGCGCAGCGAGCGTGAGCCTCGTTCGGACCAAACGAAGTAAACGTCCGGACGGCGATTTGAACGGCCGATAGACGGTCGCTCCCTTCGGTCGCGCTGCGTCTATCGTGCTCAAATCTCGTCGGGCCGCCTTCGACGAACTGGCGCCTCGCTGTCGCTCGGCGCATTGTTCGTCGAAGAACGTCCGGACGGCGATTTGAACGCCGGTCCCTGGCTCCGCAAGCCAAGAGGATAGTCCACTACCCTATCCGGACTCATCTGTTTATACCCCGGTTCGACGTATAGGGGTTACGATTCGACCCGCCACCCGTCGCGGCGGTTATCCGATATTTTATTACCGATAAGCGTGGAATCAAAATGAAATGGCCGCGGGTGACGCCGCCGGGGAGTCGACAGAGCGACTAACGGGGGGCAGCCTCGAGGGGGCATCGAACGTGTTGGTGCTTGCCCCCACGATGAGCGATCGCGCTCGTCGGTCGTACTTCGAGACGCTGCTTCCGGATAACCCAGCCGCACTGGACGTGTTGTCCGTCAACTATCGCAGCAGTCCCGACCAGTGGCTGGACGAGTGGCAACGATACGCGGGCGACCGGCCGCGACGGTGTGCAATCGTCAGCATCGAGGAATCAGCGGGTTCCGGCGCCGACGCCGGTAAGACACGGAGCGACTCCAACACGGTCATCCAGGCCAACAGCCCGACCGACCTGACGGGGCTGGGAATCACCATCAGTCAGTATCTCGACGGCAACGGCGGCCCCCAGACCGTCATCACGCTGGAATCGCTGACGATTCTCCTGCAGTACGTCGACCTCCAGCGGGCTTTCCGGTTCCTGCACGTGCTCGCGAACCGGACGATCGAAAGCGGTTCGGTCACCCACTATCACATGGATCCGACCGCCCACGACGAACAGACGGTGGTGACCCTGGAATCGCTGTTCGATGCCGTCGCCGAGTTCGACGACGGCGAGTGGATAGTCCGATGCCGGTAACGAGGGTTTTTGTCGGAAGGCGCGGCCACGAGCAGTATGCCGACACACGTCGTACAGCGCCGTTCGTACCGACAACGACAACGCTTTTCGGGTGGCCGCACTTGCCCTCCATAGCAATGGGCGCCATCGAGGATATCTATGCGGAACTCGAGGCCGACGTCGCCGAAGGCGAGTTTCGGGAGGCCGTCGAGCAGAAGGTCGAACAGATGGGTGGGTTGGCGGACGAGGAGACCGCCGCGATGCTCATCGCACACGACCTCGACGGCGGTGAAGTCGAGACCATCGCCGACATCAAACCCGGACTGGAGGAGGCGAAGTTCCTCGGCAAGGTGAGGAGCATCGGCGAGATGCGCACCTTCGAACGCGACGGTGAAGACGAGGACGGCTGCGTGCTCAATCTCGAAGTGGCCGACGAATCCGGCTCGGTTCGCGTCGCGCTGTGGGACGACGACGCCGTCGCAGCCGACGAGGAACTCGAAATCGGGCAGGTGCTACGCGTGAAGGGCCGCCCGAAGGACGGCTACAACGGCGTCGAGGTGAGCGCAGACCGCATCGAACCCGAGCCTGACGCCGACATCGAGGTCGACATCGGCGGCGAAGTGACAGCCGATTCGCTGTCGCTCGGCCAATCGGACGTGAACCTTCGCGGCGTCGTCCTCGATACCGATTCGATACGGACGTTCGACCGCGACGACGGCTCGGAAGGGAAGGTATCGAACGTGACGCTCGGCGACGAGACGGGCCGCGTCCGCGTCACGCTGTGGGACGAACAGGCCGACCTCGCGAACGAACTGGAAGCGGGCCAAAGCGTCGAAATCGTCGACGGCTACGTCCGGGAGCGTGACGGCTCGCTCGAACTGCACGTCGGTGACCGCGGCGCGGTCGAGGAACTCGATGAGGCAATCGAGTTCTCCCCCGACGCGACAGACATCGACAGCCTGGAACTCGACCAGACGGCCGACATCGCGGGCGTCATTCGGTCTGCCGACCCGAAGCGCACCTTCGACCGCGACGACGGCTCGGAGGGCCAAGTGCGGAACATCCGCGTCCAGGATAAGACGGGCGACATCCGTGTCGCGCTGTGGGGTGACAAGGCCGACCGTGACCTCGGCCCCGGCGACGAGGTGTTCTGTGCCGACGTCGAGATTCAGGAGGGCTGGCAGGACGACCTCGAAGCCTCGGCCGGGTGGCAATCGACCGTGACTCTCATTGACGGCGCCGAGCCGGATCGTGGTGAGGAATCCGCCGGCCTCGACCAGTTCGCCAACGGCTCCTCGCCAGCCGCAAGCGACGACGGCGGCGAGTCAGACGAGGATGACGCGGATGCGAGCGCGGACGCCGAGAGCAGTGGAGACGGCGACGACGAACCGGAAACGTTCACGGGAACCGTCGTCCAACCGGGCGACCCGGTCATTCTCGACAGCGGCGAGGAGACGCTCCACGTCGAAACCGATGCGGACGTCCACCTCGGCCAGGACGTAACGGTGCGGGGGCGCCGCGACGGCGAGACGTTTATCGCGGATGACGTGTTCTAGGCGGCAGTCGGCGCCGAAATCCGGTTTCGGGGGCGAAGACCACAAGCCAACGGAGCAACAGCACCGTCCCAACGCTGTAACCATCCTGTGTGTGGCGGTGCCTCGCAAAGATTAAGGCCGACTCGGCCCGCGTTGGGGATATGAGCGTCGAGTTACCGTTCGCTCCGGTCGATTCGGTCATCCGCCGCAACGCCGGGCAGTTGCGGGTCAGTGCCGAAGCGGCAGAGGAGCTCGCACGCCGGATCCAGGAACGCGGTGCCGAGTTGGCGGAGACGGCGGCCGAAGAAGCCACAGCGGACGGTCGAAAGACGCTGATGGCCGAGGATTTCGACGCCCCGGTCGTCGACAAGGACTTACTGGAGTTGCCCGTCGCGCCGATCGACCGTATCGCTCGCCTCAATATCGACGACCGCTATCGGGTGTCGATGGACGCACGCATCGCCCTGGCGGGCGTGTTGGAATCGTACGCGGACACCGTCGCCGCCGCGGCGGCCATCCTCGCCCGACACGCCGACCGTCGAACGATCAAGGCTGAAGATATCGAGACCTACTACGAACTCGAACCGTACTTCGAATGAGGTTCGGCTACCGCAAGGCCTGTCTCGAGCACGATACTGGCTCCCGACATCCGGAGACGGCCGACCGGCTTCGTGCCATTCGTCGCGGACTCTCGAAACGCCACGGCGTGGAGTATCGGGAGGGTCGCCTCGCGGAACGGGATGCCATCGAAGCGGTACACGACGCCGAGTACGTCGAAAACATCGAGACGTTCTGTGCGGATGGCGGCGGGACGTGGGACGCAGACACCGTTGCCGTCGAGGAGACGTGGGAGGCCGCCCGCGCCTCGGCCGGCCTGGCCTGCTGGGCCGTCGACGAATCCATCGACGGCGCCGACGGCCGCGACACCCCCTTCTCCATCGGGCGGCCGCCGGGCCATCACGCCGAACACGACGAGGCGATGGGGTTCTGTTTCTTCAATAACGCCGCCGTCGCCGCCCAGCAGGCCATCGACAGCGGTGATGTCGACAGCGCCGTCATCTTCGATTGGGACGTCCACCATGGCAACGGAACGCAGGACATCTTCTACGACAGCGACGACGTGCTGTACGCTTCGATACACGAGCGCGGACTGTTCCCGGGAACCGGCGACATCCTCGAAACGGGCGGCCAGAGCGCCCGGAAGACGACGCTCAACGTCCCGCTTCCGGGCGGCAGCGGCGATGTCGAATACACCGCCGCCGTCGAGGAACTCCTCGGCCCCGCCCTCGAACGGTTCGACCCTGACCTGTTCGTGGTGAGCGCGGGCTTCGACGCCCACCATCACGACCCGATTTCGCGGATGTGCGTCTCGACGGAGGGGTACGGCCATCTCACCAAGCGCGCACGTGAACTCGCCGACCGCCACGACGCGCCGCTTTCGTTCGTGCTGGAAGGTGGCTACGGCCTCGACGCCCTCGCGGATTCTGTCGGGATGGTACACGAGGTGTTCGACGGCCGCGACCCCATCGAACCGGACGGAGACGTCAACTCGAAGGCAAAACGCGTCATCGACGACGTGCGGGACGCCCACGAACTGTAGCGTCGACGGCTACGGCTTCGGGTCGAAATACGCAGCCAGTTCGACGCCGAACTCCGTGGCCAGTTCGGCAATCCCATCACCGACCAACAGCTCGTAGTCCTCGGTCAGCGCCGACTCGACGTGCGTCCCGAGGGAGACGTCGAACAGTTCCGATTGGACGAGGGCGTCGGGTGTCCGAGCATCGCGCGGGCGCTCGACGACGTAGTGGCCCGCCTCGTCGATGAACGGGCCAGTAACGTCCGCATCGTCGGCATAGGTGTCGTAAAAGCCCTCGGCGTGGTTCCGAACACCGACCGGCGGCCCGCGGTGCCGAGCGATTTTCGGGAGTTCCGTGACAGCACACTCCACGAAGAGGACGGCCGTCTCGTCTGCGAGCCGGGCGCTCCGAACCGGGTCGAATCCCGCTCGGTCGAGGGCACCCTCGACGCCGTCGAGTGATTTGTCGAGCTGGGGATACAGCTGGTCATCGACGATGTCGGGCGCCTCGAAACGGATGGCGACCGGCGTCGTGCTTCGGGCCGCGATGCGGTCGCGAACGTCGGCCGCCGAGAGGGGGTCTGGCGTGTGTTCCTCGAACAGCTCGATTCGAGAGTCATCGAGCAGTTCACGGGCGTAGTGGATCAGTCGGGCGACGTGTCGCGCCGAGCACACCGCCGCGACGTTGCGCTCGGGGTCGGTCGGGTCGATGACGACGAGCGGGTCGTCGAACGATTCCCGGGCGTGGGCTTCGGGGTCGAGCGAGACGGGCGGATTCCAGTCGGCTGCCGCCTCGATGAATTCGCGGAAGCCACCGTATTCGAGGACGAGCAGTTCGGTCAGAAAGCCCGAGAACCCCTTCGTCCGGAGGTCGCTGCCGTAGGCTCCGATGGCGGTCAGGAACGCTTTCGCGAGCCGAACGTCCTCAGTCAGGGGGTCGATGCGGCCCTCCAGATACTCGGTGTGGAACGGCGTGCGGTCGACCGCAGAGCGGATGTCTGTCGCATCGTCGAGCGCATAGCAGGGGACACAATCCACGTCGAAGCCGCGGTGTTGGCCCTTCACGTAGGGATGTTCGGCGTATTCCTCGTGGCCCTCGGGAAGGACGGTGTGGCCGACCTCCAGCCCGTAGCGTTCCAGGTGCTCGCGGGGGAGGTCTTCGGGAAAGCGAACGAAGAGGTCGACGTCGCGGTCGCCGGCCAGCCACGTCCCGCGGGCCGTCGACCCGACGAGCTTCGTGTCGGCGTCGACGGGCAGGTCGTCGATGGCTGCCTCAGCGCGCGCGGTGAGGTCGTCGACGACGGCTTCGAGGTCGGCCTCCTCCGATTCCTCGGGGACGACTCGGTCGCGAACCTCGCGGACGACCGACTCGAATGACATACTCGCGGTTGCGCCGTCGGCTGGTAAAGCGTGTCGGTGCGGGTTCGAAGCGAAAGCCCTATTTGTCGAATCGGATTATGAACGGGTGCAGAGGGCCGCCGTAGCTCAGTTGGTAGAGCACCTCGCTGTTAACGAGGTTGTCCCAGGTTCGAGTCCTGGCGGTGGCGCTTTCCGCTCGAACTCACGTCGACCAGCGTCGGCGCCGCAAAAATCGCGGCCGGCTACGTCCCGCTCGGCGTCGATTCGCCGCCCGCCGATTCCTCTCGAAGCAGTCCCAGCGCTCTGGCGACGTCGTTCGTCGTCGGAACGTCCAACGACTCCAGTTCCTCGAGCGCCTCGTTGGCTGACTGCTGTCTGTCCCGCGCTCGGCGTCGGTCGCCGTTCACTATCGCCTCGGCGGCCGCCCGCATATCGTCGGCAGCGCTGACGAGCAGGTCTGTCGCGGTTCGAGTCGTCTCGACGCATCCATGAAGACGTTCGCGGTCGACCGTGTCGGGCCGTTTCATCTCCTCGAACGCACGGGCGCCCTCCTCGGCGGCCGTCATCGAATCGGCGATGGCACCGTATCGCTCGCTTGCGCGTCCGAACGGCTCGATGGCCCGCTCGTACTCGCCGTCGTTCCAGAGCTGGATGCCCTCGTTGAATGCCTTCGTCCCATCGTTTCGCGTGTCCCAGGCGGCCTCGAAGGCGTCCAGCACCTCAGTTCGCGCCTCGTACTCGGGGAGGCGATCTTCGATGCGGTTCGACATGATGTACGCCGGCTCCGCGCCGTGGTCGAGCCCCAGGAGGTGGCCGATTTCGTGCTGTGTCGTGGTGCGCACGTCACCATAGGGGCGACCCAGCGCGACGACTTCGGCCGTCGCGGGGCGGTCGAGACGGTTCCCCTCATTCAGGAGCGGCGCACAGCCCAGCACGTTCTCCGAGCTGTGCTCCTGACAGCCGTCGAGCTCCTCGCGGCTGTTCAGGAACTCGATTTCAACGTCGGGGTCGGCGCCGACCATCCGGAATTCGACATCGAAGCCGGCGTACTGTTCGGCGTTCTTCGCCCAGAAGTCGAGCGCCTCGTCGGCTATCGCTTCGAGGTCGAGGTCGCTGTCGCTTCGGTCGACGACCTGGATGGTCGTCGTGCCTTCGAGTGGGTGTCCCCGCAGAGACGCCACATCGTCGGCGAAATCCTCGGGCGTAGAGCACCCGGCGAGCGCCGCCGCAGCGCCGACAGCCCCGGCGAGTACCGCACGCCGCCTGAATCCCATACCCACCCATAGCGACCGGACGCTTGAATACTAACTGGCTGTGGCTACCAGGCGTCTCGCAGCACGTCCTCCAGTTCCCGCGCCGTCGGATCGAGCCCCTCCGGACAGTACGGCATGAGGCCGTCAGTGTGGACGTCCTCGGCGATGTCCGGAAGGTCGGATTGCTCCATGTCGTCGATTTCGCGAAGCTGGCTCGGCAGCCCGAGCGCGTCCCGAATCGACACGATGCGGTCGACGACGCGTTCGGCGGTCGTCTCCGGCGTCGCAGCGTCGATGTCGAACCCCTCCGCAAGGAGGTCGCGGCCGCCGTCGACGTGGTCGAAGAGATAGCGGAGCGCATGCGGCGCGATGATGGCGTGGGCGCCGCCCTGCCGAATGTCGTAGCCGCGGGCGATACCGTGGCCGAAGGCGTGGATAAGCGACAGCGTCAGCCCGTCGGCGCGCGAACAGCCGTACTGGGCGAGGATGGTGCCGACGATGGCGTCGTGCATCGTCGCATCGTCACGGGCCCCGGAGCCGAGCGCCGGCAGCCCGCTATCGAGCAATCGAAGCGCCCGGACGGCCGTCCCGTCGGTAATCGGCGTCGCCGTGTTCGCATACAGCGTCTCGACGGCCTTGTCAAATCCGTTCATCGCCGACGCACAGAGCACGCCCTGCGGTGTCGTCCGGAACAGCTCGGGGTCGTAGAACAGCGCGGACGGCATGAGCCGCTCATCGTAGGCGCCACCGCGAACGAGCCCCTCGCGTCGGGCGGTGACGCCGGCTATCATCGAGAGGTCGGCGCCGGCCAGCGTCGTCGGCACCGCAACGACCGGGGGTAACTCACCGTCCGGGACGGCGATGGAACCGCTCTCCTCGAACGTCTCCCGAACCTCGTCGTGGGGCTGCTCTGATGCCGCGAGCACGCTGATAGCCTTCGCGATGTCGAGGCTGCTGCCGCCACCGAGTGCGACCAGGACATCGGCGTCGGTTTCGGCGACGCGGTCGGCGCCGTCGAAGGCCGTTTCGAGCGTCTTGTCGGGCGTCGTCTCCGCAAAGACATCGACCAGATACTCGCCGAGCCCCTCACGAACCGGGTCGATGACTTCCGGCGTCGTGCCGGTCGTCTGTCCGGCCACCACGAGTGCACGCTCCGTGCCCAGCGCGTCGAGTTCCTGGGCGAGGGCGTCGACGCAGTCCTCGCCGTAGCGGATGGTGCCGGGTTCGTATCCGAATCTGAACATACCGGGACATCGGCCGGCAGCGACATGTGTGTTGGTGTCTGGAGACGCCTTGTCGTACACACCCCGATTCGACGCGTACCGTTCGAGCGTCGCTGTCGGCCCCCGTTACGGCACTGTACACTCATACTTTAATCCGCAAGCGTGTCCAGATGTGCTCACGTAGCGGGTATTCTTCCTCACCATCTGCAGCAGAATTTTTCAGGCGATTCGAAACATCTCAGAATCGGCCGCTACAGCCACAATCGAAATTCAGTCTGTACGATTCTTCGAGGGGATTGCTGGGGAACACGCAGCGCGTGGTGAGTCACGATGGGTGAGTTCCACGGCAATCAGTAGCCCGTACGCGGATAGAAAGCGATACCCGGCAAACCTAAGAGGGGGGAGCGGATATGCGGGTATACAAGGGCCCTTAGCTTAGTCTGGTCTCAAAGCTCCCGGCTCATATTCCTGTCAGTAATAACGGGCTGGTGCCCGCAGGATGGGACACCGGGCGAGCGCTGGTTCAAATCCGGCAGGGCCCATTCAGTTTTGACACGGTGTAGCCTTCGAAAATGGACGTCTGAGTTCGTCTATTCAATCTTAAAGACGGTCGCACGCTCGTTCGTCGCAACGCCGTATCGCGCCTCCTCGGTAGTGGGTGGGCCATCGCCGCCGTACCGCGATTCGAGGCTCGTCCGAACGGCCTCGCGGACGCAGGCCCTGGCGGCAGCCCCGACCACGGTCGCGCTGCCGGCGAACGACGCCGATTCGCCGTCGGGAGCGGAGCCGACGACGACGGCATCGCTCGTGGTGCCCGGCACGCCTGCGACTGCCAGCAGCGTCGCGGATTTGGCTTCGACGGCCGTCGCGAGCAACCCTGTGAGAGCGCTCTCATTCAGAGCGCGCGTCGTGCCGACGAAGACGTTCACCGTTCCGGGGCGCCACTCCTCTCGCCCCCCGCGTTCGCCCGCCATTTCGGGTCGAGCCCCCGTCTCTATCGGCAGTTCGGCCGGGTTCGAGAGGCCGGCCGTGGCGACGGCTTCGACCGGCCCGCGACGGGCACCGCGAGCGTGTCGCTGGCTGACGCCGGTGAGAAGCGTCGGGCCCGGCGGCGCCTCGGGCAATCGCTCCTCGGCGTAGGCCGCGAGGTCGGTGCGGTCGAACCCCTCCGGAACGGTGAGATTGTGGGCAGCGTCGGCGCGACGGTAGCCACCGCCGACGCCGTTCGAGAGCCACCGTGTGTCCGGCCGGTGGAGCGTCAGGCGGTCGTCCGTGCGGTCGTACTCGAACATCATAGCACCTCGTCGAGCACGGCGAGCAGTTCCTCGGTTGCCTCGCGGCTCCGGACTGCGATTCGAATGTGGCTGTCCAGCCCCCGGAACGTGGTCGCATCCCGGAGGACGACGCCGCGCTCGGCGCAGGCCGACAGGAGAGCCGACGGGTCGTCGCCGACATCACAAAGCAGGAACGGCGCCTCGGAGGGGTGGACATCGAAGCCCCGCGCTTGCAGTTCCTCGCGGAGATGCTCGCCTTCGCGGGCGACGCGGTCGCGGGTCGCATCGATGAACGCCGAATCGCGCATGGCGTGGGCACCGACGGCAGCGGCGGGGCCGCCGAGCGACCACGCGGGACGGGCCGTCTGCAGTCGTGAGAGCAGGTCGCCCTCAGCGACGGCGAAGCCCGCGCGGAGTCCAGGCAGGCCGAACAGTTTGGTGAGCGAGCGGGCGACGATGACGCCCGGCCGACCGGCCAGCGACGCGCGGTCAGTGAAGCCGAGGAAGGCCTCGTCCGCGAGCAGGACGGTATCGCCGGCAGCACAGCGGTCGGCAAAGGCCGCGAGCGCGTCGGCGTCGTAACAGTCGCCGGTCGGGTTGTTCGGCGTGCAGACGATGGCCATCGCGTGGTCGCTTGGGTCGCGGTCGGGCAGGTCGTCGTGGGAGACGAACACCGGGTCGCCACCTGCGAGTTCGACCTCGCGGGCGTACTCGCCGAAGGAGGGGAACGGAACGAGGACGCTGTCGCCGGGCGAGACGGTGACGCCGATAGCGAGTCGCATAGCCGCGAGGCCGCCCGCGGTCGGGACGATGTGGTCTGCCACACTGTCGACGTATTCGGCGGCCGCGTTCCGGAACACTGGGTAGGCGTCGTTCGGATACGAGCGGGCCTCGTCGAACGCTGCCTCGTAAACGTCGCGGGTACCGTCGGGGACTTCGGGATTGATGTTCGCGCTCAGATCCAGCACGTCCGCGCGGTCGCTGGAGCCGTGTGGGACGCGGTCGATGTCGTCGATGCCATCAGGGTGCATCGGCCAGCACCTCGGCGACTTCGGCGTCACTCGGGCGATTGACGTTGACCGCGAGGCGGGCATCGTGGCTGATGTCGAGCGCCTCATCGCTCGTCTCGCCGACGACGTTCAGACCCGTTGGGGAGAGTTCGTAGCCGCCGTGGGCGCGGGTCGTATCGGCGCTGACGCCCAGCGCCCGCTTCAGCGCCGTGGGAACGCAGACGGTGAGCGAGCCGTCGTCGTGGGCGTCCAGCGCCCTATCGACCACGTCGCCAGCCAGGAGCGGGAGGTCGGAGACCACCGTGAGAACAGGCGGGTCGACGCGGTCGAGGGCGGTCGCGAGGTCGGCGACGTAGCCCTCGCCGGCGGTTTGGATGACCGGGACGCGATCCTCCAGATGGGCGGTCGTCTCGGGGGTGTGCGGCGAGGTGACGGCGTGAACCGTCTCGATGCGACTGGCGAGCAGGGCCTCGAGCACGCGGTCGACCATCGGTTCGCCGCCGACCTCGAAGAGGGGTTTCTCGCCGCGGTCGAGCCGCGTCCCCCTCCCGCCGCACATCAGAACTGCGTCCACGTGACCACCCCCGTATGGAGCGCGACGACGCGACCGAGTTCGTTGACGGCACCGAAGACGTCGCCGTTGACGCCACCGAGGTTCTCCTCGGCCCAGGAGACGACGCCGACGGCGACGAGCGGGCCGGCGAGGACGGCGACCAGCGCGGCCGGCGAAAAGCCCGTCAAGAGGGCTGCCGGGATGGCCGCGACGGCCGGCCCGGCGAGCAGCGCGGGACTGGCGTTTCGGGTGAACTGCGAACCGAGCCCTTCGTGACTCGCTGTGCCGATGCAGGCGACCGTCGCCATGCCGAGTTTCGCGCCGACCTCGCTGGCGATGACGATGCCGACAGCGGTGAGCGTGGGCAGCCCAGCGAGGCCGAGCGCAGCCAGGGTGAGGCCCGCGAAGACGACCGCGACGGCGACGATAGCGCCGACGCCGGTCGTGGTGTCTTTCAGCACCTCACGGCGCCCGTCGGCGTCGTGGACGACGACCGCATCGCCGAGGTCTGCGACGCCGTCGAGATGTGCGATACCGACGAGGGCCACGACGGCGAGCAGGTAGGCGAACGCCGCGCTCGTGCCCGAGAGGACGAAGAACGGAATCGAAACGGCCGCGCCGATGAGGTAGGCGACGAGCGGGAAGGCGGCGGGGAACTCCTGGAAGCGCAGCCAGTCGCGTTCGGTCGTCTCCACCGGCAATCGGGTGAGGAAGGCGACGCCGCCGCGGAGACCGCTTCCGAGGTCGCTCAGAGCCACAGTATCACCCCGAGCAGTGCAACGGCGGCGTAGGCGGCCAGCCCGGCCGCCCGAATCGCCGCCAGGGCGTCCTCGCCGTCCGAAACTGTCGGGAGGTCGGCCACCTCGTTGAGGACGTACTCGTCGGGCTTTTCGAGCCGGACGTTCAGCGCCGCGGCCAGGGCGCCCATCGGCCAGCCGGCGTTCGGCGACGGCGTCGTGACCGCATAGCGGCGCGCCCGGAACGGGGCCTCGGGGTCGCCTGCAGCGACGCCGAGCAAGAGGGCCGTCACCCGCGCGGGGACGAACATGACGAGGTCATCGAGCCGGGCGCTACCCCAGCCGAAGGGGCCGGGATAGCCGAGCATCGAATCCAGCGTGTTGACGGCCTTGACGAACGCCGCCGCGGCCGCCGCGGCCGGCACCGAGACGAACGCGAAGAGCGCGAAGGCCGAAAGCGGCGCGACGAGCCCATCGGAGAGGTTCTCCGCGAGGCTCTCGACGGCCGCACTGCGGATTTCGGCCGGCGAGAGGTCGTCCGTGTCGCGACCGACGAGCGCCACCAGTGCCTCACGGGCGGCCTCGGGGGCGGCCTCGCTGTCCGCGATGACCTGGCCACCGATGTCGAGCAACAGGTACAGACTCGACGACGACCAGAGAACGAGCCCGGCAAGGACAGCGACGATGACGCCCGGAAATGGCGTCACGAGCGAGAGCGCGCCGTAAACGAGGAGCGCAACGAGAGCGGGCAGCGCAACGGCGAGGACGGCACCGGCGAGCTTGGGTAACGGATACTCACGGTTCGCGGCGTGATCGACCGCACGGCCGAACAGCGTGACGGGATGGTACTCAGCGGGCGGCTCCCGGAACGCTCGGTCGAGGCCGGCAGCGAGCAGGACGGCGACGGTGATGGCCAGCGGGACGCGGGTCACAGTATCGCCTCCAGGCGGCCTGACAACGACGGCAGCGGCGTTTCGGCTATGTCGACGTACTCGGCGCTGACCGCTGTCGCGCCGCCGTCGGTGGCTGCCTCGTCGCCGACGTGGACGGCGAGGTCGGTGTCGAGGCGCCGTGCGACTGTCTCGAAGGCGCGGGCGTCGGGCTTGCGCCAGCCGCAGCCGACGCTCGTGACGACGGCGTCGAAAGCATCCGTGAGGTCGGCCCGGACGAGCGTCCGGCGGACGAGTTCGGGAACGCTGCAGTTCGAGCAGAGGCCGACTGGGCCGTGGTCGGCAGCGGCCTCGATAGCCCGGCGGGCACCCTCGCGACGGTTGATGTCGGGGTCGAACGCGGCGACGACAGCGCGACGAGAAGCGTTGTTCGGCGCGTCAACGCCGCGGGAGCTGAGTGCGGCCGAGACGTGGGCTGGAAGCGGTACCTCGGCGCCATCGGGTGCGTCGATGTGTACCTCCCGGTAGGCGGCCCCGAAATCGTCGGGCACGGCGACGCCGCGCTCGCGAAGCTCCCGAGCGACGGCCGCCGCGGGGTCGTCCGGCGTGTCGGCGTCGACGAGGGTTCCGAAGAGGTCGAACGATACTGCCACTGTCGGCTCCTATCGCCGGAGCCGACTTGAATCACGCGGGCCGATACGGCGGAGGGGTGGATGCGCAATCCTTAACAACACTCGGAGCTGTCTTAATATATGACAGTCGTCAGCGTCTCGATGCCGGAGGCATTGCTGGAGCGGCTCGACGAATTCGCCGACGAGCACGGCTACACGGGCCGCAGCGAGGTCGTTCGTGAGGCCTCCCGGGATCTGCTCGGAGAGTTCGAGGAGCGAAAGCTGGAGGGCCGCGACCTCATGGGCGTCGTGACCGTCGTCTTCGACCACGATACCTCAAGCGCCGAAGAGCGGATGATCGAAGTGCGACACGAATACGAAGACACCGTCGTCTCGAACGTCCACAACCACGTCGGTGACCACTACTGTATGGAGCTTTTCGTCCTCGAAGGGCAACTGGAGGAGGTTTCGGCGTTCGTCGGCAAGATTCGGGCGACGACCGACGTGCTCTCGGCCGATTACTCCGTCATCCCGGTCGACGACTTCGCCGCCGGCATCGAGGAGTAGCGCGATGCTCCACACCGAAGCGCTCGGCCTCCTCATCGGTGCCATCGCCCTCGGGGCCGTCCACGGCATCGAACCGGGCCACGGCTGGCCGGTCGCAGCCACCTACGCCCTCGATAAGCGCCACAAGTGGCTCTCGGGGTTCGCCGCGAGTCTCACTATCGGCGTCGGCCACCTCATCAGCAGCATCGCGATGGTCGCCGTCTTCTTCTACGCGAAGGCGTATTTCAACCTCACACAGGTCAACGACCCCATTCAGGCCGGTGGGGTCGCCATCGGCGGCCCGGTCAGTATCGTCGCCGGCATCCTCCTCATCGCGCTCGGCGTCCGGGAGTACAGACACGGGCACGGACATGGCCACTCGCATGGGGAGGAACACAAACACGACCACGAGCATGCACACGACCAGGCGCACAGTGACTCGGCCGAAGGCGGCCTGTTCGCCCGATTGAAGACGGCGCTTCCCTTCAGCGGTGATAGCCGCACATCGCACGGCCAACCGACCGACGAGCGCGGCTTTCTCGGCATCGCGTGGTTCGCGTTCCTGCTCGGATTCGCCCACGAGGAGGAGTTCGAGATCATCGCGCTGTGTGTCGGCTCGGTGCACTGTCTCGAACTGATGACCGCCTACGCCATCACGGTCATCGTCGGCATCGTCGGACTCACGATGCTTCTCATCGCCGGCTATGAGCGCTTCGAGGATGAAGTCGAGCAGTACACGCCGTATCTGCCGGCCTTCTCGGCGGCCGTCCTGGTCGTGATGGGCACCGGGTTCATCATCGGGCTGTTCTGACCCCGACAGCGCCTTGTCGGGGGAGCCACAATCGATGGCCATGACAGCGGAGACACCGGGCAAGGGCCACACGCCAGAAGCCCGCGATATCGAACCGGCAGCACCCGAGGAGTTCGGCCTCACGCAGGTGTGGTGGGGCGACGGAAAGGGCAAGACGACGGCGACGCTCGGGATGGCCTTCCGCGCGGCCGGCCACGGCTTCCGCGTGCACGTCCTCCAGTTCATGAAAGGCGGCGCCGCAAGCGTCGAGGACATCCGCGGCGAGTACAACGCGATGGCCGCCATGCCCGGCCTCACATACGAGAACCTCGGCCACTACGGCTGGCACGCGATGAACGACGGCACCGACGAGCGCGACCACGAAGCAGAGGCCGAAGCAGGCGTCGAACGCGCCCGTGAACTCCTCGACGGCGCTCACGACGCCGACCTCTCGGAACCAATACCGCTCGGTTCTGAACCAGAGGAAGGAATGCACATGCTCGTCCTCGATGAGCTGCTGTACGCGGCCGACCGTGGACTCGTCGCCCCCGAGACCGTCGTCGAGTTCGTCGAGTCGAAGCCCGACGGCCTCGAACTCGTCATTTCGGGGAGCCACGAGCGCCCGGAGTATCTCATCGAGCACGCTGACCTCGTCACGAACGTCCGCAAGGAGAAACACCCCATCGACGCCGGCCAGCGCGCCCGGAAAGGCACCGAATTCTGACCGGCAAAATCGCACGCAAGCGGCGACAGACAACCGTCCGACGCGTGACGGACAACGGCACAAAACACATAACGGCCCCCCTCCGAACGATGGGTGGAGGATGGGTGGGCGCACGCTCCGTCCCCCTTTGCGCTCCCCCCTTTCGGAACCGGATCGCGCTGTCGCTACCCGGTCGATAAAATAAGAGAACAGCCGACGGCCAGCGCCGGGTCGTCAGTCCTCGCGCGCGTCGACGACGAGGACGGGCACGCGCGTCTCCCGAAGCGTGCGTTCGGTGACGCTACCGAGCAGCGCGC
Source organism: Natronomonas sp. (assembly GCF_047616845.1). Classification (GTDB taxonomy): domain Archaea; phylum Halobacteriota; class Halobacteria; order Halobacteriales; family Haloarculaceae; genus Natronomonas. The sequence goes on along the minus strand of NZ_JBLGBY010000009.1, from coordinate 37,719 downwards.
GCTTGATGCCCGAGCGGCCGTGCGACCCCATTACGACGAGGTCGATGTCGTTGTTCTCGGCGTACGTCGCGACCATCTCGTGTGGTCGGCCCGAGGAGATGTGTTCGACGACCTCGATGCCGCGGTCGCGGCCGTGCTCTGCGACGTAGCCGGTCGCCGCGTCGGCTTTGGCCTTCACCTCCTCCATCTGGTCGAACTGCCCTTGCTCGATGCGGTCGAGCTGTTCGGCGCCGAGCGCCAGGCTCATCGAATCGATGTCGACGACGTAGAGGGCGTGCAGCTCCGCCCCGTACTTGTCGGCGAGGTCGAGCGCGTGCTCGACGGCTTGCTCGGCGGTGTCGCTTCCATCAGTCGGGACGAGGATTTTGTCATACATGGGTCAGTCGTCCGCGGGGGTCTCGCCCCCGTCGGATGCAACGACGTCTTCTGCGGTCTGCTGTTGGCCCATCGGCTCCGGGCTGTGACACTGCCGAACCAGCCGCTTGGTTTCAAGCGGCGGTTCGGGCGTGGCAAGCGAAACGGCGATGGTCACGATGAACACCAGCGGCGTGCCGACGAGCGCTGCGCCAATCGGCGGCACGTACTGTGCGTAGATGGGCACGATTGCGCCACCCTCGCCGGCGACGGCCGCCAGCGAGTCGATGTAGTTCGGCAGCACGCTGTTGATAATCGACGTGATCCAGAGCAGCAGGCCGACGGTCATGCCGGCCAGGGCACCCTGCCGGTTCGTGTTCTCCCACCAGAGACCGAGGAAGAACATCGGGAACAGGACGACGCCGGCCAGCGAGAACGCATACCCGACGAGTTCGCCGATAAGTGCCGGCGGGTTGAACGCCGTAACCGTCACCAGCGCGCCGATGGCGATAATCGTTAGACGGCCGATAAGGATCTGCTGGCGCTGGCTCGCGTCGGGGTTGATCAGTTCCGTGTAGATGTCGTGGGCGACCGCCGAGGAGGCCGTGATGAACAGGCCTGCGGTGGTCGCAATCGCGGCAGCCATCGCGCCGGCCGCGACCAATCCGACGAACCACGTCGGCAGATTGGCGAACTGCGCGGCCAACACGACGATGACGTCACCTTCCGCACCGGACATGCCGCCCTCGGCAGCGTAGGCGCTGACACCCTGCGTCTGCTCGAAGAGGTTGACGCCGAACGCCGCCATCGCGGGCGCAGCCCAGTACAGGAGCAGGATGAAGAACAGGCCCCAGACGGTCGACCAGCGAGCGGTTCGCTCGCTTTTGACCGTGTAGAACCGCACCAGGACGTGCGGGAGGCCACAGGTACCGAAGATGAGCGAGAACGCCGTCGCGACCCACAGGTAGTAGCTCGCACCCCGGAACGGCTCGGAGAACTCGCGCCCGAGGTCGTTGATGAGCGCACCGTATTCGATCTGCGGCAGAACCGTCGAGTAGCCCTGCGTGAAGCCGACGACGTAGACGCCGGCGAGGAACGCGACGATGAGGATGACGTACTGGACGGCCATGTTCTTCGTCGCACCCAGCATGCCGGACAGCGCCAGGTAGCCGACGGTGATGGTCATCATCACGACGATCATCGGGACGATGTCGAGGCCGAAGACGTACTGGCCGACGAGCCCCATCCCACGGGCCTGACCGACCGAGTAGACGTACGCGATGAGCAGCGTCGTAAAGGCTGCGAGCGCGCGTGCAGTCGAGGAGTTGAATCGGTCACCGACGAAGTCGGGTGCAGTGTACTTCCCGAACCGACGCATCTGTGCGGCCAGGAAGATGAGCAGGATGAAGTAGCCGGTCGTCCAGCCGACGATGAAGGCCAGCCCGTAGAAGCCGGCGAGGGCGACGAGCCCCGCCAGGCCGAGATACGATGCGGCCGACATCCAGTTGGCACCGATAGCCATCCCGTTCTCGATGTTACCGATGCCACGCCCGGCGACCCACATCCCTTCGGTGTCTGCCACCTTGAAGACGTAGCCGATGACGAGGAACGACGCCATCATCAGGAACACGAGGATGGCGGGCAGGAGCTTGAATGAGATGTCGAGCGCCTCGGCCTGCAGCGGAATCATTCGTCGACACCTCCGTCAGTTGCGGTTGCGTCGGCGGCGGCGCCCTCGCTGCCGACGGTGCCGTGTTCGATGCCGTACTTCTCGTCGAGTTTGTCCCGCTGGCGGGCGTAGAAGGCGGCCAGCACGAGCGCGCCGGTCGGCGCGCCGAACGCGACGAGGAAGTAATGCAGCGGGAAGCCCAACGCAGGCATCGTCGCCGTCATCGTATCCGGCGCGACCTGCGTCAGGGTCACCGGCCCGAAGACGATGAGCGCCCACACGACGAACGTCCCCCAGACGAGTTTGAGGTGGTCGCGCATGAACGGCGTACTCGGGCTCAGCAGGTTCACTTCCGAGCTGAGATAATCGGTTTGTTGGTGATCCTGTGCAGCCTGTGAGACGGTGCCGCCGTCCGTTCCAACGTCCTTGGCGGACGTATCGGCGGTTTGGCTCGGTTCGTGTGAGTTATTGTCTGTCATAGTTCGTGGTCGTGTTGGCGTGTCTCCGTCGTCACTCTGGAAAACGGGGGATGCTCTAGTCGCCCCGAACCTTCTTCGCGATGTCTTCGACGACCTCGGGGTTCCGCAGCGTGCTCGTATTCCCGAGCTCCTCGCCGTTGGCGATATCCTCAAGCAGTCGGCGCATGATCTTCCCGGACCGAGTCTTCGGAAGTTCTGGGGTGAAGATAACTTTCTCGGGCCGGGCGATGGGGCCGATGGCCTCCTCGACGCCCTCGATGATGCTTTGGGCCATCTCCTCGCCTTCCTCGTAGCCGTCCTCGAGGATGACGTAGGTGTAGACGGCCTCGCCTTTCATCTCGTGGTCGCCGCCGACCGCCGCGGCCTCAGCGACGCCTTCGACGCCGACGACGGCGGATTCGATCTCCATCGTCCCGAGGCGGTGCCCGGAGACGTTGATGACGTCGTCGACGCGACCCAGGATGGTGATGTAGCCATCGTCGTCGATCTTCGCGCCGTCCTCGGGGAAGTACACCCAGTCGTCCGCGTCGGGGTCGGAGTACTCCTGCCAGTACTCGTTGATGAACCGCTCGTCGTTCTTATAGAGCGTCCGCAGCATGCCCGGCCACGGCTTGTTGACCGTCACGTAGCCGGCCTCGCCGGGGGCGACCTCGTCGCCGGATTCGTCGACGACGCGGGCATCGATGCCCGGCAGCGGCGGCCCTGCAGAGCCCGGCTTCATCGTCCCGATGCCGGGCAGCGTCGTAATCATCATCCCGCCCGTTTCGGTCTGCCACCAGGTGTCGACGATGGGGCAGGACTCGTTACCGATGTGTTTGTAGTACCACTTCCACGCCTTGGGGTTGATCGGTTCACCGACCGTCCCGAGCAGGCGCAACGAGGAGAGGTCGTGCTGTTCGGGGTACTGGCTGCCCCACTTCATGAACGCCCGAATCGCCGTCGGCGCCGTGTACAGTTGGTTGACGTCGTAGCTCTCGACGATGTCCCACAGGCGGTCTTTGTCGGGATAATCCGGCGTCCCCTCGTACATCACGCTCGTCGTGCCGAGCGCGAGCGGCCCGTACACGATGTAGGAGTGGCCCGTAATCCAGCCGATGTCGGCGGCACACCAGTAGGTGTCGTCGGGCTTTACGTCCAACACCGCGTGTGACGTCCACGCGGCGTAGGAGAGATACCCGGCTGTCGTGTGCTTGACGCCCTTCGGCTTGCCCGTCGTCCCGGACGTGTACATGAGGAACAGCATGTCCTCGGCGTCGCGGGTGACCGGCTCGACTTCGGCGCCGACGTGCTCGGTGACGAGGTCGTCGTAGTCGTGTTGGTCGTCCGTGAGTTCGTGTTCGAGTTCGTCACCCAGCCGGTCGACGACGACCGTCGAGGTGTCGTGGTCGACGCCGCCGAGGCCCTCGTTGGCCTTCGAGAGGTGGTCGAGGGCGTCGCCGCGGCGATAGTAGCCGTCACAGGTGACGAGATACTCGGACTCCGCGGAGTTCATCCGCGTGGCGAGTGCGTCCGCCGAGAAGCCGGCGAACACCACTGAGTGCGGTGCGCCGATGCGAGCACACGCAAGCATCGCAATCGGCAGCTCCGGAATCATCGGCATGTACATCGTCACGACGTCGTCTTCCTCGACGCCGAGGTCGCGCAGCGCCGCCGCGAACTCGTTGACCTCGCGGTGGAGCTCCGCGTAGGTGAATTCGCGGGTCTCGCCGAGTTCGCCCTCCCACTGAATCGCCGTCTCGTCGCCACGGTCGTCGAGATGCCGGTCGAGACAGTTCGCCGAGGCGTTGAGCTCGCCGTTCGTGAACCACTCGTAGAACGGCTCGTCGTCGTCGTTCAGTACCTCGTCGTAGTCGGACTCCCAATCGAGCAGCTCCGCGGCCGCCTCCCAACACTCCGGCCAGTTCTCCTCGAACTCCTCGTAGATGGAGGGATCCGAGACGTTCGCCTGTTCGACGAACTCCTCGGGCGGCTCGAAGGCCTCCTGCTCTGCGAGCCGTGCCTCCAGTTGTGTCTCCTCTGGGTCGGACATTCCATTCAGTGAACTGTCTGGCCCACTAATAAGCGGGGAATCTAAGCATGACAAACGCCGGGTGACATCGGCCGGCTGCCAAGCCCCGGATCGGGGCGTACAGCCGCCGAAACGGGGGTGAGCCGACCCCAATCATCAATCGTCAAGGACGTGTCGGCCCCGTTTTGACCTCTGGAAGAGCACACAACAGCCGCGGTTCGACGCCGATTCGAACTGTTTAGTCTATGGTCGGAACGCCGGCACCGATGTGGTCGCGCGTGTGTTCGAAGAACGACGACAGCAGTTTCCGTTCGGCTTTCCGGAGGTGGTTGTGCAGCGTCGGGGAGGAGACGCCCATCGATTCGGCGACCTCCTCGGCCGTCGACCCGCGGGGCCAATCGAAGTAGCCGGCGAAGTACGCCGCCCGCAGCGCCGCCCGCTGTTTGTCGGTGAGGTTCTCGTCGAGGGAGTCTTTGAACTCCGCGACGGTCTCGACCGGCTGGTCGACGGCCTGTTTCGCGCGCAGCGACGTGTCGGGAAACGCCGCCTGCAACCCCTCGACAACGCCGCGAACGTCGGCCTCGCCGGCGATTTCGGCCCGAATCGTCGCCTCGCCGCCCTCGAACACTGCCGCCCGGATGGTCGCGCCGAAATCGGTCAGCGACAGCGACGGCGAGTTCCCCTCGACGGTGAACTCAAGCAGCGAGCGGTCGCCGTGTTCGCGGATGTATCGGGCGTCGGCGACGCCGTCGAACGCCATCGCCGTGTCGAGAACGGCATCGGGCGGGGCGCCCGACAGCGTCACGTAGAACAACAGCGACCCCTCAGAGACGGGGACGACAGCCTCCAGCGTACAGGTACAGCCGTGGTCGCGGGTGGCCGCAACGAGGAACGCGTCATCGTCGGTACAGCCGAATTCGAGTTCGACGACGGTGTCGGCAAGGAGGAGGTTCCGGCGCTCGATGGCCGTCACCGCGTGGCCGATGCGGTCGCCGAGGTCGGACAGCAGCGTCCGTTCGCGGTCGCCGAAGGCGGTCGTGCGGTCGGTGAAAACGACGAGGGCACCGTAGGTCGTCTCACCGTACGCCAGCGGGACGACGCCGGCGGAGTGGGCGCCGGCGACCGCACTCGCTTCGAAGGGGCCGACGACCTCCGGGTCGAACTCACCGCCCGACACGCGTGGGGCGCCAGCCTCAAGCGCCGTTTGCAGCGCCGTCCCATCGATGTCGACAGCGCCGGGCGTGTCGGCTGCCGGGCCGGCCCACTCGCGCGGTCGGATACGGGGGTCACCAGGGTCGGTACCGCCGATCCACGCACCGAGATAGGCATCACTGTCAGCGAGCGACTCACAGACAGCAGCCTCGATTTCCGCCCGCGTCGACGCCTCGATGAGCTCCCGGCCCGCGGCGTTGATGTCGGCGACGAGCGCCTCCAGCCCCTCCAGGGTTTCACATCGGCGCGCGAGCGCGCGCTCCCGCCGGACGCGGTCGGTGACGTCGGTCGCGGTGGCGACGACGAAGGCGACCTCGTCGCCGTCGCTGATTGGCGCGACGGTCTGTCGGACGTGGACGCGCTCGCCGCTCTTCCGGCGGGTGGTCAGCTGCCCCGTCCACGTCTCGCCGTCCAGCACCGTCTCGCGCAGTTCCTCGTAGAAGGCGTCGGTGCTTTCGCCGGCGCTGAGGAGGTCGCCGGCCGTCCGGCCGACCGCCTCGCCGCGAGTGTAGCCCGTCAACTCCTCGAACGCGGCGTTGGCGTACTGAATCTCGCCGGAGACGGCCGCGAAACAGATAGGCTGGCCGGCGGCCTCGACGGCGCGCTGGAAGGCGCCGGCCGCGAGGTTCCCGTCGGCGTCGGGTCGCCGGATGACGACCGTGAATCCGTCGAGCGTGTCGCCGTCTCGGAGCGCACAGACGAGTGCGGAGAGTCGGACGCGCTCGCCGTTGGCCCGCTCGAACCAGCAGTCGGCGACGACGACGTCGTCGCGGCCGGCGTCGGCCAGCAGTTCTTTCGGGCGGGCGCGTTCCCGCGCGTCGTCGGTGAACAGCCGCCCGAATGACGTGCCCGTGAGCGCGCTGGGGTCGTAGCCGAGCAGTTCTTCGACGGCGCCGACACAGCCGACGATTCGACCGTCGGCATCGAGGTCGACCGACCCGGCACCGGTTGCGCCGTCGAACGATGACGGGGCATCGGGGCGCCCGCCCGCGGCGTCGGAGAAGGCGGCCGCAACGTCGCTGTCGTCGGCCGGTTCGACGTAGGGGTCGAGGGCGGCCAACCGCTCCCAGCCGCCCACCTCCCGGACGACGCGTGGATCAACGTCCTCCTCGACGAGCAGTCGGCGGGCGAAGTACCGGCGGAGGTCTTCGCTTGATAGCCCCTCGAAGCGGTCGTCGCCGGTGTGTTCGGCCACCCGTGTGGACACCTCCGAGACGAGCATCTGGACGCGCCGCGGCGTCACATCGATGAGTCGAGCGTCGGGGTCGGTGCCGGTCGTCGCCGCGTATTCGTCGATTTTGTGTGCCAGATTCGCGGGCAGGTGGGTGCGGCGGGCCGTGGAACCGTCCTCGTCGCGGACGGCGAGAAAGTGGGTGACGGCGCCCTCGAAGTGCCGGCGGTCGACATCGCTCGGGCGGAGTTGCACCTGCTCGGCCGGCCGGACGCCCGCCTCGGCAGCCAACCGCACCACGAGTCGCTCGCGGGTCGTCGTTGCGGCCTCCCGAAGCCGGTCGTACGCCCGTTCGTCCAGCACGTCCATTTCGCAGTACGAATGAATCGCGAAAACTTAGCCCTTTGGGAACCAGGAACGTGATTCGGGGCATCACCCAGAATCCTGGAATGGCCGCTTCGGGCGCGCTTTCTGCCGAATCAGTGGGAATCCACAGCCAGCCGTCTTGGTTTCGTAATCGAATCCTGCTACGAAATCAGTCATGCTATTCGAGGTACGACCGCGTCTCACCGGCGAGCCGGGCCCGGAGTTCGCCGATAACCTCGGGGTTCCGGAGCGCGCTGATATCGCCGAGTTCCTCGCCGGTCGCGATGTCCTCAAGCAGCCGGCGCATAATCTTCCCCGAGCGGGTCTTCGGGAGTTCGGGCGTGAAGACGACGTGGTCGGGGACGGCTATCTCGCCGATAGCGTCTTCGATGCCGTCGATGACCGCCCGACGTAGGTTCGCGTCGCCGGCCCGGTCGCGCTCGGTGCTGACGTAGGCGATGAGGTCGCCGTCGGCGCCGACGACCGCGGCCTCGGCGACGCCATCGACGGCCACGATTGCGGATTCGACCTCCATCGTCCCGATGCGGTGGTCGCCGACGCTGATGACGTCGTCGACGCGGCCCAGCAGCGTGACGTAGCCGTCCTCGTCGACCGTAGCGCCGTCGCCGGGGAAATACGTCCATTCGTCGGCCTCGGAGTTGGAGTAGGCGGTCCAGTACTCCGTTTCGAACCGGTCGTCGTCGTCACCCGCCAGCCCGCGGAGCATCCCCGGCCAGGGTTTCTCGACGACCAGATAGCCGGCCTCGCCGGGGTCGACCTCCGCACCCGAGTCGTCGATGACGCGGGCGTCGATGCCCGGCAGCGGCGGCCCCGCAGAGCCCGGCTTCATCGTCGAAACCCCCGGCAAGGTCGTTATCATCATGCCGCCCGTTTCGGCCTGCCACCAGGTGTCGACGATGGGACAGGACTCGTCGCCGATGTGTTTGTAGTACCACTTCCAGGCGCGCGGATTGATGGGTTCGCCGACCGTCCCGAGCAGGCGCAACGAGGAGAGGTCGTGCTCCGCTGGGTGGTCGGCGCCCCACTTCATGAACGCACGCACGGCCGTCGGCGCGGTGTAGAACACGTCGACGCCGTAGCGTTCGACTAGCTCCCAGATACGGTCTTTTTCGGGATAATCCGGCGTCCCCTCGTACATCATCGTCGTCGCACCCAGTGCAAGCGGCCCGTACACGATGTAGGAGTGGCCCGTAATCCAGCCGATGTCGGCCGAACACCAGTAGGTGTCCGACGGTTTGATGTCCAGTACCGCGTGGGACGTCCAGGCGGTATGAGAGAGGTAGCCGCCCGTCGTGTGGCGGACGGCCTTCGGCTCGCCGGTCGTCCCGGAGGTGTACATCACGAAGAGGTCGTCCTCGCTGTCGCGGGCGACCGGCTCGACGGTCGCGTTGCGGTGGGCCTCCACGAGTGCGTCGTAGTCGTGTTGGTCGTCGGCCAGCGAGTGGGGCAGGCCACCGCCGAGGCGGTCGACAACGACGGTTTCGACATCGTGGTTGACGCGCCGCACCGCGCGGTCGGCCTTGCCCTTGTGGTTCAGGGCGTCACCGCGACGGTAGTAGCCGTCACACGTGACGAGATACTCCGAATCGGCGTTCTCCATCCGCGCCGCGAGCGCGTCCGCCGAGAAGCCGGCGAAGACGACCGAGTGTGGCGCCCCGAGGCGGGCGCACGCAAGCATCGCAATCGGCAGTTCCGGAATCATCGGCAGATACAGCGTGACGATGTCGTCTTCGCCGACGCCAAGGTCGCGGAGCGCGGCCGCGAACTCCTCGGTTTCGCGTTTGAGGTCGCCGTAGGTGTACGTCTCCGTCTCGCCGCGCTTGCCGACCCAGCGGAGCGCGGCGTGGTTCTTCCGCCCCGTCTCGACGTGTCTGTCGATGCAGTTGTGGGCGGCGTTGAGCTGGCCGTCGACGAACCACCGGTATCGCGGCGCCGACGAGGAATCGAGCACGTCGTCCCAGCGGCGCTCCCAATCGAGGCGTTCGGCCGCTCGCTCCCAGCAGTGAGGCCAGTTCTCCTCGAACGTCCGGTAGATATCGAGGTCGGTGATGTTCGCCTGTTCGACGAACTCCTCGGGTGGTTCGAACTGTTCTCGGCGTTCGAGCCACGCTTCCAGTTCGACGTCGACCCCGTCGTCCATCGTCCGTTTCTGGGGGAGTCATCCGGATAAACGTTCCTCCCGCATCGGGTTTACACCGGCCACGTCGGGCCACCCGCACGTTCAGCTCCAGAGATACCTACCAAAATAGGCATAGGCCTCTTTATTATATCGCGGGTCTCTCCGTTCAGCGAGTCAACATGAGCACCAAACAGACCCCCTCGAACACCGAATCGCTCCGTGACCTGTTCGTCGAAGTGACCGGCGACAAGTCGGTCACCGACGAACAGGAAGGCGACGACCGCCGCGAGGCCAGCGACGAGGCAGAGTCACTGGCCGGCCGCACCGAACAGGAGAGTCTCGACGCGACCATCGAGATGCCCGACGAATCGTTCTGATTCTCATGTAACCGTCCAACCCAGGGGTGGGGTAGCCCCTCGGACGCGTAAGCGGTATGTCCACGCCGCGCCGAGACGGAGAGCGTGACGCGTGCCCGAACGCTTCTCGTCGCCGGCACCGCAAGCCACGTCGGCAAGTCCACCGTCGCAGCCGGGCTCTGCCGACTGTTGGCCGACCGCGGCATCGATGTCGCGCCGTTCAAGGCCCAGAACATGTCGAACAACGCGCGTGCGGTCGCACGCGCCAACGGCGAGGGGTTCGGCGAGATCGGCATCGCCCAGTACGTCCAGGCCCGTGCCGCCCACATTCCGGCGACGACCGACCACAACCCAGCCCTCCTGAAACCCCGCGGTGAGGGCGAGTCACAGCTCGTCATCGACGGCGAAGCAGTCGGCCATTTCGCGGCGGGCGATTACTACGAAACCCACTGGGACGACGCCCGCCGCGCCGCCGTGGCCGCCCACGAGCGGCTAGCGGCAGACCACGACGTAATCATCGCCGAGGGCGCGGGCTCTATCGCCGAAATCAATCTCCAGCACCGCGACCTGGCGAACCTCGAAACTGCACGCTTTGCGGATGCCGACGTGCTGCTCGTCGCCGATATCGAACGCGGCGGGGTGTTCGCCTCCCTCGTCGGAACCCTCGAATTGCTGCCCGATGACGTCCGCGACCGGGTCGTCGGGTGCGTCATCACGAAGTTCCGCGGCGACGTTTCGCTTCTGAAATCCGGCCTCGAAACGTTCGAGGAACGAACTGGCGTGCCCATCCTCGGCGTCCTGCCGTACGACGACCCCGGCCTGCCCGAGGAGGACAGCGTCTCGCTCCCCGCATCCGGCGAGACGACCGTCTGGGGCGCCGACGACGGCGTGCTGGAAGCCCAATCGGTCACCATCGCCGTCCCGCGCTTCCCACGGGCCTCGAACGTCACCGACGTCGAACCCCTCTCACGCGTGCCCGGCGTCCGCGTCCGGTTCGTCCCACTCGATACTCGCCTCCGGGAGGCCGATGCGGTCGTCCTCACGGGCACGAAAAACACCGTCGACGACGCCCTCGCGTCCCGCGACGCCGGCCTCTACGAGACGCTCCGGGCGTTCGACGGCCCCATCGTCGGCCTCTGCGGCGGCTACCAGCTCCTCGGCGAGCGACTCACCAACGCCGCCGTCGAAGGAACGGGTGAGGAGGACGCCATGCCGGGCGTCGGACTCCTTCCCGTCGAAACGCGCTTTTCACCGGCCAAGACCGTCGAGCCAGTCGACCGAGAACTCCGTGGCTGTGGCCCGCTCGCCGGCGCCGACGGCGCCGTCTCCGGCTACGAGATTCACATGGGCGACACGCGCCTGCTCGACGACATCGACCGCCCGTTTCTGGCCGGCGGCGCGGCCGTCGACGGCATCATCGGTACCTACCTCCACGGACTCTTCGAGAACCGCAGCCCCCGCGAGGCCTTCGTCGACTCCGTCTACGAATCTGCGGAACGAGTTCGACCCGAAACGGGGGGCGAAAACGGGTCGCCGTACGACCGCGCCGCCGCGCTCGTCTCGGAACTCGACCTCGACCCACTCGGATTCTGACGCGTCCCTGCCCATGCCATCTGGCCGCCTCCCACAACTCTTTGCGCTTGCGTGAGAACCCCCGGATATGTCCGAGCAGTTCGGCAACGAGAAAGTCAACCGCGTGTACCGCGAGGGGATGCACGAGGGCAAATCGCCCGACCACCCCGTCAGCTACGAAGACCTCCGTGAGGCCGCCCACGAGGCGATGGACGAGACAGCCCGCGCGTACATCCACGGCGGCGCCGGCGCCGAAGAGACGTTCCGCAAAGAGCAGGACTTCTCGGAGTGGCGCATCGTCCCGCGGATGTTGCAGGGCGTCTCCGAGCGCGACCTCACGACCGAGGTGCTCGGCCAGGAGATCGACTACCCCGCGATGGTGACGCCGCTCGGCGTCCAGTCGCTCGTCCACGAGGACGGCGAACTCGCCACGGCCGCCGCCTGCGACGAGCTGAACGTCCCGTTCATCCTCTCGTCGCTGTCCTCGACTTCGATGGAGGATGTCGCAGAGGAGCTCGGTGACACGCCGAAGTGGTTCCAGTTCTACTGGTCGTCCGACGAGGACATCGCGCGGTCGTTCCTCCAGCGCGCCGAGGACGCCGGCTACGACGCCATCGTCGTCACCGTCGACGCGCCGACGCTGGGCTGGCGCGAACGCCTTATCGAGCGCGGCTACTACCCCTTCCTTGAGGGCGAGGGCGTCGCCAACTACTTCTCCGACCCCGAGTTCCGCAGCCAGCTCGACGAGCCGCCGGAGGACGACCCCGAGGCCGCCGTCGACCACTTCCTTGACGTCTTCGGCGACTCCTCGCTGACCTGGGACGACCTCGAGTTCGTCTTCGAGAACACCGACCTGCCCGTCCACATCAAGGGCGTGCTCCATCCCGAGGACGCCCGGCTCGCGGTCGAACACGGCGCCGAAGGCGTCGGCGTCTCGACACACGGCGGCCGTCAGGTCGACGGCTCCATCACGGCGCTTGAGGCACTGCCCGCCATCGTCGACGAGGTCGGCGACGAGGCGACCATCACCTTCGATTCGGGCATCCGTCGCGGGTCGGACATCTACAAGGCGCTCGCGCTCGGGGCCGACGCCTGTCTCATCGGCCGGCCGTTCATCTACGGGCTGGCGCTGGGCGGCCAGGACGGCGTCCACCACGTCCTCGAGAACCTCATCGCTGATTTCGACCTGACGATGGGGCTGTCCGGCCGCGACAACACCCAGTCGGTCAACCGCAACACGCTGCGCCACGAGACGGAGCTGCGGCGATAGCGGTTCTATCGACACGGCCGACGGCCCCCGCACAGCCGCCGCAGAACGGTATCTCAGACCTCGCCGACGACGACGTAGAAGGGGACGACTTCCCGGCGGCGATACGCCTCCTGTTGTACCTGCCGTACCGCCTCCCGACCCATTTCGCGCCACTCCGAACGGAGTTCATCGAGTTCGGCCTCGCTGCCCGCCATCGTCTCGCGGCGCTCACGGAGGCCCGCGCCGCTCGCTTTCCGGCCGACCGCCTGCACGTCGGCCTCGCTGTACGGCGGTTCGACCACGAGCGTCTGGTCGTAGCGCGTCGTCGTGACGTCTGAAAGGCCGACCGACCGGAAGACGCCGGCCGCGTCGGCGCCCAGTGCCACGTCGGTGTCGATGCCGCGGAGATACAGCTCTCTGGCGCGGGCCGCGAGCGCGCCCTCGGCACTGACCGTTGACTGCACCGAGACGGCGCTGTTGTCCGGTTCGATGCAGGCGATGCGGTCTTCGGCGACGCGGGCGAACTCCCGCACCGCCCGTTCCGGGTCGGGGAGGTTGATGAGCAGCGCCTGACACACGACGAGGTCGAAACTGTCGTCGGGGAACGGTAATCGATGGGCGTCACCCTGCACCGCCGGCGCGTCGAGTTCGGCCAGCAGGTCGGCATCGCGGTCACAGCCGACCACCTCGCCGGGGCACTCCTCGGCGAGGACGCGGGTGAGCGCACCCTCGCCACAGCCCACGTCGAGGACGCGCTCGCAGGTGTCGAGGTCGAGCGGGTCGAGCGCCTCGCGGCTATCGGCCCACATGCCGCGACGCGTCTCCCGCAGGTAGTCGGCGGAGAACTGCCGCATTATCCGTCGTAGGACGCTACGGGATTAAAAAGACACGAACCGACCTAGTCGCCGGTGGCTCGCACCGCGTCACGGGTCAATCGGACGATACCGTCGAGTCGGTGCTGGCCCTCAGCGCGGACGGCGATGACGATGCCACGCTGGGGGCCGACTCTGACGTCGACGTCGACGACCGTCTCGTAGACGCGAATGGTGCTCGTCAGTTCCTCGTCGTGGATGTCCCGGTAGGCGCCGCTGCCGAGACTCGCCAGAAGCGACGTTTCGAGCGGCCCCTTGCCGCTGCGTTTCTCTTCGAACTCCTCGGAGACGTACACCGAACCGGTTCGGTTCTCGTCGCGGCCGTCGTACCACCCCACCGCGAGTACTGTGTCGCCGATCTCCTCTCGAAGGGAGTCGGCGGCAGCAGCGGCTGCATCACCGAACAAAGGGATTCCGGCCTACGCCTCGTGGAGCTCGCGAACGCGCTCGATGTTCCAGGCGAAGGACTTGCCATCCTCCGTCGGCGTCTCCAAGACGAGCGGCACGTCGGCGACCGCATCGTGGTTGATGAACGCGCGCATCCCTTCCTCGCCGATGAGTCCCTCGCCGATGTGGGCGTGTTCGTCCTTGTTCGTCCCGCAGCCGTGTTTCGAATCGTTGAGGTGGACGCATTCGAGGTGTTCGAGGCCGACCTGGTCGTCGAAAGCCGCGAACGTCTCGTCGACACCCGCCGCCGTCGACAGGTCATAGCCCGCCGCAAACATGTGGGCCGTGTCCAGACAGACATCGAGCGGCTGGTCACAGCGGTCGAGCACGCCCGCCAGTTCGTCGAACGTGCCGCCGAGTTTCGTGCCGCTGCCGGCGTCCGATTCGATGAGCACCGTCACGCCGTCGGGAATGTCGAGTGCCTCCAGAGCGGACGCGGCGTTGTCCAGACCCCCATCGACGCCCGCGCCGGTGTGGGCGCCGAGGTGGACGTTGACGTACGGAACCCCGAGTGTCGCGGCCGCGTCGACCTCCTTCTGCATCGAATCGATGGATTTCTCGCGGAGGTCGTCTTTCGGCGTACAGAGGTTCACCAGATACGAACTGTGGATGACCCACGGCCCGACCCCGTGTTCGGTGGACAGCGAGCGGAACTCTCCGGCCTCCTCGTCGCCGATGTTCGGGTCTTGCCAGACCCGCGGCGAGTGGGAGAATATCTGCCCACAGTTGCCGTCGTACTCCAGTTGCTCCTCGACGGCGTTGTAGACGCCGCCCGCGATTGACGTGTGTGCGCCGACTCTCAGCATTGTCACGCTCTCAGCACAGCACGGGCATAGTGGCTTCGACTCGCCGCAGCGACGCCCAGCTCACTTCAGTGGGTCGTTACGGTTCCGAACCCACTCGTCGTTGCCGTATTTCTGGTCGCAGATCTCGCGAGCGCGCTCCTGTTCGGTGTCCGTCCACTCGGAGTCACCGCCCCGGTCGACTTCGGCGCCGGCCCACTCAGCGAGCGACTCTTCGAGGGCGGCGACCAGCTGTGAGCGCTCCATATCGTAGCCACCGAACACGCCAAGGGCGCTTTCGACGGCTTCGTCGTACTCGGCGGTCTCGACGGTGCCACAGACCCGGTCTTCGAACGCCTCGGGCGTCACCGGCGGGTCGTCGAAACAGCCCAGGTGCGTCTCGGCGTCGACATCGAACGTCAACGAGCCGTGCTGAACGACGGCATCGCGGGTGCGATACTGAGCATTGCCGGCGATTTTCCGGCCGTCGGGGCCGACGAGGTCGTGGGCAGGGTCGACATCGCGGAGATAACAGAGCGGTTCCCAGAGGGCTGGCTGCTCCTGGGATGCGAAATCGACGTCGACGCCGACCGCTTCGAAGGCGTCCAAAATCGGCTGGAGGAACTCCCGGTAGCAGTCGGTCACGTCGCTCGGGAACTCGTCTGCGGGCGCGATGATGGAGTAGGACACATCGCCGGCCGTGTCGTGATAGATGGCGCCGCCGCCCGTCGGTCGGCGCGTGACGCTGATGTTTCGCTCCTCGCAGAACTCCCAGTCGACGATGGAGGCATCGTTGCCGTAGCCGAGCGAGACGGTGCTCGGGAGCCACCGATAGAGCCGGACGGTCGCGGGGCCGCCTGCGGCGACGGTCTCGGCGGCGACTTCGTCGAACGCCATCGCCATCGGGCCATCGAGCATCTCCTCGGGGATGAGCCGCCAGTCCATACCCACCCTACTGCCGGGCGTGGGAAATCGGTTGCGCTCAGGGGAGCAGTTCGCGGTCGAGCCGCTCGACCGTGCTGTCGGCGACGGTTACGAGGTTAACCGTGTCCTCGCGGTTGTACGAGACGAGCGTCTCCAGGGAACCGTCGACGCCGCGTTCGTGTTCGCGCCACAGCCGGACGGCGTCCTTGCCGGAGATGTCCGGGCGGTCGCGCTCGACGCCGACTTCGGGTTCGATGGCCTTCAGTCCGCCCGTCAGCCCAACGCGACGGCAGGGGTACATGAGGTCGAGATGCGGCGCGTCGATGGAGACGTCGAACGATTCCTCGAGGAACGGGACGTCGAAGCGGGCGCCGTTGAACGAGACGAGAAGCGGCGCATCGAGCAGGTGCCTGACGTTCTCCCGCGTGAGGTCGTCGCCACTGACGAGCGTCTCCGTGTCGCCGCCTCGGTGAAAGCTGACGCACGTGACCGTATCGTGGGTCTGGTTCAGCCCGGTCGTCTCGATATCGAAAAAGCAGGCGTCCTCGCGGAAATCCTCGTAGAGTCGCCATCGCTCGGCGGAGGGCAACGCCCGGTCGAAGAAGGCGGAATCGCCCGATTCGAGCCGCGGGCGGGCGGCTTCGATGAACGATTCGATGCGGTCTGCGGTCGTCGACCCACAGAGCGATGGGTCGAACTCCGCCCACGTCCGCGCGCCCCGTTCCCAGAGCTTGCGCTCCGTGGTCTCGCCAACCCCGTCGACCCCGATGTATGAGTTCTCCAGTCGCACAGGGGTACTCCGACGCCGAGACTCCTAAATCGCTCGTTCGTACGCCAGTTCGTGAGCGACCTGCTCGGCGATCTCCGCGCCGCACTCCGCCTCAACGATGTGTAACGCGAGGTCGAACCCCGAGGTGATGCCGGCGGCGGTGAGGATATCGCCATCATCGACGAGCCGGCGTTCCTGTCCGTTCGCGCCCGTCTCGCGGAGGTCGTCGGGTGTGTCGTGGCCGGTCGACCATGGAGCAGGCCGGCTTTCGCGAGCAGCAGCGCGCCCGTACAGACCGATGCGATTCGGGCGTCTGCATCGTATCCGTCAGCAATTGCATCGGGTATGGAGCCCCGGTCGTACTCCCGGCGGACGCCCGCGACGAGGAGCGGCCGCTCACCGGGCAGCTGTTGGCGTATCCGATTACCGACCACGCGCTCGACACCGACTCGTACCGGGAACACGGCGACGGCCGCTGCTCACGCGGGCGGAGCGTGGTTCTGGGAGCAGTACTGTTCCGACGTCGACCGGTACAATCCACTCGCTGCGCCGCTGCGGGCACGACGCTGGAAGGCGTCGCACCCGCAGTCGTCGTCACGGCGGGCCACGACCCATTACACTCGGAGGGGGAGGCGTACGCGGAGCGACTCGCTGCTGCCGGTGTGACGGTCGAACACCACCACGCGCCGTCGCTCTGCCACGGCTTCCTCTCGCTTTCCGACCGCGTTCCGGCCGCAGCGGGCGTCTTCGACGCTGTTGCCGCCGATACGGCAGCGCTGTTCGAATAGCCAATCGGAGAGATTCTATATCGTCGTAATTGGTTTATCACAGGAGCATCGGTCGCACGCGAGGCGCTTTTGCGTGTTCGTCTCCTATCCCGAGTAAGATGGTACAGAACGTCGCTGGGCAGATGGCCGAGTTGGAGGGGAAGGATTTCCATCTACTCTCGGGTATCGAGCACGGCATGCGGTTCTCACGGTGGGTTGCGACGGGGAAGATTCCGGAGTTCTCCCGGCTCGACGAGGAGGAGGTCGAGTACCGGGTCGACCGCTGTATGGATCGCGAGCTCGTCGAGCGGAAGACGATACAGTACACCGGCTACCGGCTCACGTTCGAGGGGTACGACGCCCTGGCGCTGCACACCTTCGCTGAGCGAGACACCGTCGACGGCGTCGGCGCCCCGCTCGGCGTCGGCAAGGAAAGCGACGTGTACGAAGCCCGGTCGTTCCAACCGCTCGCGCTGAAGTACCACCGCGAGGGGTACACCAACTTCCGAGAAGTCCAGAAAGAGCGGGAGTATACCGCCGAAAAGGAGCACCGCTCGTGGCTCTACACCGCGCGTAAAGCGGCCGAACAGGAGTACGAGGCGCTCGAGACGCTGTATCCGGACGTCCGCGTCCCCCAGCCGGTCGACCAGAACCGCCACGCTATCGTGATGGAGAAGATCGACGGCGTCGAACTCTCGCGGGCGAAACTCGAACCCGAACAGGTCGTCGGCGTGCTCGATCTGGTTCTGGATGAGATGGCGGCCGCCTATGAGGAAGGCTACGTCCACGCCGACATGAGCGAGTATAACGTCTTCGTCGCAAGCGACGGCGTAACGGTGTTCGACTGGCCACAGGCCGTCTCGACCGAACACGAAAACAGCGAGGAGCTGCTGGCACGCGACGTCGAGAATATCGTCGGACACTTCACGCAGCGATACCCCCAGGCGACGCCCGACATCGACCGGTCGGCGCTCGCCGACGCGCTCGTCGATGAGACGTTCGAAGGCGTTAGGGGCCTCGAATAGCCCGTTTTTCCGCTTCTCGTGAGGAGCGTGCCGTTCTCAGAGATAGCCGCCGCCAGACATCCATAAACCACTGAGCGCGATACGAAATCGGGGTTCGTGTAGAACAGCCGCACACGATAATCATTCGAAGATGTCTTCGCCAGAAAGTCACCCTACTGCTCTTGTACTCATTCTCAATCTGCCAGCGGCGACTGTATCGTCGACAGATCGCCTTTGCTTCGTCTGGGCCGGCTCGGAGATTCGTTGCGAATACTGTCGTTCCCTCCACCGCTCGTCGGCGGGACATACAGAACCTGCATCGAGTGTGATCCCGACTCAACGTGAACGGATGCCGATTCGACAGCGATCTCCTGATCATCTTCTCTCATCTGCTCGATAACATCCCTGTGTTGTGGATACAATCATTGGATCCTCACGTCAGAATACCAGTACAGCGAAGGAGTAGGCATAATTTGTGTCAGATCGCTTGAAAACAGAGAGTCTGTGGAATGATATCGATCTGTGAAGTTCGGAGTACTCTCACACATCTATCTGTAGATAGAAACCGGAGACATTATGATATTTTAGGCTGGCCTAAAACACATGTCGGAAGACGATATGGCACGTGAAGCACCAACGCGGTGAGACTACATCAAGTACAGCGGGGCAGTTATCGGCGGAGGACTACTCGCTGGCTGTACTGGCAGTGGCAGTGGTTCTAAAACGACCAGTTCGACCGAAGATAGTTCATACTCCGCGACAATCGTGCCGACTGGCGAAGTGACGTTCGAATCAGTTCCGGAGACGTGGGTTGCTGAGAACGCGAGCTGGGCCGATATGGGTGTCGCGCTCGGACTCGGCAAGCCGAGTGCCGTTGTGCTCACTGGTGAGTATCGAACGTGGCACTATGAGGACATTCCGGGGCTGTCGACGAGCAAGGACGATATGGTCTCAGTCTGGCAGGGCGGGATCTCGAAGGAGCTATTCTTTGAAATCGATGCCGGCGTCCACTTTATCGATCCAAATTACATGATCAACCTGATCCCGGACTGGGAGCGGTCGGACGTTGAAGAGATGAGCGAACGGGTCGCTCCGTTCTGTGGGAATGCGAGTTTCTCAACCTATTCGTGGCACGAGGAGTACCCCTACTACAGCTTGTATGAGGCGACTGAAAAGGTTGCACAGGTGTTCCAGCGAACGGATCGATACGAAGCGCTCGTCGAGTTACACGACACGTTCCTAAGTAGGGTGCAGGAACAGCTTCCTCCGGAAAGTGACCGACCAGCGATCGCGCTTCTCTCACCCGCCTCGACTGAGCCCGAGACGTTCTATCCCTACCGGCTCGGCGACACGACCGCGTACAAGCATTGGCACGATCTCGGGGTGGGTGATGCACTGGAGGGGTCAAACATTCAGAGCTTCACGTCCGACCGTGGCACGATCGATTACGAATCCCTGTTGGAGATCGACCCAGAGGTGTTGATGTTCTACACCGACAAGCACTGGACACGGTCGGAATTTCGGAACCAGTTCCTCACATTCCTGCAGGAACACAACACCGCAAGTCAGCTCACGGCGGTTCAGAACGGCGACGTCTACCCAGCAGGGGGCATGTATCAAGGACCGATTATCAACTTCTCGAAAACCGAACGCGCAGCAAAGCAATTGTTCCCCGAGGAGTTCGACGCGGACGAATACCTGTATGACCGCCAGAAGATAGCTGACATCCGGGCCGGGGACATTTAGACATGGAGTACACGACACTCGGTGACACCGGGCTGAGCGTCAGCCGGATCTGTCTCGGCTGTCTGGGCTTCGGCGACGGGAAGAATGGATGATTGACGCCGATGAGAGCCGGGCGATCATCGACCGGGCGATCGACCTCGGCTTCTTCGACACGGCAAACGTCTACTCGGACGGCGGCAGCGAAGAGATCCTGGGGGAGACGATCAGTGGATACGATCGCGACAGCCTAGTGCTTGCGACGAAGGTATTCGGTGAGATGGACGAATCGACCCCGAAGCGCTCGCCTTGCACCGCCTGTGAAGTACCTCGGGGGCAAGCCCCGAGGCTTCACCGTTTTGACCGCACGACCCAAACCGGGCCGTGGGGTCGCAGGCGAATGTAATTCCCCTCGACCTTCCCACGTTGGGTCGGCTGGAATTCACACCCGAACGCCCGGTGCGTCCGTGAGGGTCGGCGACTCCACCTCGCCCGACAACACCCGTCGCACCACGCCGAAGACGCGGATTTTGAGAGGTGTCGCATTCCTCCGCAACTGCCGGCAGTTGCTTCGGAGTAAGGTCTTTAACCCACGTCGCAACTGTAGCCAGTGCTACGGTGGCCTGGGTGTTATACCCTCGCCATCCACGGTGAAAGTGAAGAAGCGGACGGCCTTCACCCTCGGGGGCAAGTCGTTCGAGAGACACAGTCTCTCGTGATCACGAACATCTCCGATTTTCGGACGACCCCGAGGCACCTCGGCCTGCTCCGCCTGTAGATGCCCGTCCAGTTCGAGCGTCGATAGTTGGTCGAACGTATCCTTAAATAAATCATATCCCACCTTATATCGCCATCCCGTCCAGCGAGGTCGGGCGAATTGTTCGTGTTTGTCAACGGCCACCGTTAATAGGTGGTAGTGTATCCAGATAATCAGCGAAGATGGACTCAAACATCTCAAAGGAACTCGAATCAATGGACAGTTTCGATATATTTGAACCGGGGGGTGGACAGCCGGGCAGCGTCGAGGGGGCGTCGCCATGAGCCTCGTGAAGATGACCAAATGGCGGACGCTCGTTCTCGCGACTGTCGGCTTCAATTTCTCGTTTCTCATCTGGTTCTCGTTTGCGCCCTTCACGGGGCCGATATCGGATGAGTTCGGGCTCACGCTCGCCGAAATCGGTGTGCTCGCGAGCGCGGCCATCTGGCTCGCACCGTTCGGCCGCATCCTGACGGGCTGGCTCTCCGATAAGTTCGGGGCGCCGACCGTCTTCGCCATCGTCCTCGCGTACGTGGGCGTGTTCTCGATGGCGAGTGCGTTCGCGGAGTCGTACACGGTGTTCTTCATCGAGCGGCTCATCGTCGCGACGGCCGGCATCACGTTCGTCATCGGCATCCAGCACGTCTCCGAGTGGTTCGAGGAAGAACAGCTCGGCACCGCCGAAGGCATCTACGCCGGTGTCGGCAACGCCGGCGCCGCAGGCGGGGCACTCATCCTCCCACGGGTGTTCGGCACCGGCTGGAGCGGGCCGTTGTTCGAGACGAGCTGGCGGGCCGCCTTCTTCTACACCGGCATCGTCTCCATCCTGCTCGGCATCACCTACTACACCATCGGTGTGGCCGCAAAAAGCGAGGAGCGCCGGCAGGCGACCGCAGAGAGCGCAACCCTCAAACAGTGGGTGTACACCGCAACGCGCTACGGAACGGTCGTCCTCGCGCTCGCGTACGTGATGAGCTTCGGCCTCGAACTCTCGATGAACGGGTGGCTTGCGACCTACTACCGTGAGGGCTTCGCGACCGACAACCTGGTGGTGGCGAGTACGTTCGCCGCGACGTTCTCGGTCGCCGCCGGCCTGCTGCGTCCCCTCGGCGGCTACATGAGCGACCGCCTCGCACGCAACGAGACGAACATCCTGCCGTTCTTCACGGGCCGGTACCGCGAGCAGTGGACGTTCCTGTCGCTGTGTTTCATCGTCGTCGCGATGCTCGGAATGACGGTGGCTGGGCTCAGCGGCCGCGTCCTGCTCGCCGTCGGCGCCGGCTTCATCGTCGGCATGGCGTGTGCATTCACCGAGGGTGCCATCTTCGCACAGGTGCCCGCGATGTTCCCGAACAGTTCGGGTACGGTCGCCGGCGTCGTCGGCGGGGTTGGCACGGTCGGTGGCATCGTCTACCCGCTCGTGTACGCCGCGCCGCTGTTGCCGAACCTCCACACGGGCTACTCGGTCGTCGCCGTCTCGATGGTGCCCATCGTCCTGCTTGCGGCGTGGGTGTTCCAGCCACACGTCGCCGAGGAGGCGACGACGAGCGGCGTCATCGGCGAGGCGCCAAGCGACGACTGACCTCGAGCACGGGGTTTCGAAGCCCTTAACCGATATCGTGGAGAAGTAGCGATAACTCGCTGGGAGACGGGCACCAGTGGGCACCTGTCTACGCAGGTCGGGATGTGATTCGCGCACGGGTCGGCCGCGCGGGAATTGAACCACGCAACGCCCGTGGTGAACAATCATGGCACGAAGCTTCTATTCGCACATTCGCGAGGCGTGGAAAACGCCGAAGGAAGGAAAGCTCGCAGAACTGCAATGGCAGCGCCAGCAGGACTGGCGCGACCAGGGCGCTATCGAACGCGTCGACCGCCCCACGCGCCTCGACCGGGCCCGCTCGCTCGGCTACAAGGCCAAGCAGGGCGTCGTCGTCGCTCGCGTCTCCGTCCGCAAGGGCAGCGCGCGCAAACAGCGCTTCAAGGCCGGTCGCCGCTCGAAGCGGCAGGGTGTCAACAAGATCACCCGCCGGAAGAACCTCCAGCGCATCGCCGAGGAGCGCGCAAGCCGGAAGTTCCGCAACCTCCGGACGCTCAACAGCTACTGGGTCGGTGAAGACGGCTCGCAGAAGTGGTTCGAAGTGATCCTCCTCGACCCCGAGCATGGCGCCATCCAGAACGACGACGACCTCGGTTGGATCTGTGACGACAGCCAGAAGGGCCGAGCGTTCCGCGGTCGAACCTCCGCCGGCCAGCGTGGCCGCGGCCAGCAGAAGCGCGGCAAAGGCACGGAGCACACCCGTCCGAGCATCCGCGCCGAGAACAACCGCGGCAAGTAACGCGCCGCTCATCCGTTTTTTGTTGCCGCCCCGATAGCGCCGCGAGACACCGGCTTCGACTCCGGAAGGTACAACCACGAGGAAGAGTACTGATACCGTAATGAGTGGGGACACAACGGTTGTAGTCGCCGAAGACGACGACGACGTCCGAGAGCTGGTCGAACACACCCTCGAAGGGTTCTACGAAGTCGAGGGCATCGCCGACGGGACGGCCTGCTGGGAGCGATTGCAGGAGCAGCCACGACCTGACGCAGTCATCCTCGACGTGATGTTGCCGGGTATCGACGGCGCGGAACTGCTCGAACGCATCCGCACCGACGAGCGATTGGCCGACCTGCCGGTCGTCATTCTGACCGGCCGAAGCCGCGAGGACATCGATATCGAGGAGTACGACATCGGTGTGACGGAGTACGTGGGCAAGCCGTTCAGCCCCAACGCGCTTCGTGAACTGCTCGACGACCTGATGTGATCGGTCACTGGTATTAAGTGACATATATCAATTTTGGGTGAGTTCTGAGATGGGCGGGAACAAGCCTCACATCCATTGGCTCGGCCATTTCACTTTTGTTTGATATTTCTGGTGAACTTTTATCTCCGCTCCCGTCGACTATCGAAAGTATGGCACAGAAAAAAGTGGATGATAACACGCTCGTGTCGTTTGTACCGCGACCGCGGCAGTGAGTGGCGCTGGCGGCTCGTTCACGACAACGGCAACGTGCTCGCGGACTCCGGCGAAGGGTATTCGAGCCGGCAGAAGGCCCGACAGGGCCTCGACAGCGTCCGCGACAACGCTGCCGACGACGAGGAGTAGTAATGCCAGAAAATTAATACGATAACACACCCCATAATACAAACCATGAGTGACGCAACCTTCGAACTGTACGAGGACGACGCAGGAGACTACCGCTGGCGGCTGGTTCACGACAACGGCAACATCATCGCCGACTCCGGCGAGGGCTACGCCAGCCCGCAGAAAGCCGAGCAGGGCATCGACAGCGTAAAAGAGAACGCCCCGGGCGCAGCGGTCGAACGACACCTATGAGCGCGACGGGAGATAGCGGTTCCGGACGGCTACCCGTAGCTGGCGGTGGTTCGTACCTGATCATCCGGGTGACGCACATCTCGACGCCCGTGGCGTGAAGTACCTTGGGGACGTCTCGACCGCGCCGCCGAGGTTTAACACCGAAAACGCGACCACCCCGGCGCATGGGCCATCGGACGCTCGTCGCCTACGACCGCGACGGCTACGACGTACATTACGCACACTGGGGTATCGACCGCGACGCGATTACCGCCGACAACCCATTCGGCGGCCCGCCGGACAACGAGTGGGCGCGAAACCGTGCCACTGAACTGCTCGACCCCGCAGGCGGTGAGTTGACCGCAGACCGCAAAACAGCGGTCAACCCCGACCCCATCGCGACGAACTGCTCGTTCGCCGATGTGTGTGCACACCTTGACCCACTGGAACACGAGGCGCTGTACGTCGTCGGCCCTGAGTTCTCGATTCGGGCGTTCCTCGTCTTCGCCATCGAGGCCGGCGGCACGCGACCCGCCGTGGCCCTCGTCGGCTACGACGGCGCGGCCGACGCCGCGTATCTCCGGGGCTGGCTGGCCGGCGCCCGCTCGGTTCGAGACGTCTGTGCCGTCAACGGTGACGCCATCGTCCGGGCGCTTCGGTGGCTCGACCCCCAACGCGGCACGGTCGTCTGGGCGGCCGGCGAGCGCGACGCTTAAACGGCCGACGGCGCTACCACGGAACGTGACAGAAGAGTCGGCGTCGACGGCGGACGGTGCGCGAACGCTGCTCGACCCCACCGCAAGCGCCGCCGCCGCCCTCGTCAGCGACGGCATCGAGCGCGGTGCGCTCGTGACGCTTTTCGGCCGCTGTACGGTCGAGTACGAGGGGCGTGCGGCGTCGGAACTCGGCCCCGGCGACCGCCACATCATGCTGAAACCCGACGGCGCCGCGCTCGTCCACACCGACGAGGGCCAGAAGCCGGTCAACTGGCAGCCGCCGGGCTGTGACCACAGCTGTCGGGTCGCGGATGGCGACCTGGTGGTCGAAAGCCAGCGCACGGCGCCCGAGGAATCGCTCGTCGTCCGGCTGTCGTCGGTCGTCCACACCGCCGCCTTCTCGATGTCCGACCCAGAATCCCTGGAGGTCGTCGGCACCGAAGCCGACCTCAAAGAGCGCATCCTCACGGCGCCGGAGCTGGTCGAGCCGGGGTTCACACCGCTTGCGACCGAGCGGGAAACGCCCGCCGGCGCGGTCGACATCTACGGCGAGGACGACGCAGGGCGGACGGTCGTGCTGGAGTTGAAACGCCGGCGTGTCGGCCCCGACGCCGTCGGCCAGCTCAACCGATACGTCGAGGCGCTGCGGCGAGACCTCCACGCCGATGCGGAGGTACGCGGCATCCTCGTCGCTCCCTCCATCACTGAGCGGGCCGCGGCGCTTCTGGACGAGGAGAACCTGGAATTCGTCTCGCTGACCCCCGAGGACGAGTAACGGCGGTCATATGAGCGCGGCGGCGGCTACGAACAACACGACGAGCAGAACCGCTGCCGCGCCGGCGGTGAGATATGGGTTCTCCATCGCTTTCTGGTGGGGCGGCATGGCCTCGTACTCCTCGCGGAACGTCGCGGCGTTCTCCTCGTCGAAGAAGTGCTTGGTGGCAAGGAGGAAGTCCTCGGTGACGGCACAGCCGGTACAGACCGGCTCACCGGTGAGCCGCTCGGTTTTCGTGTGCGTCTCACAGCTAATGGCCCCGCAGTTCTCACAGTAGGTGTACGTCGCCGCGTCGGCGCCCGCCGTCTCACAGTGGACACAGCGGCGAATCCCGTCATCGCGGACGACGTGGCGATTGCCGGCGGCATCGTACTCGTAGCCGTGGGTGTATTCGCCGAGTTCGACCTCGGCCTCGATGCGCGGGACGTACAGTGGTTCGACCGACCGCAAGTCCACGTCGCCCGGCGAGGGACGACACTCCTGTGTGTAATCGACGTTGTTGTCACCGGTGTAGGAGACGGTCGTCGCCAGGCGGTCACACAGCGCCGTTTTCGCCCACTCACGATACGCCGATTCGGACTGGCCGAACCGTTCGGCCCCGCCGCCGAACGTCGCCTGCGCCTCGATCAGCGATATCGGTTCGACGCCGACGAGGTCGACGAGGCCACCCGGCGCGAGCCGCGGCCCCGAGCGGTCGGCCTCGATGACGACGTGGTCGCGACGGTCGATACGGTGGATGACGCCGACGCTCGTTTCGAAGGTCGACCGCGTGAACGCCTGCACGTCGACGATTGGCTTGTAGTGGACGTCTACGTCCGGGTCGGGAAGGTCGCCTCGGGAGGGGGCGTTCTCGACGTCCTCGACGGCATCGACGAGGACGCGTTCGGGGTCGCCGACCGGCAGCGTCTCCTCGCAGACGATTTCGATGCGGCCGTTGTAGAGATCCATGCCGACCGCCTCGCCCAGCTCCCGGAGGTCGGTGCCGTCGATAAGGTCGATCGGGTATGGGTCGTCGTTGCGGCGGAGCCGTTCTGCGTACTCTTCTGCGGGCGTCGTGAAGCGTCCGGAGGTGACGACCATGCCGCGTTTCGGGCCGTCGTACTCGTAGGTCGCAACCGCAGAATGGAGTTTCTGGACGACGGGTCGTGAGACGGTATCGGTGTGTTTGCACTCGACGACAACGGCCGTCTCACCGTCACGCATCGTGACGTCGCGACCCTCGTCGGCGATGCGGACGGCCGTCTGTACGTCCTCGTAGCCGTGGGCGCGGAACAGCGAGGCGACGGCATCCTCGAACTCGAAGCCGGAGAGGTCGTCCAGAAGCGTCACTGCCGGCGTATGTGACGGCGACCGGCAAAAAGGCGCCGGGGGGCTCGAGATTCGAGTCGGCGGCGCCGGGCCAAGCGCGAACTGGGCTAACTCACTCAACGCGCTTCTGGAGCCGTGAGAGCAGGTTCAAGGCCTCCAACGGCGTCGTATCCGCGAGGTCGACCGCCCGAAGCTCTGCGAGGAGGGCTTCGGGGAGTTCGCCACCGTCCGTCGAAGCGGTCGCTGGGGACTGTGTGACCTCCGCATCGGCGATCTCGTCGTCGAGCAGCGCCTCGGCGCGCTGGACGACCGGCGCCGGAACGCCCGCGGTTTCGGCGACCTCAACGCCATAGGAGGCCGTCGCCGCACCCGTCCGAAGGTCGTGTTCGAAGCTGACGCCGCCGGCTTCACGCTCGGCGGAGAAGTGGTAGTTCCGCGCCCGCGGGAGGTCGGCCGCCACGCCGGTCAGTTCGTGATGGTGGGTCGCAAAGAGGGTGTAAGCGCCGACTTCGTCGTGGAGGAACTCCGTCGCGGCCTGTGCGATGGCGTAGCCGTCGGCCGTCGAGGTGCCGCGGCCCACCTCGTCCAGAACGACAAGGGAGTTCTCGTCGGCATCTTCGAGAATGGCGGCGAGTTCGGTCATCTCGACCATGAACGTCGAGCGGCCGCCGGCGATGTCGTCGGAGGCGCCGACGCGGGTGAACACGCGGTCGACGACCGGCAGCGCGGCGCGTTCGGCGGGGACGAAACTCCCCAGTTGGCCCAGCACGCAGATGAGCGCGACCTGGCGCATGTACGTCGATTTTCCGGACATGTTCGGCCCGGTGATGACCGCCATCGGGCGCTCGCGGGGCAGGTCGGTCGGGTTCGGGACGAACGCCTCCTCGGTGCGCTCGACGACCGGATGGCGACCGCCCTCGATGTCGATTCCGTCGGACGCAGCCGCGTCCGACGACGGTCGGCTCGCGCTGCTCGACTCCCTTCCGTCTGCGCCGACCTCGGGGCGGCAGTAGTCGTACTGGGCTGCCACAGTCGCGAGCGAGCAGAGGGCGTCCAGCTCCGCGACCGCGCGGGCGGTCTCCTGTATCCGTTCGGTCGCCTCCGCGACGTCGCGTCGCACCTCCCGGAAGAGGTCGTACTCGCGGTCGTCGGCGCGCGTCTCCGCGTTGATGATCTCCTCTTCGCGTTCCTTCAGTTCCGGCGTGTAGAACCGCTCGCTGTTCTTCAGGGTCTGCCGGCGCGTGTAGTCGTCGGGCACCGAATCGAGGTTCGGGTTCGTCACCTCGATGTAGTAGCCGTGGACGGAGTTGTGCCCGACAGAGAGCGAATCGATGCCCGTCCGCTCGCGTTCCTCGGTTTCGAGGTCGTCAATCCAGGCTTTCCCCTCGCGTTCGGTCGCCCGGAGGTCATCGAGCGTCTCGTCGTAGCCCTCACGGATGACGCCGCCTTCGGTGATTTCGACCGGCGGCGATTCGGCGATAGCGCGGTCGATGAGGTCGCGAACCTCGGGGCAGTCGTCGAGACGGTCGTGGATAGCAGCGAGTTTCTCGCTGTCGTCGGTCACCTCAGCGATGCAGTCCCGAAGGTCTGGAACGACAGAGAGCGTCGATTCGAGCGCCCGGAGGTCACGGGCGTCGGCGCGGCCGCGGGAAACTCCGGCGACGAGTCGCTCAAGGTCGTACACGTCCGCAAGTAACTCACCGGCGCGTTCGCGTTCGCCGACGGCGCCGACGAGCGCTTCGACCGCGTCGAGTCGGGCCTCGATGCGGTCGGTATCGAGCAGCGGCCGGCGAACCCAATCGCGGAGCTCCCGCCCACCCAGGGCGCTCGCGGTCTCATCGAGCGTTTCGACCAGCGCGGCCCCTTCCAGCCCGTGGACGTGCCGCGGTTCGAACACCTCCAGCGAGCGGAGGGCGACGGCGTCGAGCAACATGTACTCGCGGGGGTCGTAGCGCGTCAGGTGGTTCAGGTAATCGAGCTGTTCGATGTCGCCGTCCGTCGTCCCGCCGCGTGCGTACTCGGCGTACGCCAACAGCGCCCCGCAGGCCCGCATCTCGGCGTCGCTGGCCAGCGATGTCGTTCCGAAGTAGGCCTCGACCTTCTCGCGAGCGTTCTCGAGGTCGAACGCCGACCGCTCGTAAGGCGTCACCATACAGCCCGACGCGAAGGGTTCGGTCGGGGCGTCCGGCCCGACGACTGCCTCGGCGGGGTCGAACCGTTCGAGTTCGTCC
Organism: Natronomonas sp.; assembly: GCF_047616845.1. Lineage (GTDB taxonomy): Archaea > Halobacteriota > Halobacteria > Halobacteriales > Haloarculaceae > Natronomonas. The sequence continues at coordinate 8,709 of NZ_JBLGBY010000009.1, read as the reverse complement.
GCGACCGCATCCAGGCGGTCGAGTCGCGTCGCGTAGAAATCGCCCGTCGAGACGTCGAGTAAGGCGAGGCCGTACCCCTCCGTCAGGCAGGCGACGAAGTTGTTGTCGGCGTCCTCGAGCAGTTCCGTCTCGGTGAGGGTGCCCGGCGTGACGACCCGCGTGACCGCGCGGTCGACGAGCCCGGAGGTCTCCTCGGGGGCTTGCACCTGGTCGGCGACGGCGACGCGGTAGCCGGCCTCCAGCAGCGTCTCGATGTACGACTCCGCGGAGTCGATGGGAATGCCGGCCATCGGATACGTCCCCGTCGAATCCTCCCGCTGGGTGAGCGTGATTTCGAGCACCCGGGCAGTGGCCTCGGCGGCCGAGCAGAACGTCTCGTAGAAATCTCCAACCTGGAACAGCACCAAGGCGTCGTCGTAGCGCTCACAAAGCTCCAGATACTGCGATAGCATCGGCGTGAGTTCCTCGGCTTTCTCGGCCATCGCGGGCGGCGGCCCCAGCGCCTCGTCCATGTCCGGAGGTGCGTCTCGTCGGGCAAATACTCTCCGAACCGCGCCCCGGTCGCTCATACTGCCGGCTGTAATTCCGTACCGATCGGTTCGAGATATTCGGATTACGTGGGGCTGGAACGCGGAATTTCGGACGGTATCGCTTCAGATAGTTACAGCCGGCAGTATCAGTCCCGGCCGAACGAGCCGGGCAGCGAAATCGGCTCGGGCGCCTCCGGGAGGAGCCACGCGGGGACGACGCGCGTCAGGACGACCATCCCGGAGAGTTCGACGAGCGTCTGCGTGACGACGACTGCGGGCGCGAGCTCGAAGCCTGCGGGGAGTGCCAGCGCCAGCGGCAGGATGACGAGTGAGTTCCGGGTGACGGACGTGAACACGAGCGCACGGCCCTCACCAGCGTCCATGCCGGCGAGCGCGGCGGCCACCCGAGCCAGAAGCGGCATGATGACGAGGAACGCGACGTACACCGGAACGACGGCCGCGATTCGGCCGATTGAGTCGAACACGCGGGGGAGCTGTGAGGCGATGACGACGAAAAGCGTCAGCGCCATCATCGGAACGGGGAGCCACCCCATCGCCGCCTGAAAGCGCTGACCCGAGGGGCTGCGTTCGGCCCACGCCTCCGTAAGCCACGCAAGCATCAACGGCAGCGCGATGATGAGTACGAACGCCTCGATGAACGGCCCAGGGTCGATTAATCGGGCGATTCGGCTCCCCATGAACAGCCACAGATACGCCGGGAGCAGAGCCAACTGGAGCAACATGAGCGCGGGCGTCGCGGCCGTAATCAGCTCCGAATCCCCGCCGGCGAGTTCGGCAAACGTGATGACGTAGTCGATACACGGCGTCAAAAGCACCATGAACGCGCCGATGAGGATGACCGGCTCCTGGGGCAGAAAGCGGGTGAGCGCGTAGACGACGACCGGAACGACGAGGAAGTTCATCCCCAGCGCCGCGGCTATGAATCGCCCGTTCGTGAACGCCCGGCGAAGCCGGACGAACGGGATTTCGAGGAAGGTGACGTACAGCAGGACGACCAACACGGGGTTGATGAACCGTTCGACGAGCGTCGCCGCGCCGGGGCGTGCGAGCCCGGCGAAAATTGCAAGCGCGACCGCAACCGCGTAGACGGCCACCTGTCGGCGCTGGAGCCACGCTTTCGAGCGCATCTGTCCAGGCTTCGTGGCGAAAACGTAAACGACCGTCGCAACGAGCGGCGGCCGGCCGCGACCGACGGCGGCCGCGGCTTATTTATCCACGCCTCGAAACGCTCAGACATGGCCGACGACGAACCACGACCACTTCTCGACCCGCGGCTGTTCACGCCGAGTGAGTTCATCGGCGACGACATGGATCACAACGTCGACGTAACGGGCGATCCCAGCGTCGAAGTGAACCACACGATCGACCTCGAAGTACCGCGGCGCCGCATCGAGATCGGTGCCATCATCTTCGCCGTGCTGGTCGCGCTTCTGGGAACGTTCACGCCGGTCGGGCCGACCGTCCAGGCGAGTATCGCAGCGAGCGTCGTCCTCGTTGGAAACGTCCTCCACCGACGGTTCGCCGTGTAGCGGCCGACGGACGGCACCACGGGACGCTGAAAGCAGCCTTTATACGCGAACCGACACACGATAGGACATGGACGCCCGCCACGAGGTCTGGCGAATCTATCGGGAATCCATCGCCATCCTCGGCATCAGCCTCCTCGGTGGGCTGTTCGCGGGCACGGTACTCGGCAGCGCAGGGATGCGAGCGGCGTTCACCGACTTCCCCGGGCTCCTGTTGCTGTTGCCGGCCTTCCTCGCCACTCGGGGCAACGTCTACGGCGCCTTCGGCGCGCGCATCTCCTCGGGGCTCCACCAGGGGCTCATCGAACCGGAGTTCGAACTCGACCCGCGGCTCGTCAACGCCATCACCGCGTCGTTCATCAACGGCATCGGCATCTCCGTGCTCATCGGTGCACTGTCGTGGGGCATCCTGCGAGTGCTCGGCCGCGAATCGGCGCGGCTGCTCGAACTCGTCGGCATCACGTTCATCTCCGGCGTCCTCACGTCGGTCGTGCTCGTGTTCGGGTTGCTCGCCTTGGTGTTCGGGAGCTACCAGTTCGGGCTCGACCCCGACAACCTCATCGGCCCCATCGTCACCATGCTCGGCGACGTCTTCGGCGTCGTCTTCCTGTACGTCGCCATCGTCATCGTGGGGGTGGTGCTCTGATGGCCACCGGCCTCGGAACGTGGCGCACCCGAACCATCGTTGCGACGATGTTCCCCCTGCTCGTCGTGCTGTCGATGCTGGAGATGGGGTCGGGCTACATCCTCGAAACGCTCGAAGCGACGTATCTCGACAATCCGACGCTTCTGATTCTCGTACCCGTGATGATCGGGATGGGCGGGAATCTCGGCGCGATTCTCTCCTCGCGGCTATCGACGCGGCTCCACCTCGGGACGCTGTCGTTCGACCCGCGCGATGAACTGCTGTTGGCGAACATCGCCGCCATCCTGCTTTTGGCGGCGACCGTGTTCACCGCCCTCGGCTTCGCGGCATGGATCGTCGGCGTCACCATCGCCAAGCCGATGGCGCTCGTCGACCTGCTTCTCATCTCGATCATCAGCGGCCTCCTGCTCGCAGTGCTTGCCATCATCCTCTCGATTTCGGCGACGTACGTCTCCTATCGCCAGGGGCTCGACCCCGACGACACGACGATTCCGGTGGTCACGAACGTCTGTGACATCCTCGGCGTCATCGTCCTCTCGGCGGTCGCGATTCTCGTCCTTTAGTAACCGATATCCACTTTTCGTAGTGTGTCCATGTGGCGATAGCTGAAGGCGAGGAAATCCTTACTTTACTGCGCCGGTTGTACTTGGGTAAGGTGACCAGTTTGGCTGAAATCGAGGGGGAGGTGGTTCGCGTTCTCTACGTGGACTCCGACGAGGAGTCCTTCGAGTCGACCCGAACCGGACTCGAAGGGGTAGGGTTCGACATCGAGTGGCGCTCCGTCGCGAGCATGGAGGGCGCACTGGAAGCGCTGTCCGCAGAACGGCCGGATTGCGTCGTGACGGCCTATTCGCTCTCCGAAAGAACGGGGATTCAACTCATCGAAGCAGTCAGGCGGCAGAATACCGAGCTTCCCGTCATCCTGTTCACCGATCAGGGAAGCGAAGAGATCGCTGGAGAGGCGATTCGGGCTGGGTGTTCCGACTACGTTCCGATTCAGGGCGACCGTGAGGACTTCGAGTTGCTCGCCCGTCGTATCGAGTCGCTTGCGGGGAAGCCGCGAAGCGAAACGGCGCATCGAAACGCCCCCAGACGGCGACTCAAGCGGGCAAACCGACAGCTCACGGCACTCATCGAGAACACCTCCGAATACGTCTATATCAAAGACCGCCAAGGCCACTACCGCCGCATGAACGAGGCTGCGGCCGAACTGTTCGGCATCGACCCCGAAGAGGCGGTGGGGAAACACGACCGCGAGCTGTTCGATACGGAGAGTGCAGCCGAGATTCGCGAGGTGGATCAGCGAATCATAAAGCACGGCGAGCCGGAGACAGAGGAGGTGGTTCGGTACATCGACGGCGAGAAGCACACTTTGCTCGATAACAAGTATCCCTACCGCGATGCGGACGGGAACATCGTCGGCATCATGGGCATCAGCCGGGACATCAGCGAGCGAACGCAGCGCGAGAACGAACTCAAGCAAACGAACAAGCGCCTTGAATCGCTCATCGACGCCGCACCACTCACGATTATGGAGATCGACGGCGACGGCGAGATCCTCCTCTGGAACCGCGGGGCAGAGGAGATGTTCGGGTGGTCGCGCGAGGCGGTCGTCGGCGAGTTCAATCCGATAGTGCCGGAGGACAAACAGTCGGAGTTCGAAGAGCACAGACGGAGAGCGCTGAACGGGGAGCGAATTCGACGCAAAGAGATTCAACGCGAGACGAAAGACGGCGAGCAACTGACGCTGTCCCTGTCGGTCGCTCCGGTCACGGATTCGGACGGTACGGTGTCGAGAATTATGGCGGTGCTCGAAGACATCACCGAACAGAAACAGCTGGAGAACCGCCTTCGATCGCTGCAAGAAACCGCACGACAGCTCAGTGCCGCCCGGTCAGCCGAGGAAATCGCCACTATCGCCGTCGACGCAGCAGTCGAGATACTCGGGTTCGAAATCACGGGTGTCTGGGAGCACGACGAGCACGAAAACGCACTCGTCCCGGTGACGGAGACCGCGGCGGCGAGGGAACTGTTCGGTGATGGGCCATGGTTCAGGCCGGGCAGCAGTCTCGCCTGGGAAGCCTTCGAGTCGGGAGAGCTTCGCGTGTACGACGATATTCGAACCGAAGAGCCGCTGCACAATTCGAACACGCAAATCAGAAGCGAGATTCTCGTTCCATTGGGCGAGTACGGACTACTCACTACGGGCTCGACGTCGAAGCAGGTCTTCTCGGAGACGGACGTGGATCTGTTCCGGATACTCGGGGCGACCGTCGAGGCGGCCCTAGCGCGGGCGAGTCGCGAGGAGAAACTGCAACAACAAAACGAGCGTCTCGACCAGTTCACAAGCGTCGTGGCCCACGACCTGCGGAACCCACTCTCCGTCGCGAGGGGCTTCTTGGAGGTCGCGGAGGAGACCGGCGAACAGAGCCACTTCGAGCGGATCGAGTCAGCACACGCCCGCATCGAGCGGCTCATCGACGACCTGCTGACGCTTGCCCGAACCGAGGCGGACATCGAGAACGCCGAACAGGTGCATCTGGGGGATATCGCGGCGGATGCCTGGGAGCACGTCGACACCGGCGAGGCGACACTCTGCGTCCCTGATGAGATTCCGGTGGTGGCCGGCGCCCCAGGGCGGCTGACACAGCTCTTCGAAAACCTGTTCCGGAACGCGGTCGAGCACGGCGGCGCCGACGTGACGGTCACGCTGGGACGACTGGACGATGGAGCGGGGTTCTACGTGGAGGATGACGGCAGCGGAATTCCGCCGGAGAAGCGCGAAAGCGTGTTCGACCACGGCGTCAACGCGGATGGCGGCCAGACCAGCTTCGGCCTCTCTATCGTGGCCGACATCGCGAAAGTACACGGGTGGGACGTCTGCGTGACGGAGGGAGACGACGGCGGCGCCCGCTTCGAATTCAACAGGAACCGATAATCCGGGTTCCAACCGAGACGCCAACTCTTCTCGACGCAGTACCGAATGGGCACGATGCGGGAGCCGACCGCCGGAAACGGTCGTTTGCCTTCGACGAGGATGCCGGCGAGGTGCAGCGAGTCGAGTTCTTCGCCCTCGATGAGTTCGCCGGAGGCGAGCGTCTGTCGCACGTAGACGAGATACAGCACGACGAGGATGGCCGCGATGGCGAGACGAACCACGCGGGTTCTGACGAACGCGGCGCCGACTGCGAGCACGTAGCCGACGATGAAATACGAGAGGTCACGCCGCGCTGCAACCACGTCGACCTCGAAACCCGCGCCCAGCAACAGCAGGCCGAACGCGCCGACCAACAGCACGAGGTTCGGTAGCGACCCCGAAACGACGCCGGCGAGCGGATACATGATCGGGGGTTCAAACGGGGGGAAGTGAACGCTTCCTCGCAAGGCCGGCGGTCTCAGAACCGTGGGACACCGGAGTGCGGCTAAAATATTGGGCATTGAGCATACGGCCGTCGGCGGTCTAGTACCGTTATGAACGACTACTCACGCCGAACATACCTCCACGGAACCGCGGTGACGCTCGGGCTCGCGGTCGCCGGCGCCGGCAGCGCCATGGAGCGACGCGGACACGGCGACGAGTGGCAGCGCGTCTCGACACCGACGAACCGGACGCTCACCGATGTCGTCTTTGCGGCCGACGGTGCGTTCGCGGTCGGCGACGGCGGCGTCGTGCTGTCGCGCACCGATGACGGCTGGGAGACGGTACTGAAGAACGGCCCCAGCGGGAACGGCCGCAATCTCACGAGCGCTGCCGCGGCGGCCGACGGGAAGCGTCTCTGGATGGCCGGCGCGAGCGGCGCGCTCGCCGAATACGACGTGGAAAGCGGCACGCTCGTTGGCCACTCGGAGCCGGACGGCGTGACTGCGAACCTCACCGACGTTGCTGTCACCGGCACGGCTGACGGAGCGGGCGTGTATCTCGCCGACGCGTCCGGGGTCATCCATGCCTCGGCCGCCAACGGCGACGGCAGCTCGTGGACACACCAGACGCCCGGCTCCGGTGCGACGGTTCACGACCTCGCGTTCGACGGCGCCGGCTCAGGCGTCTTCGTCGACGGGAACCAGGGCGTCTTCGAGACGTCCGATGGGGCGTCGTGGAGGCGAATCGGCATCGAGACGGCCGACCACAGCCTGTACGCACTGGCGACCGATGGCGCAGGGACGACCCGGGTCGTCGGTGGGGCGGTCTACACCCGAGCGGACGGCGAGTGGACGGTCGTCGACCCATCGGATAAAGCGCTGAATGATGTCGCCGTCGGGGAGTGTGGCTGCGTCCACGCCGTCGGTGGGGGCGGGGCGGTTCTCCACCGACCCGGGCACGACATGGCTGGGGTTCGGACTGCCGCCGAGCGACTCGAGCTGTGGTCGCAAGCGAACCCGACCGGGGAGAACCTCCACGGCATCGCACTTGGGCCGCCACACGTCGCTGTCGGCGACTCCGGAACGGTTCTGGAGCGCTAACCGGCCGGTAGAGGGGCCGAGGGGAGACTCCATCCTCAGAGCCGTTGCCGCCCGAACTTTTATATTAGCATACCCTAATATTAGCATATACTAAGATGGGTGAGCACACGACCGAAAACGAGGGAACCGCAACGCGGAACGAGGGAGCCTGCTGTACCACGTCAGGGCATTCGCTGACGGAGCAGGAGGTCGCGACCGACGTGCAGATGCTCTCGACGCTCGGCAACGACACCCGATACGAGACGCTGCGGCTCATCGCGGAGGCCGACGAAGACGTCTGTGTCTGCGAGATAGAGCCGTCGCTCGGCGTCAGCCAGAGCGCGGTGAGTCAGGCGCTTTCGCGGCTGTTCAGCGCCGGATTGGTCGAGCGGCGGAAGGAGGGTCGGTGGCGCTACTACACCGCGACGCCGCGAGCAGAGCGACTGCTCGACGTGCTCGACGAAACGAGGGCGCTCGCCGATGGCTGATACGGAGTGATTTCACGATGCACAAACCACCCGCACCACGAGATCGTCCCGCCTGGAACCACCCAACCTGGAGCGGCATCCTGGTCGGCTATGCGATGATCACGGCGTTCCTGCTGTCGCTCTGGGTCGTGAGCCACCCGGTAATGGGCACCCTGAGCATTGCAGCCGTCGCTGGCCTCGCAATCGGGGCACGCCGGCTCTATCGTGTGGTTCCCAGCATCTCGACGTGCCGGCGATTCACCTTCTGCCCGAGTCGTGACGTACAGGTAACCGTCACGGTGTGTGTATGAGCCAGGACTCAATCACCCTTCAGCGGGCGACCGAAGACACGCTCGACCGCGTCGAGAGGCTGCTCGAGCGCAACGACCTGCCGACACAGGACGTGCGAGCGGGGCCGGGTCGATTCTTCCTCGCGGACGCCGACGGCTCGCTCGTCGGCGTCGGCAGTGTCGAGATGTACGGCTCGGACGGCCTCCTCCGGTCACTCGTGGTCGGGGAACCGCACCGGGGCGAGGGATACGGAGCCGAGCTGTGTGACGCACTCGAAGACGAGGCTCGAGAGAGCGGCGGCGAGACGCTGTATCTGCTGACGACGACGGCAGCGGCGTTCTTCGAGCGCCGCGGATACGACGAAATCGAGCGGGCAGCCGTTGCACCGAGCGTTCGAGAGATGACTCAGTTCACGGAGTTGTGCCCGGCGTCGGCGACCTGTATGCAGAAACCGATTCGCTAAGCGACGCGGTGTGTCGGCTGGAATGGCCGCACTCACTCCGCGTGTTCGGCGTCGATTTTCTCGCTATCCGAATTCCGGATGCAGATGAGGAGTTGGCGCGCTTCTCGGAGGTTCTGACGGGCCTGTTCCTCGTCGACGTCCTGGAGGGCAGCGTCTAGTTTCGTATCGATTTTGTTCAGTAGTTCATCCTGCACGTTTGAGCCTGTCATAGAAAGCGTCACGTGCGAAGCAGCAGGGTTTGGAAACTGTGTCCAGCAGCTCCAAAGCCCTGCAAAACGTAGCTTCGGTCAACGAGTTCTTGAATGCAGCGGCTACCGAGACAGTT
>NZ_JBLGBY010000008.1:0-57920 GCF_047616845.1 Natronomonas sp. | reverse complement strand
CGGCATCGGTTTCGCCGCCACTGCGGTCGCTCATTTCGAGACCCCCCTGCGGTCGGTCTCGCTGCTCGCGGTTCCTGCGTCACCGCTCGCACAAGCCGAGGCCTCGCTCCGCTCGTCCTCGCAGCTCGCGGATCGCTCCGCTCCCCGCTCGTTCATTCCGAGACCTCCCTGCGGTCGGTCTCGCAGCTCGCGGTTCCTGCGTCACCGCTCGCACAAGCCGAGGCCTCGCTCCGCTCGTCCTCGCAGCTCATTCCCCGACCGCCACCGTCACGGCCTCGTCGAAGCGCTCTTTCTCACGGGCCAGTTCGTGATCGCGACCGCCCGCAATCGCCGACGCCTCGGCAATGCCGGGCCAGCCGATGAGTTCCTTCGCCCGCGAGGGCGTCGGCCCCTCGTGGTCGAGCAGCGTCTCCTTCTCGAACAGCACGACGCCGGCGTCGATTTCCTGGGCGGCCTCGTAGAGGCCCTCCTCACCTTCCTTTCGGGTTGCGGTCGCGACGAACTCGACGTCCGAGAAATCGAGGTCGAGAGCATCGAGCGCCGCCTCCCAGGCGTCGAGCACCTGCGATTTCTTCACGCCGTCGACGGTGCCCGTCCCGAGCACGACGCCGTCGGTGTTCCGCTTCATGACGGTCACGTCGTCGCCGACGAGGACGGCGCGTGGGCCGTCCAGCCGTTCGACGGCGTCGAGTTCGTCGTTCAGAACGGCGAGGTTCGTCGCCACCGTCGAATCGCCGTTGACGACGTGGCTGTCGAGCGCCTTCGCCTTCGACTCGATGCCCTGTTTGCCGGCCGCCTCGCTCGCCGTCGTCATCGCCGGGACGGCGCCCATCCGCGAGAGGTCGTGTGCGACCTGATTCGCGCCGTGGTGGCCGCCCGTAATCGGGATAGCCCACGTCAGTTCCTCGTCGACGACGACCAGTGCGGGGTCGTCCCACTTGTCGTCGAGCAGGCCCGCGGTCTTCCGCATCGCGATGCCCGAGGCCATCAGCCCGACGAAGCAGTCGTACTCGCCCCAGTGCTCCTCGAACACGTCGCCGTGGTATTCGATGATGTCGATGCGTTCGTAGTCGTCAGCCAGTTCGTCCTCGATGTCTTCCGCGACGGGCAGTTTCCGCTCGAAGCTGATGATGGCGATCTCCGCTGCGACCTCGCCATCCGAATCAGGTGTCGAGCAGTGCCCGCCGCCGCTGTCGTTGGAATCGTTGTCGGTGCTCATGTCAGTCGTCTCCCTCCGCGGTGTCGCTTTGGCTCGATTCGGACTCGGCGGGCTCGTCCGCCCGCCGATCCCCGTTGGCCCACCCGTCGTACAGATACGACCGCTCGTAGCTCTCGTCGCTGGCGCCCCGTGCCGCCCCGCCGATGACGACCATCGCCGAGGCGCGGTAGCCCGCCTCCTCGACGACGCCGCCGATAGTGGCGACCGTCCCCTCCATGACATCCTCGTCCGGCCAGGAGGCGTGATAGATGACCGCCACGGGCGTTTCGGGGTCGATGCCCTCCTCGAGCAGTCGCTCCATCGTCTCCGGGATGGCGTGAGTGCCGAGGTAGATACAGGTCGTCACGTCGCCCTTGCCGACGAACTCCGCGATGTGGTCGTCCTCGGGATCGAGCGTCTTGCCCTGCGGGCGCGTGAACGCGACGTGGTTCGCGACGCCGTTCAGCGTCAACTGCGTCCGCAACGTTGCGCTGGCGGCGAACGCCGAGGTGACGCCCGGCACGAGGTAGGTGGGGACGCCCTCGTGTTCCAGGGCGTCCATCTGCTCCAGTGCGGCGCCGTAGATGGCTGGGTCGCCGCTGTGGAGGCGGACGACCTCCCGGCCCTCCTCGTAGGCATCTGCCATTAGCGGGATCAGCTCTTCGAGGTCTTTGCCGACGCTGTTGACGAGTTCGGCGTGGGAACAGAACTCATCCAGGAGTTCGCTGTTGACCAGGGAGCCGGCGTGGACGACGAGGTCGGCGTCGGCCAGCAGCTCTCGGCCGGCGACGGTCAAAAGTCGGGGATTGCCCGGCCCGGCGCCGACGAAGGGGATGCCCTCCTGTTCGTCGCCAGCGTTGTGGTCGTCGATGCGGTCGTCGCGTTCGTCGGCCAGTCTGGCCCGCTCGGCGTCGATAGCCGCCTGCGGGTCGGTATCGGTATCACTCATGGTGTATCTCGTCTCCTGCGGATTCGGCGGCCGCCAGTTCCTCTGCGGCGATGCCGCCGTCTGCGGTCGTTTCCTGGCCGAACGCGGCGGTCGCCGGCTCCTCGCCGACACCCGGCTTCTCGGCGTAGGCGATGGTGTAGTAATCCCGTTCGTCGAGTCGGTCGGCGTCGTCCGTCACGACTGTCTCGTAGCCGTCCATGAACAGTCGCCGGCCGTAGGTGACATCGTAGCCCGCCTCAACCAGTTTCTCGTGGGTCGTGGGTACGTCGGTCACCTTGAACAGTACGAGCCGATTCGGCCCGACCGGGGCGGCGCCGTTCGCGGCCTCCCGGAGCACGAGGTCGGAGCCGGCCGTGATTTCGACGTCGAGCGCCGTCGCGAAGGCCGTCACCGTCGAGACGCCCGGTACCACTTCGAGGTCGACCTCGGGGTGGAATCGGTCGAGCGTCCGGCGCAGATGGCCGAACGTCGAGTAGACGTTCGGGTCGCCGAGCGTGACGAAGGCGGCGGTGCCTTCGGCGGCGACCGGGGCGACCTCCTCCGCGGCGGCTTTCCAGGCCCGGCGAAGTTCGTCCTCGTCGCGGGTCATCGGGAAATCGAGGTCGCCGAGCTGGGACTCCTCGACGTATTCCAGGGCGACGCTCCGTGAGAGGCGTCCGGGAGTGTAGACCACGTCGGCGTTCTCGAGTACCTCGCGGCCGCGAACCGTGATGAGTCCCGCGTCGCCGGGCCCGAGCCCGACGCCGTACAGCGTCATGTCGCACCCCCGACGACCACGTAGACGGGGTTGTCCGAGTTGAAGCTCGTCGCGCCGGCGAGCTGATACCCCGTCGAGACCTGCACCTGGACGATTTCCTCGAAGAGGCCGCGCTCCTGGAACGCTCGGACGGCGTCACCGGCAATCTCGAGCCGCGAGACGTTCATCACGATGCGGTCGACGTCCGTCTCGGCGGCGTGGTCGAGGACGGCCTCGTAGTTACGCGAGCCGCCCAAGAAGAGCGCGTCCGCGTCGTCGGGTAACTTCTCGGGCGCTTCACCCTCGATGAGTTCGATCCCATCAATGTTGTTCGCGGCGAGGTTCTTGCGGGTGGTCTCCAGTCGCTCGCCGTTCCGCTCCAGTGCCGTCACGCGGCCAGCCTGTCGGGCGGCCTCTATCGTCACCGCGCCGGTACAGGAGCCGACCTCGACGAAGTGGTCGCCCGCACCGAGTTCCAACTTCCCCAGCGTCACCGACCGAACCTCCGGCTTCGTCGGCCCGGCCTTCGCGTCGTGTGGAAGCGCTATGCGTGCCATGCGAAGTACAACTACAGCAGGCGGTAAAACAATTGTGCTTGTTCTAAGTAAAGTTTGGTTTAGAAACAGGGTGGTTGAGTTGTATAGCTGCCGCTACCCGGTCGAACGCTCGGAGAAGGGGGCCGCTACTCGTCGGCCGCGTCTCGTTCGATGTCCGCCGTCTCCATCTCGAAGTCCATGTCGCCGGCGCCGTTGCCGGTGGCGATGGCATCGATGTCGTCGAGGCCGAGCAGTTCCTGGGTCTCCGCGTCGAAATCGAGCGATTCGAGGCTCGGCCCGTCACCGCCCACGCCGTCCGTGAGATGGTTCCCGTACCGTGAGAGCAGCGAGGTGAGTTCCTGCGGGAGGACGTACGTCGTCGAGGGGCTGGTGCCGATCTCTTCGAGCGATTCCATGCCACGCTCGATGATGGCCCGTTCCCCCATCGACTCGGCGGATTTCGCCCGCAGCACCGTCGAGATAGAGTCTCCCTGTGCTTCCAGAATCTGACTCTGTTTTTCACCCTGGGCTTCGATGATGTTCGACTGCTTGTCACCCTCCGCACGCTCGATGGCGGAGCGGCGCTCCCCCTCCGCTTCCAGAATCATCGCCCGCCGCCGGCGTTCCGCGGCGGTCTGTTGCTCCATCGCACTCTGAACTTCCGGAGAGGGGTTCACCTCGCGAACCTCGACGGCCTCGACGCGGACGCCCCACTCGTCCGTCGGCCCCTCGAGTTCCCGGCGAATGCGCTCGTTGATCTTCTCACGCTGGCTGAGCGTCTCGTCCAGTTCCATGTCGCCGAGCGCCGCCCGCAACGTCGTCTGTGCGAGATTCGAGACGGCGTTCTTGTAGTCGTCCACCTCGAGGAACGCCCGCTTTGCGTCCATCACCTTGATGTAGACGACGGCGTCGGCCGTGACCGGCGAGTTGTCCCCAGTGATGGCCTCCTGGCGCGGCACGTCCATCGTCTGCGTGCGCATATCGAAGCGGTACGCCCGCGAGACGAACGGCGGGACGAGGTGGATACCGGGGTCGAGCGGCCGCCGGTACTCGCCGAACACCGTCAGCGCCCGCTTCTCGTAGGCTTCGACGATTTCGATGGCGCTGAAGACGGCCGAGATAGCGATGGCGAGCAGCGCGATGCCGGCAATGAGCCCCGGACTGACGTCGATGAGGTCGAGCCAGACGGCGCCGCCGACCGTCAACAGCGCGATCATGGTGACGAGGACACGCGCGGAGGTGCCCGCGCTCTCGCGGCCGAGTTCCCGAGCGACGCTGTCCGACATACACCCTCGTTAGGCGCGTTCACACTTCAACCCACGCCGCCAGCACGCCTCAGAGTGCCCGGTCGATAGCCTCGGCCGTCGCGTCGCCCACGCCGTCGATGCTCGCCAACTCCTCGTGGGAGGCGGCCCGGATGCCGTCGACGCTGCCGAACCGCCGGAGCAGCCGGTTCCGGAGTTCGGGCCCGACGCCAGCCACGTCGTCGAGGGGCGTCGATACCGCATCGCGGACGGTCTGGTGGTACTGGACGGCGAAGCGGTGGGCCTCATCGCGCACGCGCTGGAGGAGATGAAGCGCCGGGTCGTCGCCGTCCCAATCGTGGACACCGCTGTCGGTGATGACGAGCGCTTCGTCTTTCGCCAGGGCGATGGCCAGCACGTCCCAGCCGGTCTCCGCGAGGGCGTCGCGGGCGGCGCCCAACTGCCCTTCGCCGCCGTCGATGAGCAGCAGGTCGGGGTCGGGGCGGTCGTCCCGGCCCTCGATGGCCCGGAGCGCCCGCCAGCACACCAGCGCGCGCATGTTCGCGTAGTCGTCGTTGGTCTCCTCGAGTTTCTTCCGGCGGTACGCGCCCGTCTCCGGCGACCCGTCGGCGAAGGTCACGTCGCTCCCGACGACAGCTTTCCCCTGGGCGTGGCTGACGTCGAACCCCTCGATGCGTTCGGGGCGGTCGATGCCGAGGCGTCGCGCGAGCGCCGCCGCACCGTCCGTCTCGCCGGCCTTCCTGCGGGCGTTTTTCAGCGCCAGCTCAACGAGCGTTGCTTCCCGGCCGGCCCCCGGCACGCGGACGGCGACCCCCTCCGCGTCGAGCCAGCCAGCCAGTTTCTCGTCGCCGTGATCCTCTGGCAGAAGCAACGCATCAGGGAGCGTCCGGTCGGCGTAGAACTGCGGAATGAACGCCGAAAGCACCGCAGCCACGCGCTCTTCGCCGTCCGGGGCATCGACACGGTGGCGCTCACGGTCGACCAGTTTGCCGTCCTCGCTGTGCAGGCGGGCGACCGTCGCGGAATCGCCCTCGACGGCCACTCCGAGGACGTCGACGCGCTCCTCCTCTCGGCTGATGACGGCCGCTCCGCCGCCCTCGTGGAACGCCTCGACGGCGTCGAGTTTGTCGCGCAGTGCGGCGGCCCGCTCGAATGCCTGCTCCTGGGAAGCGGTTTCCATCCGCCGCCGGATCGGTTCCGCGAGCACGCCCGTCTCGCCCTCAAGGAACCGGACGGCAGATTCCGTGTCTTCGAGGTACGCCTCTGTGCTGATTTCGTCGGTACAGGGCGCCGTGCACAGCCCCATCTCGTAGTCGAGACACGGCCGGTCGCGGTTGGCGTATTTGTGGTCGGAACAGCCCCGAAGCCCGTACGTCTCCCGGAGCGCTTTGACGACTGCTTCGACCCGCCCCTTGTTCGTGAACGGGCCGAAGACGGTCGCGCCGTCGTCCGGGTCGCGCGTCACCTCGATGCGCGGGAACTCGTGGTCGGTCAACTGCACCAGCGGGTAGGATTTGTCGTCCTTGAGTCGGACGTTGTACCGCGGCTGGTGGCGCTTGATGAGGTTGGCTTCGAGCAAAAGCGCCTGTGTCTCCGTATCCGTGACGGCGAAATCGACGCGTTCTGCGGCCTCGACCATCCGTCGGATTCGCTCGCTGTGCGGGTCAGCATAGGAGCGTACCCGGTCACGAAGGTCGACGGCCTTGCCGACGTAGAGCACCCGCTCGTCCGCCTCGAACTGGTAGACGCCAGGCTCCCGTGGCAAGCCGTTCGCGCGCTCCCGCACCGCACCCGCGTCCATGTCCGTGTCTAGTCGTGAAGCGGTATCAGCGTGACGCGTTCACCCCGGAGCGCCACGTACAAACCGCCCGCAGCCTCAAAGACAGCAATGACCGACACGGAGCAGCTGTGGCTCGTCGAGCGCACCTACACCGACCGCGACATCGTCGTACTCGTGTACGCGACGCCGGAGGGCGACCGAAGACGCCGGAAAGAACTCGCCTCGACGATGCTGCAACGGACGACCGTGACGGCAGCTATCGAGGCCGACCCCGACCAACTGGAGCCGGTCGACGACGAGGCGACGCGGGAGCGCTACGCCACCGAGGTCGAGCGTGTTCGGACCGACTACGACCCGAATGACCCTATCTAACACGCCGCAAGAAAGCCTCAAGGCCTATAATCCGTCGGTTTGAAGCCGGTATCGATATGGCCGCTATCGAATTGGACGACGTACAGAAGTCGTTTGGCGACGTGCAGGCATTGCGCGGCGTCGACCTTGATGTCGAGGAAGGCGAGATATTCGGCTTCCTTGGCCCGAACGGGGCCGGGAAGTCGACCACCATCAACATCATCCTCGATTTCGTCCGGCCGGATTCGGGCACTGCCCGCATCCTCGGACACGACGCGCGCGAGGAGAGTGTTGCCGTCCGGGAGCGAACCGGCGTCCTCCCGGAGGGGTTCGACCTCTACGAGCGGCTCACCGCTCGTGAACATCTGGAGTTCGCCATCGACTCGAAAGAGGCGGACGACGACCCTTACCCGCTGCTCGAACGGGTCGGACTGGAGGACGCCGCCGACCGGAAGGCCGGTGGCTTCTCGACCGGAATGCGACAGCGCCTCGCGCTCGCGATGGCGCTCGTCGGCGACCCCGACCTCCTCATCCTCGACGAACCCTCCTCGGGGCTCGACCCCAACGGCGCCCGCGAACTCCGGAACATCGTCGAACAGGAGGCCGAAAACGGCGCGACGGTCTTCTTCTCCAGTCACATCCTCGGACAGGTCGAATCCGTCTGTGACCGCGTCGGCATCATCCGTGAGGGCGAACTCGTCGCCGTCGACACCATCGACGGGCTCCGTGAGAACGTCGCTGGCGGCTCGACGCTCGTCGTCGAGGTCGACCAGGTGCCGGACGACGTGGCCCACCGGCTGAAGAGCATGGAGGGCGTCTCCGACGTGACTGTCGACGGCACGACGCTCCGGGTCGCCTGCGACAGCGAATCGAAGATGGACGTCATCTCTGAGCTGGAGGCTCTCGGCGCGACGGTATCCGACTTCTCGACGGAGGAAGCGCCGCTCGAAGACCTCTTCGCCGCCTACACGGAGGGGAATGCATGAGCTGGCTGGCCGTCGCCGAGAAGGATTTCCACGACGCGATTCGCTCGCGGCTGATGATTGGCGTCGCTGTTCTGTTCGTGCTGTTCACCGTCGGCGGCGTCGCCGGTGGCTCCGCGCTCGGCCTCGCCGGCGGGGATGCCCTCGGGCTGATTCTCCAATTGATGCTGCTCGCAACGGGGACGTTCGTCCCCATCATCGCCATCGCGGTCTCCTACCGGGCCATCGCGGGCGAACTGGAGAGCGGAAGCCTGAAACTGCTGTTGTCGCTACCGAACTCCCGAAGCGACATCGTCATTGGAAAGTTCCTCGGCCGCTCGGCCGTCGTGGGACTGGCCGTCGTCATCGGCTTCCTCGCGATGTTGATCGCCAGCGCCGCCGCCTTCGACAGCGGCTTCGACATCAACGTCTTCTTCGCGTACATGTTGTCGACGCTCCTTTTGGCCCTGGTGTTCGTCAGCATCGCCGTGAGCGTCTCGGCGTTCACCGCCTCGACGTTCCCGGCCGCGCTCGGGTCGTTCGGCATCTTCGTCCTCTTCCAGTACGCCTGGACGTTCGTCATCCGCATCCTGCTGTACGCCGCTAACGGCTTCGAGCGGCCCGGAATCGGCCAGGCGCCGCCGGACTGGGCCGAAGTCGTCTTCGTCTTGAACCCGACGAACGCCTACAGCCAGGCGACCCGGTGGCTTCTCAACCGCGTCTCCGACAGCCAACAGGCCCAGCAGGCCCAGCAGGCCGCCGATTCATTCTACCTCGAACCGTGGTTCGGCTTCATCGTCCTCGCCATCTGGATCTTCGTGCCGCTTGCGGTCGGCTACCTCCGCTTCGAATCGGTAGACCTGTAGGCTGAGTGCTTTTTTTTGCCGCCCGAGCTGTCGGCCAGCCGTCGAACGACCGTCTGACACCAGTTTCACCCTGCTTCCCTCTTGCGATTATACTTTCAGTCCGCATGCACGGGTTTTATGATGCTACCTCCCCCAAATCCAGTTGCACACGCTCCTTCCCCTTTCTGACCGACACCGCCCAGCGGCGGCGCTCGTCGGAAGGCATACCACCCACGCCGGAGTAGTTGTGTTCATGCTCGAACTCGCGGACGTGACCGCGGCCCGCGACCGCGTCGCCCAGACGGCGCGGGACACGCCGCTCGAATACTCAAACACGTTCTCGAAGCGCACCGACGCCGACGTCCATCTGAAACTCGAGAACTTCCAGCGCACCGGCTCGTTCAAGATTCGCGGTGCGACGAACAAGATCGCGCTGCTCGACGAGACCGAACGCGAGGCCGGCGTCGTCACCGCAAGCGCCGGCAATCACGCCCAAGGCGTCGCTCTGGCGGCCACGCGAGCCGGCGTCGACGCCACCATCGTCATGCCGGAGTACGCGCCCATCTCGAAGATCAACGCGACCCGCGAGTACGGCGCCGAGGTCGTCCTCCACGGCGTCGACTACGACACGGCCGCCGAGCGCGCCCACGAAATCGAGCGTGAGGAGAACCGAACGTACGTCCACGCCTTCGACGACCCCGCTGTGATGGCCGGGCAGGGAACCATCGGCCTCGAAATCGTCGAGGAATGCCCGGGCGTCGACACGGTCGTCGTTCCCATCGGCGGCGGCGGCCTCATCGCCGGCATCGCGACCGCAGTGAAAGCCAAGACGGACGCCCGCGTCGTCGGCGTGCAGGCAGAGGGCGCCTCGAGCGTCGCCGAATCCCTCCAGAAGGGCTCGGTCGTCGAGCGCGACTCCGTCGACACCATTGCGGACGGCATCGCCACCCGCAAGGTCGGCGACCAGACGTTCGAGGTCATCGAAGAGCGCGTCGACGAGGTCGTCACCGTTACCGACCCCGAAATCGCGAACGCGGTCACCTCGCTCTTGGAGCGTTCGAAAACGCTCGTCGAAGGCGCTGGTGCCGTCCCGCTTGCGGCCGTCCTCGAAGAGCGCTTCGAGTACGAGGACGGCGAGACCATCGTCCCGGCCCTCTGCGGCGGCAACATCGACCTCAACGTCCTCACGACCGTTATCACGCGCGGGCTCGTCGAGCGCGGCCGGTTCCTCCGCATCCGGACGGTGCTCAAAGACCGTCCCGGTGCTCTCCAGGATCTGGTCGACCTGCTCGCCGACTACCGTACCAACATCTACGCCATCGAGCACGACCGCGCCTCGAAGGATATCGCGATGAACGCCGCCGAGGTCGAACTCGACCTCGAAACGCGGGGCCACGAACACGTTCTGGAATTGCTCAACGCCCTGGAAGCCGAGGGCTACGAAGTCGACGTGTTGGTCTGAACCGGGCGGTGCGACTCCCGAGTGTGAAAACACAGCGAAGAACGAGCCGATTCAGAACTGGGGGACGAGCGGTGCGGTTACCTCGAGTTCGTCGTAGCGCTTCGGGGCGCCGCCGTCGGCGCGGAGCGTGTCGGTGGACGTTTGTCGAGGCATCACCGGAACCATCGGCTCGATTTCGTCGTTCGTCATCTACCTACACGTCAAAACTCCACAGTAATAAACCTCATGAATGTTAGTGCAGTTCCGGCAATACCTGCCGTGCGGTCACGGAAGCCAGTCGACGAACGACCCTTCGATGAGCGTCTCGGACTGGTTATCGATGTATTCGGCCTGCATTCCCCACACTGCCTGTGGGAACGGCTCGCCGCGCCCGACGGCCTCGGCGACCTGCTCGTGTTTCCAGCGTGCGGGCGTCACCCGGCGATCGACGCGCTCTCTGAGCGGCTGGATGTAGCGGTTCGCCTCCTCGGCGTCCAATCCTCGAAGCTCTAGGCCGTCGCGGGCGAGCTCGAACAGCTCGGCGTAGAGCTCCTCGGTATCGGTCGTCTCCAGCCCGTCGGCGGTAATCCACCGCAGTTCGGCGTCGAGGCCGTCACGAACGGCCGCGTAGAAGTTCTCGCGAGCGGTTGCCCAGTCCTGGTCGTAAATCGGGTGTTCGCGCCGCGGGAGACTCTCAAGCAGGCCGGCGAACACCGCAAGCAACGAGACGGTGTCGTGGGCCGTCGGCTGGGCCGGGAGCGGCCGGAACTCGATGCGGGCGTTGGCTGCCTCCCGTGTTGGCCCGTCGAACACGGGCCGAACCCACCGCCAGAAGCTCCCGTGTTTCTGCCGAAAGTGGACGAACTCATCGTCGAACCGCCCCCACGAGTCCAGCAGCGCAGGCACGACGGTCTCGTCGTCTGCGACCCGCGCCAGCGCCTGGTCGATGTCGTCGATGTCTTTCGGGAACGTCACCTTCTCGCTGTCGGCGGGATTGAGCACCGACTCGAACACCGGCACCCGATTCTCCATCCAGCACTCCGTGAGGATGTCGTCCGGACTGGCGTTGTAGAGGTCGGGTGGGAAGAACGGCGAATTGACTGACATGGCGAGCAGCGGCCCCGCGATTCGTAGCGCATACCGGAACTTCTCCGGCAGGTCGTGGGCGTGTGACACCTGGTAGTGGGGCTGAATCGACGTGATGAGGCTCTCCGGCATCACCGTGTCCGCGGCCAGCGAGACGTGCGGGGCCTCCAGTCGCAGCTCCGCGCCGTACGCCGTGTTCGCCATCGCGTGGTACCGGACGGCTGCCGACATGTTCGTCGCCATCCGGATGCCGCCCTCTTCGATACTGTCGGTGAGATACTGCGAGGCCGTCTCGCCGATGGGTGGCACCGTCCACATGCCGTCGCTGACGAGCGACATCCCCTCGCGAGCGACCTCCTGTTGGGCGGCGTCGAGCTTCGCCTGCACCTCCGCCTCCTGGGCCCGGAGGCCATACGGCGAGAGCGGCTGCGGCTGGGTCGACAGCTCGGCGTTGTGCAATCCGAGTTCCTTCTCGAAGCCGATGTATTCGAGCAGCCGCCGCGGGACGCGCATGAGGGCGTCCGTTTCGGCGTTGACGGCGTAGAACTCGCATTCGAGGCCGACGATGGCCTGGGGGTTGTCGAAGGTTCCGTCGGCTATCTCCTCCCGCAGCGCTTCGACCTCCTCGTCGACCCGCGACGCGAACTCCGACCCGTCGATGTCCAGTGCCTCCTGCACCTGCGCCGCGAGTTCTGAGGCCTTCATACCCACACATCACGCCGGCATCGGTGTTGAAACGTGTGGGTCGAACCCCCCGTCCGAGCCTGTGGATATAATTGGAGCCGCCGCGAACGGGCCGACAGGAGCCGAGATAGTAGGATGACGGACACGCCGCTCGACGCCGAAACGCTGCTCGGTGAGGCTCACGAACCGTTCGAGGCGGCCCTCTCCGACCCGACAGCCGGGCCGCTTGCCGTCGTCGGCGACCCCTACGGTGGCCGCGAGACGGTGCTCGACCGCGCCGAAACACGCCTCGATGCGACTCGCGTTCGCCTCGACCAGAACACCGGCGCCGACGCAGTCGAGGCGGCACTCGGCGACGGCCCGCTCGTCGTCGACGATTGCCACCAGCTTTACACTCGCAGCGTCGGTGGCTTCGAGCCGCTTTCGTCCGTTCTCGACGCGCTTGCCACCGCCGATGTGCCGGTCGTCACCGGCTGGAACAGCTACGCGTGGTCGTATCTCGACGCGGTTCGCGACATCGAGACGGCGTTTTCGACCCGAACGGACGTCGAGGGGCTGTCGGCGACCCAACTGCTCGAGTTCATCCGTTCTAAGGAGGCGTCGCTGCCGGAGTTCCGACGCGACGAACTCGACGAGGCCCTCCTGATGACCCAGGAGATATCGCTCGGGTCGACAGGTCGAACCGTCTCGGTGCCGATGCCGAACCGCGAGGCCATCGAGGCCCGCCGCGCCGACCGCCCCGACCCGAGTGATGCCGTCTTCGAACGGCTCGCCGACCTCTCGAACGGCGATCCGGGCACCGCACTCGCACTGTGGAAGCGCCACCACGACGCCGAAATCCTCCGCCCGAGTGCCCTCGAGGTGCCGACGACTGACGAGACGTTCGACCGTGAGGCAGCGTTCTGTCTGCGCATCATTCTCGCAACGGAGCGCGTCGCACGGTCGACGCTTTCCGACCGCATCGGCGACCGCTTCGACCGATTGCTCGGGCGATTCACCCGCGCCGGCTTCGTCACCGTGTCGAACGGCGTGGTGCAGCTCGACCCCGCCGCGGTGCCGACCGTGGCCAAGATAACCGAACGGGGGCGGATACTGTGAGGCTCGCACAGGCTGGCGTCGAGGAGGTCGAACGCGTCCTCGACCCCGCGCTGCTTTTGAGCGCCGTCGCGGTGTTCATCGGCGCGTACGTGCTCGTCAGGGTCATCACGTTCCTGCTGTCGGCGGCCGCAGATCGGAGCCCGACCCGCCGTATCACCATCAAGATGTTCGGCCCGATTCTGAAGCTCGTCGTGTACGCCGGGGCCGTCTACGTGGTGTTCGTCCCCCTGCTCGAGTTGACGGCTGCCCAGGTGCTCGCCGTCTCGGGGCTCATCGGCGCGGCGATCGGGTTCGGCCTCAAAGACCTCTTTGCGGGCATCGTCGGCGGCCTCGTCATCATCTTCGAGAAGCCGTATCAGGTCGGCGACAAGGTGCGTGTCGGCGACGACTACGGCGAGGTGACCGCCATCGGGCTTCGCTCGACGACGCTGCAAACGCCGGACGATACGGCCATCGTCGTTCCCAACGACGCCCTCTTCACCTCGAACGTCGCCAACGCCAATTCCGGCGCCCCGGAGATGATGGTCGTCGTCGACCTCGCCGTCGCCCCCGGCGCCGATATCGACAGCGCGAAAGCAATCGTCGAGGACGCCATCGTCACTTCGCCGTACGTCTACGTCGACAAGAACCGCCCCGTCGCGGTTCGCGTCCGCGACGAGGAGTATTACCGCACCATCCGCGGGAAGGCCTACGTCGCAGACCTCCGCGACGAGATGGCGTTCGCCTCCGACGTGACCGAGCGGTCGCTCGAAGCGTTCGAGAAGCGCGGCATCGAGACGCCGGAGGTTCCCGGTCTCTCGACCGAGCGCGGGCAGCGTTCCTGATAGCGCCTCGCTCCTCTCGCGATACGTTGATACCGCGTCGGCCTGAACGACCCTGGTGTGTCGAACGAAGCCGCCCCGCACGCAACAACGACCGTGTCGAGCGAGCGCGCCCGGTGGGGACTGCTGGTGGGTGCGAGCATCCTCTCTATCGCACTCGGTGCGTACGAACTCGTTCCGGCGAGCGTCACGCCGCTGATTCGGGACTCCCTCGGCGTCAGCGCGTCGCGAGCGGGCCTGCTCGTCAGCGTGATGTTCGGAACCGCCGTGGTCGCCAGCATCCCCGCCGGTATCGTCCTCGACCGGACGAACTCCCGATACGCCGTCGCCGTCGCCGTCGGCGTGCTGGTCGCTGCGGGCTTGTGGGGCCTGCAGGCCGCCCGTGCCGGCAATTTCTGGTCGCTCGTCGGCTCACGCGTGCTCGGTGGAATCGCCTACGTCGTCGTCTGGAACGCCGGCATCGACATCGTCGGCCGGTCGTTCGACCCGGCCAGACAGGGGACGGCGGTCGCGACGTTTACCGCGAGCGGCCCCCTCGGTTTCGCCATCGGGCAGGGCACCGGCCCCATCGTCGCCGACGCGTTCGGCTGGCCGGCCATCTTCCCGGTTTACACCGCGCTCGCGGTCGTCGGGCTGGCAGTCTTCTGGCTCCCGAGTCGAGGCAGCGGTCGCGCGACGGGGACGCCGGCGCCGATTCTGTCCGACCTCGGCGATGTCGTCACGAACCGCCGGGTCTGGACGGTCGGCCTCCTCGGATTCCTCGGCTACTCGCTGTACCTGTTCGTCAACAGCTGGGCGCCGTCGTATCTCACCGAGGAACTCCAACTCTCGCTCGCCCTCAGCGGCGCGCTCGTGGCGCTGTTCCCGGCGGTCGGCGTCCTCTCGCGGGTGACCGGGGGCCTCCTTTCCGATACCTTCTTTGGCGGGCGTCGCCGCCCGGTCGTGTTGCTTTCCTTCCTCGTCGCCACGCCCGTCATCGCCGGGTTCACGCTGCTCCAAACCGTGCCCGTCGTCGTCGCGGCGCTGCTCGTCGCCGGCTTCGCCATCCAGCTCTGTCTCGGCCTCGTCTTCGCGTATGTCCGCGAACTGGTCGACCCCGGCGTCGCTGCCACGGCCGTCGCCTTCCTCACGAGCGTCGGTCTCGCTGGCGCGTTCATCGCGCCCATTGTCGCTGGTCGCATCATCGAGACCGCGGGCTACGGCGTCGCCTTCCTCCTTGCGGGCGCCCTCGGCGCGCTCGGAACGCTTCTGGCGTGGTACGCGCCCGAGCCAGCGTGACAACGCCCTTCGGCGTGGAGCGTGAAATCCGACTATGACCGACGAGCCGCTCACCATCGACGAACTCATCGAATACTGTCGGATACAGGCGGGCCTCCTCTCCGGCCGCGCTGAAACCATCGGCGAGGAAGCCGACGCGCTGCTGGACGAGATCGACACGGACATCGGCGACGTCCGGGCGGGGCTCGAAGCCCACGCCGAAGCAGCGGAGCCCGCCGAAACGCGCGACGTCTCCGACCTCGAGACGCTGGAATCCGACCTCGAAGAGAAGCAGGCCATCGTCGAGGCCAAGCAGGCCCGGATGTCCGCCTTCCAGAACCTCGCTGCGGAGTATCTCGAACTCGCGGAGACGCTCGACGCCGAAATCGACGACTGGGAGACGGCGCTTCAGCGGGTCGTCACCTTCGAGCGCGAACACGACGCCCCGGTGTATTTCGACGACCGGCAGACGCTCTACGAGGCGGCCGCCGAGTCGGACGATACGGCGGAGTAGCCACTCCCCGAAACCGCCGGTCGCCG
The DNA here is from genome assembly GCF_047616845.1 of Natronomonas sp. GTDB lineage: Archaea > Halobacteriota > Halobacteria > Halobacteriales > Haloarculaceae > Natronomonas. The sequence goes on along the minus strand of NZ_JBLGBY010000008.1, from coordinate 42,371 downwards.
TTTCCGGATACTGATTGCCCCCACTTCTATGAGGGGCCGTCACAACTCGTTACCGCATGGCACTTATCAGCACGCCAGAAGAGCGGTTCGATGCCGTCACGGACTACGACTACCCGACCGACAGCGTGACAGTCACCGACGACGGCGCCGAGATGGCCTACGTTGATGTTGCGGGTGACCAACGTGGCAGCGGCCACGCTGACGAGACGTTCCTCTGTCTGCACGGCGAGCCGACCTGGGGGTTCCTCTACCGGACGATGATTCCACGCCTGCGTGACCGCGGTCGCGTCGTCGTCCCGGATTTCATCGGCTTCGGCCGCTCCGATAAGTACACCGACCCCGACACGTACGATTTCGAACTCCACTACCGAACGCTCCGAGCGTTCGTCGAGGCACTCGACCTCGATTCGGTAACGCTCGTCTGCCAGGACTGGGGCAGCATCCTCGGGCTTCCCTTCGCCGTCTCCGACCAGCCCGAGCGCTTCGACCGCATCGTCGCGATGAACGCGCTCCTGACGGACGGCGAGACCGCCCTCCCCGACATCTGGCACGACTTCAAGAACATGGTCGTCGCCGCGGAGGAACTCGACGCTGCCCGGGTCATCGACGGCGCCTGCGTGAGCGACCTCTCCGAGGAGGCGAAGGCAGGCTACGACGCGCCGTTCCCCGACGAGGAATCGAAGGCTGGCGCCTACGCGTGGCCGCCAATGGTGCCGCAGAACCCCGACATGCCCGGCGCCGACCGCCACGCCCAACTGCGCGATGACCTCGAAACGTGGGAGAAACCCTTCTTCGCGCTGTTCTCCGACAGCGACCCCATCACGAACCAGTATCGCGACCGTTTCCGTGACCTCGTCCCCACGGCGTCCGAGGAACCCGACGTGTGGATAGAGGGCGCCGGCCACTTCCTGCAGGAGGAGGCCGGCGAGGCCTGTGCCGAGCACATCGTCGAGTTCGTCGACCGGCGGTAATCGGCCACCGCGACCCGCTCAATCGTTCCGGTGGGCGTGCTCGAAGGGATGCGGCGGCAGCCGGAGGTCGTCGAGATACGGCAGATGCTTCACGTTGTAGACGACCTGCATCTCGTCGGTTATCGGCTCGCCGACGCAGGAAAGCCGGATACCACGGTCGGTCATCTCCTCGGGCAGGATGTGGTCGACGGGCATCGACGACTCGCCGCCGACGACCGCGATGGCGCAGTTCGCACACGCCCCGCCGCGACAGGCGTACGGCCACGTCAAGCCACGATTCTCGGCGGCTTCCAGCAGTGATTCGCCCGACTCGACCAGGATGCGGCCGTAGTCGTTGTGGTCGAGGCCGGCGTCCGAGGCCCGCTCGAACAGTTCGTCGTCGTCGAGGCTCCAGCCGTGGTCGTCGAGCACCTCGTAGTTGAGATACTCTACGCGGGCCCGCACCTCGGCCTGCTGTTCTTCGGGTTCTTCTTCGTCCGGTTCGGCCTCAGCAGCCGGCTCGCCGTCGACGACTCTCGCTTCGTCAGTGCCGTCGCTCCGCTGTATCTGTGACTTGACCGATTCGTACGCCGTTCGGACGCGCTGGAACTCCTGGATGGTGCCGCCGTGATCAGGGTGGGCTTCCTTCACTCGCTCCTGATAGGCCTGCTTGATCTCCGCTTCGTCCGCATCGGCGTCGATGCCCAGCACGTCGAACGGGGAGGACACACCCGCTATTAGCCGGAGCAGCCGGGAAAGCGTTTCTTTCCGCGGCAAACGCGGGGTGGGACGTGGTCAGTACGCGTCGATGCCCGCCGCGATGCGGTCGAGGCCGATCTCCAACCGCTCCAACGAGTTGGCAAAGGAGAGCCGGAGCCATCCCTCGCCGGCCGTCCCGAAGCCGCTGCCGGGTGCGAGCACGACGACGTGTTCTTCGAGCAGGTATTTCGCGACCGTGAGCGAATCCGCGTCGACGTTGGGGTGAGAAACGCGTAGAAGGCCCCTTTCCGGTGGCGGCGCCGAGAGGCCGTCGATGCTGTCGATGCGGTCGGCTCGTGCATGGGCCGTCTTCGGGCGTCGAAGCCTAAAGCCACCGCGCGAGCGAACCCCTCGCTGTCCGAGATAGCGTCGAGAGAATAGTTCCGGGAGGATTCGAACCTCCGTCGAAGCCCCCAGAAGGCCTCATGATTGGCCACTACACCACGGAACTGCCACAACAACACGAACGCCACGGCGATACTTATGATTGTCGTAACGTCCCGACGCCCCGCTGGGTCACTGCCGCGCTGCCGCCCACTCCAGGAGTGGCTCCAGTCGTCCACAGAGCTCTCGGCCATCCTCGGTGAGTTCGTATTCGACGCGCGGTGGAATCTCGTCGTACTGCTCCCGCGTCACGAGTCCCGCCTCGGCCAGCTCTTCGAGCCGCGAGGACAGCGTCGACGTGCTCGCGGAGGGGAGGTGCGCCTCGACGTCGCCGAACCGGACGGGTTCGTGGGCGCCGACGACACAGACGATTTGCATCGTGTATTTCCGTCCGAGCAGGTCGACGACGCCCGTCAGGGGACAGAAGCAGGTGAACGAGCCCTCAGTGAAGGTGCAATCTTGTGCCATCGCTTTGGTTCCTCGAAGCTAGTTGAACACTTTGGACTTCACAGCTTAATAACTTCGCTCTCCGAAGCATAGGCGTATGACGGACGAAACAGAGTATGACAACGTTCCGGTCGCGTGCACGCTGCCCAAAGCCGAGCGAGAGAATCGGCGCGACTGGGTTGAAACGACGCTCACCACCGAGCTAACTGACATCGAGGAACGCGAAGACGGCTACGAGTTCGTATTCCGGGGCACTGAGGAAGTGTTTGAGGCGGTGTCGACCTTCGTCAAGCGGGAGGCCGAGTGCTGTTCGTTCGCCCGGTTCCGAATCGAGGTGCCGCAGGCCTTCGAGACGGTTCGGCTGCAGTTCGACGGGCCCGACGGAACGAAGCAGTTACTCGAGGAGGGCCTCGTCGCTGAACTCCGATAGCTCCCGGCGCGAACCGACACCGACATACTCCCACCGCTGGCAGACGGATGTATGTACGTCGGTCGTTTCATCGTCGTCGCACCGAATCGTGCCGCCTACCGCGTCTCCTCGCGGTCGTTCCCGAACCGACAGGTCATCGAACGCGACGGGCTGCTCACCGTCGCGCCGACTCCGGACGCCCCGGAGACGGACAATCCCTACATCTCGTACAACTGCCTGCGGACGACCGCGGACGACGAACAGGCCGTCATCGGCAACGGGACGCAGGTCGACCCCATCACCGAGAAACTCGACCTCGGCTATCCGGCGCGGGACGCGCTGACCGAGTCGTTGCTCGCCCTCGACTACGAGAAGGACGACTACGATACGCCCCGCATCGCGGGCGTCGTCGGCGACGAGGAGAGCTACATCGGCACCGTCCGCCGGGACGCCGTCCTCGTCCACGCCGTCGAGGAGCCGACGCTCGTGGCGACCTACGAGAAGAACCGCCCCGAGGCCGTCGACCTCGAGGCGACCGAGCCGGCGGCGATGGCCCGGGAGCTCTACGACGCCGACTTCGAGCACGCGGTGTGTGCCGCCGCCGTCACCCGAACCGACGAGGGCTTCGAGACGGGGCTGTACAACGGCAACGGCGAGTGAGCCGTCGTGTGAGCGCTTCCCGCGCCACCATCAGGCCTTAGCCCCCTCGGGTCGACGTTCCGGACGATGCTTATCGGGGTCATCTCGGACATCCACGCCAATCGCGTCGCCCTCGATGCGGTGCTTTCGGACATGCCCGACATCGACGAGGTTGTGTGTGCCGGTGACGTGGTCGGCTACAACCCGTGGCCGGCCGACTGCGTCGACGCGATGCGTGAGCGTGACGTGCCGACGATCATGGGGAATCACGACCGCGCCGTCGTGACGGGGACGGGCTTCGGCGGCAACAGCATGGCCGACGCCGGCGTCCAGTACGCCCTCCAGGTGCTTGACGACGACCGAACCGAGTGGCTCGCAGGCCTCCCCGAAGAACGACACCGCTTCGACGGCCGGCTGAAACTCGTCCACGGCCATCCGGACGACCCGAACCGCTACACCTACCCGGCGCTGTTCTCCGAGGAGCTGCTCGACGACGAGGACGTTCTCGTGATGGGCCACACCCACGTGCAGGCGCACGAAATATACGACGACGGCATCGTGATGAACCCCGGCAGTGTCGGCCAACCACGAGACGGCGACCCGAAGGCGGCCTACAGCGTCGTCGACCTCGAGGCGATGACCGTGGAGGAACACCGCGTCGAGTACGATGTCGGCGAGGTCATCGACGCCATCGAGGCGGCCGGACTCCCAGAAGGGACGGGGACGCGGCTCCTGAAGGGGCGGTGAACGAACGAAAAACGGGCCGTTCTAAACCGTTCGCTGGATGGTTTCGAGCGCCTCCTCGCGGTCGTCCCAGTCGACGAAGACGGAGACCGAGGTCGCGCTCGTAATCAGGTCGTGGATGGTGATATGCTCCTCCGAGAGCGGTTCGATGATGTCCTGGAGGACGCCGGATTGGTTCGGGAGTTCGCCGCCGGTGATGCGGATGACGGCGACGCCGTCGTCGACGGTGACGCTCGAGAGGGGTTCGGCGTCGATGACGGCCTGATGGAGGACGTTCTCGGCGCGCTCCGCGATCTCCTCGTCGACGTAGAACGTCACGGAGTCCATCCCGCTCGCGACGGCGTCGACGTTGATGTCCGAATCCGAGAGTGCGACCGACAGGTCCGAAAGGATGCCCGGCGTGTTCCGGATGGCTCGGCCGGCGACCGTCAGGCAGGCAAGCGGCGTCTCCCGGAGGTCGATGAGGTTCTTGAACTGCCCCTCGATGGTCGTGCCGCCCTCCAGTAAGTCCCCGTGTTGGTAGTGGGCGACGCGGACGGTCATATCGGCCGTCTTGTAGGAAAGCGCGGAGGGAGCGACGACCTCGGCACCGCGGAACGAGAGGTTCCGGAGTTCGTCGACGGTGATTTCGCCGACGTTTCGCGCGCCTTCGACGACGCGGGGGTCGCCGGTCATGACGCCTTCGACGTCGGTGATGATGACGACCTCGTCGGCGTTCATGTAGTTGCCCAGCATGACAGCGGTGGTGTCGGAGCCGCCGCGACCGAGCGTCGTGACGTTGCCGGCGTGGTCTTGGGCGAGGAAGCCGGTGATGACGGGGACGTATCCTTTGGCGGCCATGTCGGCGGCCAACTGCTTTGCGTGGCGCTGGGTCTCCTCGACGTCGACCTCGCCGTGTTCGTCGGTGATGACCGGCCAGCCGTCGACGCCGGGTTCGAGGAACTTCGCGTCGATGCCGCGGGCGCCGAGGGCGGCTTTCAGCATCCGGACGGAGGTTCGCTCGCCCATCGAGACGATTTCGGCCTCGTCGGACTCGTCCGCCTCGAAGGTGATGGCGTCGAGCAGGAAGTCGGTGGTCGACCCCATCGCGCTCGCCACGATAGCGACTTCGTGACCCTTCTCGACGGCATCAGCAATCGAGTCGGCGGCCCGGTTCACTCGGTCGCCGTTCCCGAGGCTCGTGCCGCCGAACTTGGCGACTACGCGCATACAATCACCTGCTGTGCGGCGTGGTGGCTCATGTCCGCCGGTAGCCGGTCACGGGAGATAATCCTGTCCATCTGGAGAACGCTTGCGACAGCCCCGTTTCACGGCGATTCTTGCGCACCCGGAAGCGCGACCGCACGATGGCAACGCCAGCAAAGGTTAATCCCTCCGAGTCCGTTATCGCCTGACATGGACATCCGGGACGCCATCGAGGCCGACGCCGAACGGCTGGCGACCCTGACGGGCGCGCCGACGGACGTGATGCGGAACCTCGTCCACGACCGGACGGTGCGCGTCGCCCACGAGGCCGACGACGTGCGGGGGTTCGTCAGCTACGACGCCCAGGAGAAAACCATCCACGTAACGCAACTGGAGGGCGACCCAGAGTTGTGTGAACGGCTGCTCGAGGAGCCGACGCGGTTCGCGGCCGGCGAGAACATGGAAGTCGAACTGCTCGTCACGGAGGCCGACGAGTCGGCACAGACCGCCGTCGAGCGGGCGGGGTTCGAGGAGCACGGCCCCGGGCCCAGTTTCGATGGCACGCGGACGACGCGCTACCGGTGGACGCCCGATTAGAGGTGGCGGTCGATGACCGCCTTCGCGGCCTGCGCTTTCTCCTTCCAGCCGTATCCCATCTCGAAGACGTGCTGTTTCGAGTCGACCAGCTCCTCCGGTGAGGATTCCTCGAAGCCGCCGCGGTTCCACGTCCCGGATTCGATGAGCCAATCGACGGTGTTCTCGCGGGCTTCTTCCCACGAGAGGCCGACCATCTCGTAGAAGGCCAGCAGGCTGAACACGCTGTTGTCGTGGGCGCCCGGCACGCTCCCCTTCTCGTAGATGGTTTTCAGCGGCTCGAACGTCGGCTGGGCGACGCGCTCTTTGTACTCCTCGGGCGGCAGGAGACGCAGTTCACCCTCTTCGTCGACGACGCGCTGGTCGCCTCGAAGCCGGGAGAGGACGGCGGCGTGAAGCCCGCTCCAGCGCTCGGGGACGGCCTCACGGAGCGCGTCCTCGTCCGCGTAGGTGCGCGCCGAAAGCGGCCCGAGCAGGTCGGTGTACGCCTTCTCGATATGTACCCGCTCGGTGCCCTCGAACTCACAGCCGGGGTCGTGGAGGTTGCTCGTCGTCCGGCAGCCGGGACAGCGGTACCTGAGGCGCACGGGTATTCGTCGGGTGGACGGCGGCGGTCAAAGGCGTGTCGACTCTCTGGAGACGGCTTCTCGAATGGCTACCGTTCCCGCGCCGGATGATGACTGTTCGGCCGGGGAAGGGCAGGCTTGCTGTCCTGGTGGATGAAAGGGCGAGGCGCGCGAGACGCGAACGGAGTGAGCGTCTCGATTGGCCGAACGGGGAGCGGAGCGACCCGTGAGGCAAGGTGGCGCTGGAGGGGAGTCGCTGCGGCGGCCCTATCCGACCGGAGGGAGGATATCCGCCGCAGCGGCCGCCACCGCACCGAGGGCTTTCTGGGTAGCGGTACTCGCGTCCCTTCACTCGATTACTTCGACAAATATTCACGCAGTTGGGGTCGGTGCGTTTATCGGCACCCGAATGATACCGGTGGGTATGGAGCGGCTCCACGCCCGGTACCCCTTCCTTGCGGCCTCTCGCGATGCGGTCGAGGCCGCGGACGTCGACCTCGCGGCCCTCGTCGCTGCGGGTGGCCCGGCGGTCGAGCGCGGTCGCGAGCGCGTCCGCCGCGCGCTGCTCGAAGGAACCACCGAAGCCGAGGAGCCACGCACCTGGAGCGACCGCGCGGAACTGCTCTCCTATCCGGTCGCCCGTGTGCTCGTCTCGCTGCTCGACGTCCCCGGCGCCGTCGAGAAGTACGCCGCCGCCGAGGCTGCCACCGCCCGCGAGCGGTTCGTCGAGGATTTCGAGGCGGATATCGAACTGCGCAGCGCCGCCGACCAGCGGCTCACCCTCGACCGCATGCTCGCCGATTTCGGGATGTCCGGTCGGGTCGAGCCGACCGGAAACGGCCGGTTCAGCGTCGCCGTCACCGCGTATCTCGAACTCGCGGCGTCGCTCGACGGCAGCCAGTGGCGGCTGGCCGCCCGCCCGCTCGCCGATGGCCGCGTGCCCGTCGACCGCCCCGAACTCTACACGCTGCTTCGGGAGGCCGTCCGCCGCCGCGTCGAGGAGGGGCTGCCGCTGTCGGTTCCCGACCCCATCGCCGACCCGCTCGACGACGAACTGGGCGTCATCCGGCGCAGCGTCGCTGACCTCGACCCGCCGATGGCGTTCGACGCCGTCGTTCCAGGTCTCTTCCCGCCATGCATGCGCGCCCTTTTGACGCGGGTGCGGGAAGGAGAGTCACTTTCAGATACGTCTCGGTTCTCGCTGGTCTCGTTTCTCGTCAGCACCGGCCTCGACGCCGAGGAGGTGACGTCCCTGTGTGACCTCTCGGGAGACGCCGCCGACGCGGTAGCCGAGCAGGTCGGCCGTCTGCAGGACGAGAACGGCGCCGTCGCCGCGCCGCCGTCGTGTACCGTGATGGACGAGTACGGTGATTGCGTCGACAAGGACGACGTCTGTGAGACGATTCAGCACCCGCTGTCGTACTACGAATCACGGCTCCAGCAGGCCCCGGACGACCGCATCGCCGATTGGCGCGCTCAGTAGCGGCGTGAGAGGCCGACGCCGACGGCGGTCATGAGGACGATGAAGAACGCGATTGCGCCGACGAGCGCGAGCCCGCCGTCGGCCGAGAGGCCGCTGTCGTTGTAAGCGACGCCGACTCCGATGATGATGGCGGCGAGCGTGGCGACGCCGACGAAGGCGACGACGGCTTCGACGACGGCATCCCTATCCATGCCCGCCCATCCGATGGTCTGGGAGAAAAGCGCTTCGAAGGCGAGACGACCCTGCGGTGCAAGGCCTGGCTGTTGCAGGCAGCGAAAACACCCGATTGGAGCCGCCAAACGGCCGAAAAACTGTCCGTAACGGTCTGAACGGTCGAACGACTCATTAGCGTCGAACACCTACGTTTCAACTGGAATGACGCATCCCGAATACACAGCCGCGTCATCGGATTCCGACGTTCGGCGCCCGTTGGCGCCCGACACGAGCCGGCTCGACGACCGCTCGGCTCGCGCGTGGACGGAGGCGATGGCGGTTCGCCCGCTCGGCTACGGCCGATACGCGGTCGAGAGCCAATCCGGCGCGACGTATCTCGTCTCCCTCCCGCGCAGCGACTGTACCTGCCCCGACCACGAGATTCGCGGCGAGCGCTGCAAACACCTCCGCCGGGTCGCCATCGAGGTGACCGAGGGCCGCGTCCCGCCACCCGGAAAGGTGCGCGGCGACTGCGACATCTGTACCCGCGAGTCGTTCGTCCCCGAGTCTGGGCCGGCCGTCTGCGGTGACTGCTGGCTCGAACGCGGCGACGTCGCGACTGACCGCGAGACGGGCGATACGGTCGTCGTCTACCGACTGACCGACGAAACCGCTTCGAAGCGATACATCGATTCGGCCGATTGCACCGTCGCCGACTACCCGAAAAACGACGGCTATCCGACCGACGACCCGGTCGTCGAGGTCGTCTACCCCTTCAGCGGCGACGCCGAAGCCGACCTCGACGAACGACCTCGCTACGCGTTCCCGTACTCCCGGCTTGCGGTTCGTGACCAGATGCTAATCGAATAGAACGGCTTACAGCATCTCGGCGGCATCCGCGATGGGGAGGTCGCCCCGTTCGACCGCGCCCAGGATCTCCCGGACGTTCTCGTCGTCCTCGGATTTCTCGACAGTGATCTCATCGAGTGTCACCTTCTCGGAGGCGCCGGTGAACTCCGCGAAATCGGTGCCGTCGGCGAGCGCGGTCTCCTTTTTCACCCGATAGTTTCCGCCGTCGGTCTGATAGAGGTCGCCGGGATGGAAGAAATACCAGTCTTCGCGGTCGAACCGCACGCCTACACGGGGTTTCGCGCCGAAGTTCTGTGCGAAGTAGACGAGCGCCTCGATCTCCTCGCCGGTCAGGTAGATTGGGTCGCCGGCCGAGGATTTCGCCTCGATGGCGTAGAAGGTGTCGCCGTCGCCAGCGAGCACGTCCGGCAGTTCCCGCTCGGTTGCGCTGCCCGAGGCGGGCGCCCGCATCACCGCGAACCCGGACTCGTCGAGGTCGTTGACGAGTTCGCGCTCCCGGCGGTCGCCTTTGGCGTTCGAATTCGGCATCGATGTGTGGTCGGTCGTGCGGGGGCTTAAATGGGACGACCAGCCGTCGGTTCCGCCAAGGCGCTCTCTGCTATCGTTCCACACGGCTGAGTGTAGAGGCCGACTGTAGATTCCTCACTCGGATTTCTCCGTCCCGAGGTAGCTCCAATGAGTTTCCTCGGTTCCGTCCGGCAGCCGTTCGAGCGTGACGTGATACAGTCGATCCTCGTCTTCTTCGGTGGCGTCGACGAGAATCCCCTGCACATCGTGTTCCCGGATGGTGAATTCGCGAACATCCTCTCGACGTTCCAGTTCCTCCCGAACCATCTGTTTCAGCTGTCGAAGCCGTTCAGAACGCTCCGAGCCAGTCATAGTCTCACTAACAACTAGACGGATATCAAAATTCGGTGGGAGCAGCCATTCCCTATTGAATCGCCGGCCGAAACGGTCGCGGATATCGAGGCAAAGGCGCTAATTCGAAAGGGAGCCGACGCCATCCGATGTCCCTTTCCGCTTCGACCCCGTCGTAATTAGTATGAACGCGAATTCGCCTGCGGTTCTCCCGCGGAACATGTCAGCAAATTTGGTGAGCCATTATGACTGGTAAAGACGAGTATTACAATCGGGCGAAACAGGAGGGGTATCGCTCCCGGGCTGCCTACAAACTCAAGCAACTGAACGAGGATGCGGGGCTGATGAGCCGCGGCGATACCGTCGTCGACCTCGGTGCTGCTCCGGGCGGCTGGCTGCAGGTCGCGACCGAACTCGTCAGCGAGGAGGGCACCGTCGTCGGCATCGACCTCCAGAGCATCAAACCCATCGACGGCGTCGAGACGGTTCGCGGCGACATGACCGAGGAAGAGACGCGCGAGCGGGTCATCGACTCGGTGCGCGAGGTCGAGCGGGAGACCTCGGGCAGCGGGAGCGGAGCGGAACGCCCCGCGAGCGGCGAAGCGGACGTCGTCATCTCCGACATGGCACCGAACATGACCGGCGAGTACTCCCTCGACCACGCGCGGTCGGTGTATCTCGCGCGGATGGCGTTCGAAACCTCGCTGGAACTGCTCGCCCCTGGCGGCGATTTCGTCGCCAAGGTGTTCGAGGGCCAGGACACGAACGACCTCCGAGCGGACATCGACGAGGAGTTCGAGTACGTCCGCACCATCCATCCGAAGGCCTCTCGTGACTCCTCCTCGGAGCTGTACATGGTCGCGAAGGGTCGGCTGACCGGGCCCGTCCGGGAGGGTGACACGCTCGAGGTCGACATCGAGGACGTCGGCAGCGAGGGCGACGGCATCGCGAAGGTCGACGGCTACACGCTGTTCGTCGCCGGCACCGAGGCTGGCGACACCGTCGAAGTTCGCGTGACGGACGTGAAACCGCGGTACGGCTTCGCCGAGCGACTCGCCTAACGCTCTTCTTCGAGTTCGGCTTCCAGTTCTTCGACTCGCTGTTCGAGTTCTGCGACGCGGTCGCTGTCGGTTCCGCTGCCCTGCTTCGCTATGAGTAGCACGACCAGCAGTAGCGGCGCGCCGAAAAGCAGGATGGCAATCAGCAGGATGACGAGCAACTCCGGGCCACCGGGGATGGCGAACTGGAGGGGCAGCATGCATCCGACGTATCGGGGCTGTTAGAAAAGCGTTCGGCGGCTATCGGCCGACTGCGATGCCGGACGTGTCAGCGCGACGGACGCCCCCGACGACGAGGTAGACGAACGGCGTGTCGACGAGCGCGATGAGCAGTTTCAGCGCGTACTGGCCGACGATGAGCGAGAGGACGACGCTGCCGGGCAGCTCCGGGCCGAGGCCGGCGTATTGCGGGAGTATCCAGAAGGCGATACCGACGAAGATGACGGTGTCGATGGCCTGGCTCGTCCCCGTCGAGACGATGTTGCGGAGCCACAGGTGGTCGCCGTCGGTCAGGTCGGCGAGATAATGGAAGACGACGACGTCGTAGTTCTGGCTGATGACGTACGCGAACAGGCTCGCCGCGACGATGTTGGTGGAGGCTCCGAGCACGGTTCTGAACGCCGCCGGGTCGATGCTCGAGGGTGCGGCGGGCGCGAGGATGGTGCTCCAGATGAGCGCGAGCACGAGGAAGTTCATCACGAAGCCGACGTTGACGAGCACCTGCGCGGCGCGTTTGCCGTACAGCTCCGTGTAACAGTCCGTCGCGAAGAAGGTGAGCGCGTACGCGAGGGCGGCACCCGGAAGCGCCAGCTCGGCGCCGGCGACGGGCAGCGCGAACGGCAGGTCAAAGGACAGCACCTTCGCCGCGGTCACCTGTGCGGTGACCAGTGCGGTGACGAAAAGCGCCGCGAGCGCGACCGCAACGGCGGGTAGTGTGGGTCGCTGACCGGCGGTGACGTTACTCATCGTCCTCCAGCCGGTTGTGGCGAGCGTCTATCTCATCGAGGATATCGAGATTCTTGCGGATGGACGCCCGGATGGCGTCGCTGCGGTTGACGTATTTGCCGTCGTCTCCAACGTGGTCGTCGAGGTCTTCGAGGAGTTCCTGTGGAATCTCGACGCTTATCTTGGGCATACTGGACGAATACCTCGCGAGCACTAAACGCCGTCGAATCGGTCGGTGAGAGAACAATCGAAGTGGAAAGAGTGCCGCGAGCGGGGCTCAGTCCGCCGGCTCGACCGGTTCGGCCGTCCGCCGCCCGCCGAGCGTGACGAGCCACACGAGCCCGAGTCCGACGCCGTAGGCTGCCACGACGGGGATGCCGAGCAGGAACATCGTGAAGACGCCTCGCGGCGAGAGGAACGCACAGAGGGCGAGCACGGCGAGGGTGAACTCCCGCCAGCGCTCCCGCATGATGCGGTAGGGGACGATGTTGCCGTGCTGGAACAGGAGCATCGAGATGGGGATCATCGCGAGCACGCCGATGCCGACGGTGAGGAAGAAGATGAGCCAGCCGTAGTTGTTGATACGGTAGGCGATTATCATCCCGGCACCGAGGACGTCCGCAGCGAGCCACGAGATGACCGCGGGGGCGGCGTAGATGAAGCCGACGACGCTGCCGATGGCCAGTCCGAGCACGAGGCTTCCGCCCCACACCAGGAGGACGCGGCGGTCACCACGAGCGACGCCGCGCTCTTTCAGCGCCGGCCACGCGTAGTAGAGGAGCAACGGCACGACGGCCACGGCGCCGAAGATGACGGAGACCTTGATCTGGAAGATCAGCGCCTCCACGGGATGTAGCGTGACGATAGACACCTGTTCGGCGGCGAACTCCGAGGGCATCCGGCTGACGAACTGGTCGTTGAGCACCCCGATGCCGCCCTGATATAGCACGAAGAACGTGGTCGCCATGACGGCCATGAAGATACCGACGAGGCGGAACGATTTCGAGGTGAGGCTGTCGAGAACGAACGCGATGTCGTAGGCGTAGCCGCCGATGTCGTCCTCGTCGATCTCGTCCTCGCTGAAGGCGCTGAGCATGCCGGCGCCGCGGCGAGCGAGGAGACCGCCCTCCGCTTCCTCGTCGCCCTCGTTGGGCATCGTCCCGTCCGGCTCGGCCGTCGGCCTCGCACCCTCGCCGTCGTGGTCTTTCGGTGACAAGTCCGGGCTCGGCGGATTGATGTCGTCGTAGCGGTCGAGGATGGCCTGGGCCTTGTCGGGGTCGTCCTGTTCTTCCATTGCCTGGCCGGCGAGTGCGAGCGCCTCGTCCTCGTCCAGTCGGGCGAAGGCCGCCGCGGGTGCCGCCCGGATACCGGCTTCGTCGAGTTGTGAAAGGTCGATATCGGCGGGGTCGCCCTGCCGGCCGCCCGCAACCGCATAGCGGCTCTCTTCGACGGATTCGAGCCGGTCGTACACCAGGTACGCGAGCCCGATTATCGCGAAGACGCTGCCGTAGATGACGCCGAAGATGGCGATGTACGCGGGTTCGGCGATGCCGTATCCCTCACCGGCGGGGAGGAACCGATAACTGGAATCGACGGCCGCGAGCCCGCTGTTGACGACCTCGTAGCCGCCGTAGGTGTAGAAGGCGTAGATAAGCGCGAGGCCGACGACGAACAGACCACCGAGAACGTTCCAGTGGTCGAGCGCTGTCTGGCGGATGTCGACGGAGTCGCTCGACCGCTTCGCGGTGACGACGACCTTCGTGATGTACAGCGAGACGCCGTAGAGGGTGACGAGCGGCACCGCCCACATCACCTGTGTGAAGGGGTCGGGCGGCGAGAACAGTGCCCCGAAAACGAAGATGAGGACGATGGCGTGTTTCCATTTGTCCCGGAACGTCTCGTAGGGGACGATCTCCGTGTAGCCGAGCGTACTCATCAAAAGCGGCAGTTGGGCCGCAAGCCCGAACGACAAAGACAGGAGGAAGATGAACTGCGCCCACATCGAGATGGAGTAGGTGGGCTGGAAGCCGACGCTGACGGCGTTCGACGCCAAAAAGGAGAACATCAGCGGGAAAAAGAGGTTGTAGGCGTAGGCGACGCCGCCGGCGAAGAGGGCGGCACTGACGCCGATGAAGCCCGCAGCCTTCCAGCGCGGGAGGTGCTCCGGCCACCGGCCACGGCGCTTCAGCGAATCACGCGAGTAGTAGATGAGCGGGGGCACCGAGAGCAACACGCCGACGACGAGCCCGATCTTCACCTGCAGGAGGATAACCTCGAAGGGCGTGATGGCGACGACGACGATATCGGGGTTGGTGTTCAGGTCGGCTTTCAGTTGCGCCCAGACGAACGCTCTGAGGACGTATATCGTTCCGACCAGCCCGATGACGAAGACGATGAACACCTTCTGGAGATGCGTCTGGGCAGTCGACAGAAGCGCCCCGAGCTGTTGGCGCCCATCAGCGACCGTCTCGGCGACATCGTCGTCTACGGCGCTAGACACGAGGGAAGGTTGTCTGTTCGCAGTTATCAACCTTTTCGAAGCGGGAAGGGAAATCCGGCGGCCGCGGCGACGAGAAGGCTTACAAACGGCCGGCGCTGAGCGAAGCACAATGGGAGAGACCGCCGAAGGGGGATATGAGCCCGACGACGGCTACGACCCCGACGAGGGCGTCGTCGGCGAGGCCCCCGAAAGCGACCAGGAGATGCCGCTGGCAGACCACATCGAGGAGATGGTCTACCGGCTCGGCGTCGTCCTCATCGTCATGGCGCTCATCTCCGGCGTCATCTTTCCCTTCGGCGAGCGCATCATCAACTTCCTGTGGTACTCGGTGCTGCCGGGCGGCGACATCGCCCGACCCCGCGTGTACCACCCCCTCGCGCTCATCCTCGCCCGGCTGAAAGTCGCCACCCTCGGCGGCTTCATCATCGCTCTCCCCGTCTTCGTCTATCAGACGTACCTGTTCATGCGCCCCGGCCTCTACCAGCACGAACGACGGTACTACCTCGCCTCGGTGCCCGCGAGCCTCGTGCTCGCCGGCGTCGGCGTGCTCTTCGCGTACTTCCTCATCCTCCCGGCCATCTTCACGTACTTCCTCACGTACTCACAGGACGCCGCCGTCATCGCGTTCGGCCTCACCGAGACGTTCGACCTCATCGTCCTCATGATGGGGCTTTTCGCCGCCGTCTTCCAGATTCCGCTGTTCGTCATGCTCGCCATCATGATGGGGCTGACGACGCGGGCGTGGCTGGCCGACAAGCGCCTCTACTTCTGGGGTGCGTTCCTCGGCATCGCGTTCCTCTTCAGCCCCGACCCGACCGGAATGGCGCCCATCATGGTCGCCGCGACGATGATCAGCCTCTTCGAGGGCACGCTGCTCACGCTGAAGTGGGTCAAGCGGTAATCACTCCGCGCGCCGTTCTCGGTACCGTATCGTCACGATTCGGAGCGTGCCGACCACGACCCCAGCACCGACCGCGAGCGGGATGGTGACGATACCGAATAAGAGCAATCCGAACAGCCAGAACAGCGGCACCACGACGAACAGGACGGCATAAAAGAGCGATCCGCCAAACAGTCCCCAGAGGAACCACATCACAGGGTGTGCGACCGTTCCGGTGACGACGCCAGCGACGACGCCGGCGCTGACGTAGCGCCGGGTAGCGTTCGCTTCGACGTAGTACCAGGACGCGCCGCCGACGAGAAACGCGGCGAGCAGCGCTGCTACGCCCAGCGCGGCGTCGCTATCCGACAGCGGATTCGACCACACCCGCCCGGCGCCGATAAACGGGACGACGAAAAGCGATGCCGAGGCCGCGAAACAGCCACCCGCCAGCAGCGACCACCCGATGCGTTCGACCGGGGGTGGGCCGGTCGATTCCTCGGACGCCATACGCGAGCCACACCGCTCGGCCGTATAGAACTACTGTCGGCCTCGGTGACCGAAAGCTCATTGCCCACCGTGAAGTACGGCTACCCAATGACGCGCGTCGTCGCCGTCCGCCACGGCGAAACCGACTGGAACCGAAACGGCCGGATGCAGGGGTGGGCCCCCGTGCCGCTCAACGACACCGGCCGAACGCAGGCGGCGGCCGCCGGCGAGTGGCTGGCCGACCGATACGAACACGACATCGACCGCGTCTTCGCCTCCGATTCGTTGCGCACGCGACAGACGACCGACCATATCCTCGACTCCGTCGACATCGGCGACCGCCACGTCGAGTACGAACCCCACTGGCGCGAGCGCGATCTCGGCGTGTATCAGGGCCTCACCTACGCCGATGTCGAGGAGCGGTTCCCCGAGTTCGGCCTCGGCGACGCCGCCTACGAGGCCGCTCTCGCGGTGCCGGAAGGCGGCGAGTCGCTCCGGGACGTTTCCGACCGCGTCACCGGCCGGTTCAAACGCCTCGTCGACGACCACGACGGCGGGACGGTACTCGTCGTCACACACGGTGGCCCACTGCACGTCCTCCTGGGCTATGCGAAGGGGATGGAACTGCAGGACGCGCTCGGCAAGCACCATCAGGCCAACTGCGCGGTCAACGAGTTCGTCGCTGAGGACGGTACTGTGGACATCCTCCGTGAGAACGCAACGGAGTGGGACGGGTAGCGATTATTGCTTATCCGGCGGCGTCGGTCGCCTCCTCATCGAGGTCGAACTCGCCGCCTCAATCGTCGCTCGTGGGGTATTCGGCGTCGAGAACGTCGTCGGAGGAATCCGAGGGCGAAACGCTGCCCGTCCGGTAGCCCTCCAAATCGAGTGTCACGTGGTCGAAGCCGACGTCAGCGAGGTGCTCGCGGGCGGCGGCGGCGAAATCGGGGTCGAGCGCCCGGTCGAGTTCCGCTTCCCCGACCTCGATGCGTGCCAGGCCGTCGTGGTCGCGCACGCGGAACTGCTCGAAGCCCCACGTCCGCAGGAGCGTCTCGGCTTTCTCGACGCGGGTCAGTTTCTCCTCGGTCACTTCGAGTCCCGTCGGGATGCGCGAGGAGAGACAGGCCATCGAGGGTTTGTCGGCCACCGAGAGGTCGTAGTGGCGGGCGATGTCGCGCACCTCGTCTTTCGTGATGCCGTGTTCGAGAAGCGGCGAGTAGGCGTTCAGCTCCTCGACGGCCCGGAGTCCGGGGCGGTGGCCATCGCCGGGGTCGGATGCGTTCGTCCCGTCACACACCGTCTCGATGCCCAGCTCTCGGGCCGTCTCGAACATCTTCCCGAGTCGCATCGACCGGCAGTGATAGCAGCGCTCGTCGTCGTTCTCGATGAACGCCTCGCTGTCGAGTTCGGAGAAGGAGACGATTTCGTGGCGGATGCCGATTTCCTCGGCGACCCGAGTCGCGTCGGTCAGCTCGGCCGCCGGCAGCGTCTCGCTTTTGGCGGTGCAGGCGACCGCGTCGCCGCCGAGCGCCTCTTTTGCGAGGGCGGCGACGACGGCCGAATCGACGCCGCCGGAGAAGGCGATGACGACCCCATCGAACTCACGGAGGTCGTCGATTGCGGCCTCGCGTTTCGCGTCCGTGTCCATGCATCACCTCTCGGGGCGCGCGTAGAAAAGCCCGGCGTCACGCCGGCCACACCTTAGCGGTCGAGGTCGTAGAGGTCGGCGAACTTCGACTCCGCGTATTCGAGGAAGTAGTCGGCGGTGAACGCCTCGCCGGTGGCCGCCTCGATGAGGGCGTCGGTGGTGTACCGCTGGCCCTGGCTGTGGACGTTGTCGGTGAGCCACTCGTGGAGGGCGTCGAACTCGCCGGCCCGCACCTGCGAGTCGAGGGTGCCGATGTCGTCTTTCGCCGCGGCGTGCAGCTGGGCCGCAAGCACGCTGCCCAGCGAGTACGTCGGGAAGTAACCGAACGAGCCGTGGCTCCAGTGGATGTCCTGCAGACAGCCCTCGCTGTCGGCATCGGGCCGGATGCCGAGATACTCCTCCATCTTGTCGTTCCAAACGGCCGGCACCTCCTCGACGTCGAGGTCGCCGGTCAGCAGGTCGCGCTCGATTTCGAACCGGAGGATGATGTGCAGGTGGTAGGTGAGCTCGTCCGCTTCGACGCGGATGAGGTTGTCCTCGTACACCTGATTCGCGGCCTCGTAGGCGTCCTGTGCCGAGAGGTCGGTGCCGTACTGGTCGTTGAACTGGGGCGCGAACAGCTCCCAGAAATCCTTCGTGCGGCCGACGTGGTTCTCCCAGAGCCGGGATTGCGATTCGTGGACGGTGAGGCCGCGATGCTCGCCCAGCGGCGTGCCGTAGGCGTCCTTTCGGAGCCCCTGGGTGTAGGTGGCGTGGCCGAACTCGTGGATGGTCGAGCCGAGCGAATCCAGCGGGTCGGATTCATCGAAGCGCGTGGTCACGCGGGCGTCGAACTGCGTGCCGCTGGAGAAGGGGTGCGGTGCGGTGTCGATGCGGCCGTGCTCGAAGTCGTAGCCGAGCGTGTCGAGCGTGTCACGCGCCAGCTCCATCTGCTGGTCTTCGGGGTACGTTCCCTCGACCGAGTAGAGGTCGGTGTCCGAGTCGCGGATGGCGTCGATGAGCGGGACGAGCCGGTCGCGCAGCCGTTCGAGGATGCGCTCGGCCGTCTCGAGGTCGAGATACGGCTCGTAGTCGGCAAACAGCACCTCGTAGGGGTCGGAATCAGGGTCGATGTGCTCTGCGTACTCCTTCTTGAGGTTCAGAATGCGCTCGACGGTCGGCGCGAAGGTGTCCCAGTCGTCGTTCTCCCTGGCCTCCTGCCAGACGGGGTGGGCGTCGCTTGTGGCCTCGCTGATCTCCTCGACGAGGTCGGTCGGGACGCGAGCCTTCCGCTCGTACTGTCTGCGGATTTCGCGGACGTTCGCGGCTTCGCCGTCCGGCAGTTCCGCGCCCTCCAGCTCGTCGAGCAGTTGGGCGACATCGTCGTCGACGAGCATGTCGTGTGCGACGGCGGAGATAGCGCCGCGCTGTTTCGACCGTGCGGGCGTGCCGCCCTCCGGCATCATGACTTCCTGATCCCAACTCAACACCATGTTCGCATCGCCGAGATACGTCGACCGCTTGTACTGCTCCAGCAGGTCGCCATAGGCCTCTGGAACCGTCGTTTGGTCGGTTGCCATGGCAAATACTGCGGATTCACAGCAAAAGAACCCTCCGAACTGCTGTGTGGACGTGTAACACGCTTCTGATGGTCGGCCGCGCGCGATACACCCACAGGAAGCGGTTCTGTACCGTGATGTATTCCTGCTCTCACTCCAAGTATCACCGAATTTATACGCGTTGGGAACCGAAATTCGGTATGGACATTCTCCCGGATACGAGCGCGGTAATCGACGGCCGGGTATCGGAACGCATCGAGGCCGAGAGCTTCGATGGCACCGTCTACGTTCCGGAGGCGGTCGTCGGTGAACTGGAGGCGCAGGCCAACGAAGGCCGCGATAGCGGCTGGAACGGCCTCGAGGAACTCCAGCGGCTCATCGACTACGAAGCGGAGGGGCAAATCGCCCTCGAATATGTCGGCCGACGCCCCGCCGCAATCGAGAAACGCGAAGCCGGCGAGGGCGAAATCGACGCCCTGATTCGCGATCTCGCGGACGAGTACGACGCCACCCTATTGACGAGCGATGTCGTCCAAAGCGAGGTCGCGAAGGCGAAGGGGCTCGACGTCAGCTACGTCGAACCCCGCACCGAGGAGGAGACGGAACTGGCCATCAAGACGTACTTCGACGACCAGACCATGTCGGTGCATCTGAAGACCGGCGTGCGCCCGATGGCGAAACGCGGCACCATCGGCGAGATGTCGTACGAACACATCGGCGAGGAGACGCTCACCGAAGAGCAGATGCGCACCTTCGCCAACGACATCATCGATACCGCTCGCTCCTCGGCCGAGGGGTTCATCGAACTCACCCACCCCGGCATGACCATCGTTCAGATTCGCGACATGCGAATCGCCGTCGCCGAACCCCCCTTCTCCGACGGCGTCGAGGTGACTGCCGTCCGACCCATCGTCAAGACGACGCTGGAGGATTACGAGAACGCCGACGCGCTCCGCGACCGGTTTACGGAACGGCAGCGAGGCGTCCTCATCTCCGGGGCGCCCGGCGCCGGGAAGTCGACGTTCGCACAGGCCGTCGCCGAGTTCCTCAGCGATTCCGGCTACGCCGTCAAGACGATGGAGAAGCCGCGTGACCTCCAGGTCGGCCCCGAAATCACCCAGTACACGGAACTCAGCGGATCGATGGAGAACACCGCCGACTCGCTGCTCATGGTGCGGCCCGACTACACCATCTACGACGAGGTGCGCAAAACGTCCGACTTCGAGACGTTCGCGGACATGCGGATGGCCGGCGTCGGCATGATTGGCGTCGTCCACGCCACTCGCGCCATCGACGCCCTCCAGCGGCTCGTCGGCCGCGTCGAACTCGGCATGATTCCGCAGGTCGTCGACACCGTCGTCTACATCGAAGCCGGCGACGTCCACACCGTCTACGACGTGAAGACCGAAGTGAAAGTGCCCCACGGCCTCGTCGAGGAAGACCTCGCCCGCCCGGTCATCGTCATCGAGGACTTCGAGACGGGCGAGCCCGCCTACGAGATCTACACGTTCAACCGCCAGGTCGTCACCGTGCCGCTGGAAGGCGCCGAGGGCGAGGACGGCGAGGAAAGCGGTATCGAACGCGTCGCGAAACAGGAGATTGAACGCGAGATCCGCTCCGTCGCCCGCGGGCACGTCGAGGTCGAAATCAAGGGCCGCGAGAAGGCAGTCGTCTATGTCGAGGACGACGACATCTCCTACGTCATCGGCAAGGGTGGCGGCCGTATCAGCCAGATCGAAGACCGTCTCGGCATCAGCATCGACGTCCGAACCTTCTCCGAGCGTCCCGGTGGGAAATCTGCCTCCAGCGGTGGCAGCGGTGGTGGTGGCACCACCCAACACGCCGGCGAAGTCGTCACGCCCGAAGTGACGAACCGCCACGTCGTCATCCCGATGTCCGGCCATCAGGGCGAAACCGTCGAGGTGCGGGCCGACGGCGAGTACCTGTTCACCGCGACCGTCTCACGCGGCGGCGAGGTGCAGGTCTCTCGTGGATCGGCCATCGCCGACGAAATCGAGGAGGCTATCGACCGCGGCAATCAGATTACGGCCGTCCCGCAGTAGTCGCTCGCTTCCGTTTTCGATACGGCTGTCGCTACGGTGTGATGCCGAACAAAAGCAGCGGGATTAGTCGTCGCAGGAGGCCGCCTCGGTGCCGCCGTCGGCCGCAGCTTCCACGGGTGCCTCGATCTCATAGAGATTCTGCCGAGCGTCGGCGAAGTAGACGTCTTCGGTGACGATGTCGATGTCCTCGAGCCGCTCGAGGGCGTACCGAACCGTCCGAGCCGAGAGCATCGACTCCTCGACGATGGCCTTCTGGGTCATCGGCCCGTTGTATTCGAGCACCTTGTAGACGAGTTTCGCGCTGGGCGGAAGGTCAGTGAGTTCTTCC
The DNA here is from genome assembly GCF_047616845.1 of Natronomonas sp. GTDB lineage: Archaea > Halobacteriota > Halobacteria > Halobacteriales > Haloarculaceae > Natronomonas. Next base: position 20,881 of record NZ_JBLGBY010000008.1, on the reverse strand, counting down.
CCGTCAGAATCGGCCATTTGTACCTGAAAGGAGGGTTGCCAGGAGTATAAACATTGACCCCAACAGGTGTGGTATTGTCGCCAACACCCCCGTCGTGGGAACGAACCGCTTTTGACGACGGATGGCCGAGTATGCCGTATGGCAACCGATACGGCCGAACGCCGAGTCGCGCACGTCCGCGGCGTGACGGTCACGGCGATCGCGTGTCTCGCTGGCGTGGTTGCGGCGCTCATCTCCGGCACCGTCGCCGGCGGCGCCGAAGACCCACTCGCCGTCTACGTGCTCGCCGGTGCCGTCATCGTGCAGTTCCCCCTGCTTCGGGCTCTGGAAGCGGCCGGGCTCGAAATCGACGTCGAGGACTTCGGCGTGAAGGATTACCTGTACGTGGCGTTCATGACGTTCGCGCTTTGGTTCGTCTGCTGGTCGATCCTGCTCGTAACGGGGACGACGTTCTGATGGCCGAAGACAGTATCGCGGTCGTTGACCTCGACAGATGTCAGCCCGACCGTTGTAACTACGAATGTGCGAACTTCTGCCCGCCCAACCGGACGGGCGAGGAGTGCATCGTCACGCGCGAGGAGCGCCACGGCGAGGACGGCCTCTTCGCCGGCGCGCCCGACCAGGTCTCCATCTCCGAAGACCTCTGTCTCGGCGAGACCTGCGGTATCTGCGTCGAGAAATGCCCCTTCGACGCCCTCGAAATCATCAACCTCCCGCAGGAACTGGAGGACGATCCCACCCACCGCTACGGCGAGAACAGCTTCGCCCTGTACGGCCTGCCGGCGCCACAGGAGGGCCGCGTCACCGGCATCCTGGGGCCGAACGGCATCGGGAAGACGACCGCCGTTCACGTCCTTGCGGCCGAAATCACGCCGAACCTCGGCCGCTTCGAGGACGAACCTGACTGGGACGAGGTGCTCGATGAGTACCGCGGCACGGAACTACAGGGATACCTCCAAGACCTCCGAGAGGGTGATGTCACCGTTGCCCGCAAACCGCAGTACGTCGACAAGATCCCCGACACCTTCGACGGGAAGACGAGCGAACTACTTGCCGGCGTCGACGAACGTGATGCCGCCGACGAGCTGGTCGAACGGCTCGGCATCGAGCCGGTCATCGACCAGCCCATCGACACGCTGTCGGGCGGCGAACTCCAGCGGGTCGCGCTGGCGGCGACACTCGTCCGGGACGCCGACTTCTACTTCCTCGATGAGATCACGCCGTATCTCGACATCGGCCAGCGCGTCACCGCCGCCCGCCTGATCCAGGAACTCTCCGAGGAGGGCCGGTCGATGCTCGTCGTCGAGCACGACCTCGCGGTGCTCGACCTGCTCGCCGACGCGCTCCACGTCGCCTACGGTGAGCCCGGCGTCTTCGGCGTCATCACGCCGCCGAAATCCACGAAATCGGGCATCAACGAGTATCTCGAGGGCTACCTCGAAAACGAGAACATGCGCATCCGGCCGGGATCCATCGAGTTCGAGGAACACGCCCCGCGGACGGCCTCGCACGGCGACACGCTCGTCGAGTATCCGGCCATGACGCAATCCTACGGCGAGGGTGAGTTCACGCTGGAGGTCGACGCTGGCGAAATCAGACAGAACGAGGTACTCGGCATCGTCGGCCCGAACGGAATCGGGAAATCGACGTTCGCGAAACTGCTCGCCGGCCGCATCGAACCGGACGAGGGGTCGTTCGACGCCCGTCTCGATATCTCGTATAAGCCGCAGTACGTCGAAATCGACCAGCCGATGCGGGTCGATTCGTTCCTTCGCTCCATCACCGACGATTTCGGCTCCTCGTACTGGAACACCGAGATCGCCCAGCCGCTCCAGCTCGAGCGCATCATGGAGCAGAACCTCACCGACCTCTCCGGTGGCGAGCGCCAGCGCGTCGCCATCGCGGCGTGTCTCTCCCGAGAGGCCGACCTGTATCTCCTTGACGAGCCCTCCGCACACCTCGACGTCGAACAGCGCGTCCTCGCGACGCGAGCCATCCGCCGCTACACCGAAAACCACGGTGCGACGGCGATGGTCATCGACCACGATATCTACATGATCGACCTGCTTTCCGACCGGCTCCAGGTCTTCGAAGGCCAGCCGGCCGAACACGGCCGCGCTGGCGAGCCGATGGGGATGCGCGAGGGGATGAACACCTTCCTGTCGAACCTCGACGTCACCTTCCGCCGCGACGAACGGACGGGTCGTCCCCGCATCAACAAGCCCGGCTCCCAGAAAGACCGCGAGCAGAAGAAAGCGGGCGAGTACTACTACGCGCCCGACGACGACGAGTAGCGCCTTCGGCCTCGGCCTTTCTTCCACGCGCGCCGACCCCCTCGGCAATTCCTGCCAGTTTTTAACCCCTCCGGGCGAGAGGTCTACAACGAATGGTCGTCGGAGACATCGCGACAGGAACGGAGGTACTGGTCATCGGTGGCGGGCCGGGCGGCTACGTCGCCGCGATTCGCGGCGGACAGCTCGGGTTGGACGTCACGCTCGTCGAGAAGGACGCCTACGGCGGCACCTGCCTCAACGAGGGGTGTATCCCCTCGAAGGCGCTCATCCACGCGACGGGGCTGGCCGACGAGGTCGGTGACGCGGAGCAGATGGGCATCCACGCCGACCCCGCCGTCGATATGAAGGGCCTCGTCGGCTGGAAGGATGGCGTTGTCGACCAGCTAACGAACGGCGTCGAGAAGCTCTGCAAAGCCAACGGTGTCAACCTCATCTCGGGCCGCGCGGAGTTCGTCGACGAGAACACGGCTCGCGTCGCCCACGGCGGCGAGGGGCAGGGCAGCGAATCCATCGAGTTCGAACACGCCATCATCGCGACGGGGAGCCGCCCCGTCCAGCTTCCGGGACTACATTTCGACGGCAACCGGATTCTCGACTCCACCGGGGCGCTGAACCTCGATGAGGTGCCCGAATCCATGCTCGTCGTCGGCGGCGGCTACATCGGCATGGAGCTTTCGACCGTGCTCGCGAAACTCGGCTGTGACGTTACCGTCGTCGAGATGCTCGACGATATCCTGCCGGGCTATCAGGACGACGTCAAGCGCATCATCCGGAACCGCGCCGAGGAACACGGCATCGACTTCCACTTCGGCGAGGCAGCCCAGGGCTGGGAGGAAGCTGGCGGCGAGGCGCTCGTCACCACCGAAACCGAGGACGGCGACACCCACGAATATACCGCCGAGAAGGTGCTCGTCGCCGTCGGCCGCCGGGCCGTCACGGACACGGTCAACCTCGACGGCATCGGCCTCGAACCGAACGAGGACGGCACCATCGAAACCGACCACCAGGCCCGAACCGACGTCGAACACGTCTTCGCCGTCGGCGACGTAGCCGGCGAGCCGATGCTCGCACACAAGGCGTACAAGGAGGGCCACGTCGCTGCCGAAGTCATCGCCGGCGAACCGGCAGCCCTCGATTACCAGGCCGTCCCGGCTGCGGTGTTCACCGACCCCGAAATCGGCACGGTCGGGATGACCGAAGCCGAGGCCGAGGAGGCCGGCTTCGACCCAATCGTCGGCGAGATGCCGCTGCGTGCCTCCGGCCGCGCGCTCACGCTCGGCGCCGATGAGGGCTTCGTCCGTATCGTCGCCGACGCCGAAACCGAGTTCGTCCTCGGCGCCCAGATAGTCGCTCCCGAGGCCTCCGAACTCATCGCCGAGGTCGGCCTCGCCATCGAGATGGGAGCGCAACTCGAAGATATCGCAGCGACGATTCACACCCACCCGACGCTGTCGGAGGCTGTTGCCGAGGCGGCCGCGAACGCTCGTGACATGGCCGTTCACACGCTGAATCGGTGACTCTACGGCCTCGCTGCTCGCGGTTTGTTCTGGAGCTCAGCCTCGCTGCTCGCGGTTCGCACGTCTCGCGGTTCACTTCGTTCTCCGCTCGATTCTTCGAGACACTCCCTCCGGTCGTGTCTCGCTACCGCTCCTCCCGCTCGTCATATCGAGAGCCTTCGCTGCGCTCAGGCTCTCGCCGCTCGCGTGTCGTCGATCGTTGCACTCGCTCCTCCCGCTCGCTACATCGGGACTCCTCGCTCTGCTCGGAGTCCCGCACCCGACGCTCTTTTGCCAACTCCCACACTACCCCGGTGCAATGAAGGCGCTCACGCTCGGCCCGGAAGGAACCTACTCACACCGCGCGACGAAGGCCGTCGCAGACGAGATCGATTTCGTCGAATCCGTGACCGGCATCGTCGAAGGCGTCGCAAGCGGCGAATACGAGCGCGGCGTCATTCCCATCGAGAACAGCATCGAGGGCAGCGTCACCGAATCGCTGGACGCCCTCGCCGACCGCAACGTCTCCGTCGTCCGTGAGATTGTCACGCCCATCCAGCACGCCCTCCTCGCCCAGACGAGCGAGTTCGAGGTTGTCACGAGCCACCCCCAGGCGCTCGCCCAGTGCCGGGAGTTCCTCTCCCGTGAGTACCCGAGCGTCAAAACCGAGGCCGTCGCCTCCACCGCCCGCGGGGTCGAACGAGCGCGCGAGGATTCCACCGTCGCCGCTATCGGCCATCCCGCGACCGCCGGCGACGACCTGCAGGTACTCGCCCGCGACATCCAGGATAGCGACTCGAACGCCACCCGGTTCGTCGTGCTCGCGCCCGAAACCGAACGCTCCGACGCCGGCGGCAAAAGCAGCGTCGTCGTCTACCCGAACACGAACTACCCAGGCCTGCTCTTGGAGATGCTCGAACCGTTCGCAGAACGTGATGTCAATCTCTCGCGGGTCGAATCCCGCCCCAGCGGCGAGCGCCTCGGCGATTACGTCTTCCACTTCGATTTCGCCGCCGGCCTCTACGAGGAGCGCGCCCAGGAAGCCATCGACGACCTCCGCGACATCGCCTCCACCGGCTGGGTTCGCGTGCTCGGCTCCTACGACACCGAACACGTCATTTGATACGGACTGTTGTAATTCATTTCCGCATCGACCGCCAGTCTTCAGGCGGTCGTCGCGGTAAACAGTTACAACAATTCGTAAGAATCGGCCGCCGGCGGTCGGTGGCGGATGTCTGACGCGGTTTTATCTCCATACGAAACGTCCGGGTGGGCATGGGACTCCGAGGGACGCTTCTGTGGCCGCTGTACCGCATCGCTGGCTGGGCCGATGATAACCCGCTGAGCGCCGCCGGAGTCATCGTGGCACTCGGCGCGCTCGCCGTCTTCCTGGCGTCGGTCGGCGTCGTCGCCGAGACCAGCGGCGGCCTCACCTTCGATGGCGCGACGGCCACCGCGATCTCCGAGACGGCGCTCGCCCAGCCTGCATACGTCGTCGCTGCCGTCGTCGGCCTCGCAGTGTTCCTCTTTTACGACGGCTGAACTCAGTCCGAAAAGAGACTGGTGTGGACGGGGGCGAAATCGTCGCCCGTGTCCGTCTCCGTTTTCGTATCCGAGACGGCCTTGCCGCGAACGCCGTCCTCGAGGAAATCGGCCAGCGGCGGGCCGAGCCGGTCGGGTTCGACGAGGAAGGCGTCGTGGCCGTGGTCGGAGTCGATGACGTGGTGGGCGGTGCCGGCGTCGCTCGACCGGAACGCCTCCGCCAGCGCCTCACTCTGTTCGACGGTGAAATGCCAGTCGCCGGTAAAGGAGACCAACAGGGCTTCGCCGTCGAACGCCGCCAGGGCGTCGGCGTCGGATTCGTACCCCGACGAGAGGTCGTAGTTGTCCATCGCCCGCGAGAGATACAGATAGGCGTTGGCGTCGAACCGCTCCGCGAACTTCTCGCCCTGATAATCGAGATACGATTCGACCTCCCGATACGGGAAGAATCCGGCTGCGGGGTCGGTCGGGAACGTGTCGCGGCCGACGTCCATCCCGGCCGACCGGCGGCCGAACTTCTTCTCCATCGACGATTTCGAGAGGTACATGACGTGGCCGATCTGGCGGGCCAACGCAAGCCCCTGGGTCGGCGGGTCGTCGTCCTCACCGTAGTAGTCACCGCCCGACCAGTTCGGGTCGGTGGTAATCGAGCGCCGCGCGATGGCGTCAAGCGCGAGGCATTGGGGGTCGAGGCGGGCCGACGCGGCGATGACGATGGCGCGGTCGGCGTGGTCGGGGTGGCGCTTCGCCCAATCGAGGACGTTCATGCCGCCGACGCTGCCACCGATGACCGCATGGAGGTTCGGGATGCCGAGATGGTCGAGCAGGCGGCGCTGGGCGCGCGTCCAGTCACCGACCGTGACCGCCGGGAAATCAGTGCCCCATGGTTCGCCCGTCTCGGGGTTGATGGAGGCGGGGCCGGACGAGCCGTAACACGACCCGGGCACGTTCGCACAGATGACGTAGTATTCGGTCGTGTCGACGGCCTTGCCCGGCCCGACGATGTCGTCCCACCAGGCGTGGGCCTGCCCGGCGGTGTCGGCACGGCGCCGACTGCCCGCGACGTGGGCGCTGCCGGTCAGCGCGTGACAGACGAGGACGGCGTTGTCGCCGGTGAACTCGCCGTAAGTCTCGTAGGCGATTTCGAGGTCGGGGATGGACTCGCCGCTCTCGAAGGTGAACTCGCCGAGCGAGACGACGTTCTGTTCACTGCTCATAGTACGCTATCGAGGTCTGCGATGATATCAGCTACGTCTTCGATACCGACGGAGAGTCGAACGAGGTCGGGCGTGACGCCGCTGGCGCGCTGTTCGGCCTCGGTCAACTGCGCGTGCGTCGTCGAGGCCGGGTGGATGACGAGCGTCCGGGCGTCGCCGATGTTCGCGAGGAACTTCGCCACCTCGGTCTCCTCACAAACGCGTTTGGCGGCCTCGTAGCCTTCCTCGGGGCCGAAGGCGATCATGCCGCCGTAGCCGCCGTCGAGGTATTTCGAGGCGAGGTCGTGGGTTTCGTGGCTCTCCAAGCCGGGATAGGTGACCCAGCCGACTGCGGGGTGGTCGTCGAGGAACTCCGCGACAGCGCGGGCGTTCTCTGAGTGGCGTTCCATCCGGAGGTCGAGCGTCTCGGCGCCTTGCATCGTCACCCAGGCGTCGAACGGGGACTGCTGGTCGCCGAGACTGCGCGTCGCACGCTGGCGAGCGGCCATCGTGAACGCGCGGTCGCCGAAGCGCTCGCTGAAGTTCAGGCCGTCGAAGGCGGGGTTCGGCCCGCCGATTTCGGGGTATTTCTCGGGGTGCTCCTCGAACGGGAAGGAGCCGTCGGAGACGAGAATCCCGCCGAGCGTCGTCCCGGAGCCGTGAATCCATTTCGTGGTCGACTCCCAGACGATGTCGGCGCCGTGTTCCAGCGGACGACACAGCGCGGGCGTCGCGAAGGTGTTGTCGACGAACAGCGGCACGCCGTGGTCGTGTGCCACGTCAGCGATCTCCTCCAGCGGCGGCGTCACGAGTGAGGGGTTGCCAACCGTCTCACAGTGGACGTACGCAGTGTTCTCGTCGATTGCTTCGGCGTAGGATTCGGGGTCGAGCGTGTCGACGAACGTCACGTCGATACCGCGGCGGGCGGCCGTATGCGAGAGGTAGGCGTGTGTGCCACCGTAGATCGATGAGGCCGAAACGACGTTGTCGCCGGCTTCGGCGAGCACGAGCGTCGCGGCATCGAGCGCGCCCATCCCGGACGCGGTGGCGAGCGCCGAGGTGCCGCCCTCGAGGGAGGCGAGGCGTTCCTCTAAGGCCTGCACAGTCGGATTGGCGATGCGAGAGTAGACGTTTCCCTCGTCCTCAAGCGCGTAGCGAGACGCCGCGATATCGGCATCCGGGAACTCGTAGGACGTCGTCTGGTAGATGGGCGGCGCGGCGGCGCCCGTCTCGGGCTCTGGGCCCTGCCCGACGTGCAGACACCGCGTTCCGAAGCCCAACTGCCGCTCCTCGTCGTTCATGTATGGTGTGCATATCACTACTCGCTTCTATAACCAAGAGTTACGGCAATATTTGCGAGACGAGCGCGGGATGCCGCACTCTCCGTTTTTCCCGTCAAAAGCAGTGATGCGGGGTGCCAGCCCGAAGACAGAGCCAACGGCTGTGGCCGTTAGCCACTATACGATAGCCCCTACTCCTCAAATAAGGTTCAGACCGACACAGATATTGAAACCGCCGCCGCACGGGCGTGCTGAACTGGGTTGTACCGCCCGCAGGGGACGCCGCCCGAAGCAATCTCGACCTGAAACAGGGGGCGTGCCTGGCCGCTCACTCCTGCCGTTCGATTTCGTGGCGACCGAAGCCGTAGCGGAGTCGGTTCGCGAGCCGCCGGGAGAACTTCCCGTCCTCGCCGACACGGGAGTCGAACCGCTCGCCGAGCGCCTCGTAGATGAGCGGGATGGAGACCTCCTGTTCGAGCGCCTCCTGTACCGTCCACGTGCCGGTCGACCCGCCGGAGATGTGGTCTGCGACCGTCCCGAGGTCGTTACCCTCCTCGCGGAACGCCTCCTCACAGAGTTCGAGCAGCCACGACCGGATGACAGCGCCGTTGTTCCAGGTTCGTGCGATCGACTCCATATCGAGGTCGTAGCGGCCCTCCGAGAGCAACTCGAAGCCCTCGCCGTAGGCCTGCATCAGCGCGTACTCGACGCCGTTGTGCACCATCTTCACGTAGTGGCCGGAGCCGAGCGCGCCCATGTGGTCGTGGCCCTGCGGCCCGGTCGCGATGGCGTCGAGCACCGGCACCATCTCGGTGTAGGCCCACTCGGGGCCACCGACCATGAGCGAGAAGCCGAGTTCGGCGCCGGCGGGGCCGCCCGATGTTCCACAGTCAAGATAGGCGGCCTCCAGCGCCTCGCCGCGGGCGACGGATTTCTCGAAGTGGGAGTTGCCGCCGTCGACGACGATGTCGTCCTCGTCGAGGTGTGGTTCGAGGTCATCGAGCGTCGCGTCGACGGCGTCACCGGCCGGCACCATCAGCCAGATGCGCTTCTCCTCGGGGAGCTGTGAGACGAAATCCTCGATGGAATCCGCGGGCGAGGCCCCGGCGTCGGCGGCGGCCGCCACTGCCTCCTCGTCGAGGTCGAAGGCGACGACATCGTGGCCTGCATCAACGACCCGGTCGACGACGATACGGCCCATCCGTCCGAGCCCGATTACACCCAGTTGCATACCGGTACGTCCACGCGCCGACAAGTGAGGATTGTGATTCTCGCACGCGCGACCCTTCCCAATGCCTGATAAATAGCCGGCTAGAAGCGCCGATAACCCTTTGATATAGTTCCAGCAACTCCGAGGTGAAACGATGCGGGGCCAGTTCACACGACGGCGATTGCTCGAAGTCGCCGCCGCCTCGGGGGTGACAGCGCCCGCGCTCGCAAGCGGGCACGCGTCGGCACAGAGCCCCGCGGATGGACTGGCCGACGCTGGATGGTACGAACGCGAGTTCCGCAACTACGCGAAAACACAGGAGGCGCCGGCCGAACAGGCCGGCGACCCCGGATTCATGGAGCGATGGCAGCGCCGCAGCCAGCAAAACGGCGCCGACTACGCCGACCGCGTCCGCACGGAACCGGGCTGGCGGAGCCACGCCAACCTCTGTGCGACGTGGGGCGAGCAGTGTACCGGCGACCCAGCACTCTACCGGGACATCGACGCCCGCGACTTCTACGGCACCGTCGGCGAGCGTCGCCGCGTTGCCTTCTACGACCGACAGGGTGCACGGCTCTCGGGGCATCTCTGGATGCCGACGGATGGCGACGACCTGCCTGGCGTCGTCATCACAAACGGCTCCGTGCAGGCGCCCGAACCGCCCTACTGGTGGGCTGCCCAGTCGCTCGTCGCCGCTGGCTACGCCGTTCTCACCTACGACCCACGCGGGCAGGGGCGCTCCGACAGCGTCACGCCCGACGGCGAGCGCGGCAGCAACGCCAACGGCGACGTCTTCGTCACGAACCAGGTCGACGCCATCGACTTCTTCCACTCGACGCCGAACGACCCCTACGAACCGAACACGAGGGCGTCGTACCGACGCGATGACGGCGCGCCGGTCGTCGAGCACAACCCCGTCTTCGACCGCCTCGACCGCGACCGTCTCGGCATCGCCGGCCATTCGGCGGGGGCTATCGGCGCCAGCATCGTCCAAGGGCTGACGCCGTGGCCGACGGGCGGCGAAAACCCCGTTGACGCCGTCGTCGCGTGGGACAACCTCGGCAACAGTGATGATATCGGCGGCGACGGTGCCGCAGCCGAGGGCAGTGACACCGCGGCGTTCTTCGACACGGTACCCGAAGGCAGCGTCACCCCTCGCGTGCCCGCGATGGGCCAGTCCGGCGATTACTTCCTGACGCCGACGCCGCACGAGCGGCCGCCTGACCCCAACGCCAAATCGACCGGCTTCGCAAAGTGGCGCGACGCCGACGTGCCGGCCTACCAGTTCGTCATCCGCGGCGGCACACACTACGAGTGGTCGCGACTGCCGACGTTCCCGACCACTTCCTGGGAGTTCGGCAACGCCCTCGCCGACCACTACACTGTCGCGTGGTTCGACCGCTGGCTCAAGACGCCCGAGGAGTCCGGATATCACGACGCCGACGGCCGACTCCTGGCCGACGATGCCTTCGCCGACCGCCTCAGTTTCCACTACCGCTCGAAGCGAGCATTCCCCGACCGCAGCCAACAATCCCATGACTGCGACGACATTCGTGCCGGCTGTGCGGAGCCGACCCCGCCAGATTGGCGATAGCCTGAAACCGCCGGTGGCTAAGCGAACCTTTTTATCCGGAACGTGCCACCAGTCGGGTATGAGCGCGACCTCGTCGGTAGTACGTGGGCTGTAACCGCGCGTTTTCTCATCACGCGCACGACCATTCCGACTACCGGCGGGTCTACGCACCCAAACAATGAGTCAGGTTCCAGATAGCTTCGACCCCGGAGAGGCAGAGCAGAAATGGCGCGACCACTGGCAGGAGGCGGGCGTCTACGAATACGAAGACGACGAGGAGCGCCCCGACTACATCATCGACACGCCGCCGCCGTACCCGACTGGGAACCTCCACATCGGGAACGCCCTCGGCTGGTGTTACATGGATTTCGCGGCCCGGTATCACCGGCTGCAGGGCGACGACGTGCTCTTCCCGCAGGGCTGGGACTGTCACGGCCTCCCGACCGAGGTGAAAGTCGAGGAGAACCGCGACATCCACCGGACGGACATCTCCCGCGAGCAGTTCCGCGAGTGGTGTATCGAACATACCGAAGACCAGATTGACGCGATGAAGGAGACGATGCACACGCTCGGGTTCTCTCAGGACTGGAACCACGAGTACCGCACGATGAACCCCGACTACTGGGGCGAAACGCAGCGCTCCTTCGCCGAAATGGCCGAATCCGGCTACGTCTACCAGGACGAACACCCCGTCAACTGGTGTCCGCGCTGTGAGACGGCCATCGCCGACGCCGAGGTCGAGAACGAAGACCACGAGGGGACGCTTTACTACGTCACCTTCGACGGCATCAACAACGACAACATCGAAATCGCGACCACGCGCCCCGAACTGCTCGCGGCGTGTGTCGCCATCGTCGTCGACCCCGACGACGAGCGCTACGAGGGCCGCGTCGGTGACACCTTCGAGGTGCCGCTGTTCGGCCAGGAGGTCGAACTCATCGCCGACGACGACGTCGACTCCGAGTTCGGTACCGGCGCCGTCATGATATGTACGTTCGGCGACAAACAGGACGTCGACTGGTGGGCCGAACACGACCTCGGCCTCCGGCCGGCCGTCACCGAGGACGGCCGTCTCAACGAGCTCGCGGGCGACTACGAGGGCCTCACAATCGACGAGGCGAAAGACGAGATCGCGACGGCACTCCAGAAGTCGGGCCACCTCGAGGATGAAACGCCGACCGAACAGTCCGTCGGCCAGTGTTGGCGCTGTGACACGCCCATCGAGATTCTCTCGAAAGAGCAGTGGTTCGTGAAGGTCGACCAGGAGGAGATTCTGGAGACCGCCGAGGGAATCGAGTGGTATCCGGAGCACATGTACGACCGGCTCGAAGACTGGACGGAGGGAATGGAGTGGGACTGGGTCATCTCCCGCCAGCGCGTGTTCGCGACCCCGATTCCCGCCTGGGAGTGTGAAGAGTGCGGGCACGTCCAAACCGCGACGCCCGAGGAAGTGCCGGTCGATCCGATGACCGAAGACCCGGCCACCGACACCTGTATCGAATGTGGCGGCGACTCTTGGACTGGCGAAACCGACGTGATGGACACCTGGATGGACTCCTCGATTTCGCCGATGTACGTCTCCGGCTGGCCAGAGGAGTCCTTCGAGCCCGTCCAGCTGCGCGAACAGGGCCACGACATCATTCGGACGTGGGCGTTCTACACCATCCTCCGAACCGCGGCCGTCACCGACGAGATTCCGTGGGAGGAGGCGCTCATCAACGGCATGGTGTTCGGCGAGGACGGCAACAAGATGTCGAAGTCCCGCGGCAACTTCGTCCAGCCAGAGGAGGTCGTCGAGGAGTACGGCGCCGACGCCTTCCGGCAGGCCATGGCGCTGGGCGGCCAGCCCGGCACCGACATCCAGTTCCAGTGGAAGGAGGTCACCTCCGCCTCTCGCTTCCAGACGAAGGTCTGGAACATCACGAAGTTCGCCACCGGCCACGTCGACGAATCGACGCCGGAGATAACCGACCCCGCCTACCGCGACGCCGACGAGTGGATCCTCTCGAAATGCGCACGCGTCGCCGAGTCGGTCGAAGAAGACATGGACGAACACCGCTTCGACAGCGCGCTCCGTGAGGTTCGGGATTTCGTCTGGCACGACCTCGCCGACGATTATCTCGAACTCGTCAAAGGCCGGCTCTACGAGGGCCGTCCCGGCGAGCGAAAAGCTGCCGAGCACACGCTCTTCACGGCGCTGACGGCGTCGCTACGCATGCTCTCACCATTCGCCCCCTTCATCTCCGAGGAGGCCTGGAGCCATCTCCCGACCGATGGGAGCGTCCACAACGCCCGGTGGCCCGACCTGCCCGCCGGCGACGCCGAGGCCGAAACGCGTGGCGAACTCATCGCCGACATCGCCGCGACCGTCCGCGGCTGGAAATCAGAGGAGGGCAAGCCACTGAACGCCGAACTCGACCGCATCGAGGTGTACCTCGACGAGGAGCGCCCGCTCGACACGTACGACCTCGCCGATACGGCCAACGGCCCGGTGTACATCGAGGCGGGCACCCCGAACATCGAGATGGTGCCCGTCGATGTTGACATCGAACACAGCGAACTCGGCCCCGCCTTCCGAGATACGGCCGGCGACGTTATCGGCCGACTGGAGGCTGCCGACCCGGCCGAACTCAAAGCCGAACTGGAGACGAAGGGCCACATCGAACTCGACATCGATGGCGAGACGGTCTCCGTCGAAGAGGAGATGTTCGACATCGTCGAAGAACAGCGCTCCGAGACCGGCGAGGAGGTCGTCGTTCTCGAAGCGGGCGAGGCGACCGTTCTCGTGTTCGAATAGCGGGGGTCGTGCGGAGACGGATTTATGAGAACTCCTTCTCAAGGGCGTCCTTGGTCGTTTCGACATCGACGATGTCTGATCCGTAGAACATCGAAAGAGGGAATTCCGCGTCATCCTCGAACGAATCTTGCCAGAATCTTGCAAGCGCCGTGAAGTCGCTGGCGCGCATTAACCGGATATCGATACCGCCGACTTGCTTTTCCATTTGATTGGCGTTTGTCCTCGCTATCGAGGTAAACTCAGGAGCGATGATGAGAAACCACTCAACGTCGTGTTGCTGGCTTTTTGTGTCGATATAATTCTTGATCTTGCTCTGCGTGCTGCTACTCAGCTTGAATTTTCCTGCCCGGCGCTTATTGTCCCACAATAGCCACTTCCCGTCCTGTTCGATTTCTCCGTCAGCGACAATACCACTCGCCTGCTGCCCCAGTAGCTCTGTACCACCAAGATTGAACACGTTTCGGAATATTTCTGCTGTCGCTTCTTCAAAGAGTATTTCCAACTTTTTGGAGTGGTTACCGTTCTCGACGAGGCCCTGCAGTTGTGGCGGGATTCGCCTAACGGTGCCATCCGCGATATCTTCATACGCGTCTAAAAACAGCTCGACAGTATCCTGACTGTTATCAACCGACCGTTGTGATCGCTCAAAATACTCGATAATCGCCTCTATCATCTCACCGCTCCGCCGCTTGTGCGCATCCAGGCCGTACTGATCGACGATTTCTTTGAGCTGTTCTTTAGACAGCACTGCTTCGAACAGGTCGCTCGGGAAGATACCGGCATTAAGTATGTTTTCTCGACGGAGCTGATTCCTACCGTGATTCTTTGCGGTGATGTTGAATGTATCACTCGCTTCGACGAGGATCGCTTGCTTGTCGAACGGCTCAAGCGTCTCCAACATCGTGAGATAATTCTCCTCTGTCATCTCGTAGTTGAGCCAATCAGCGATGAATCCCGTGTACTCTTCAGGAATACCGACAGTATCGCCATGCTCCGAGTCAACGATTTCGTAAACCAGGGCCTGTTCCTGTAGCGACCAGATTCCTTTTTCGATTGTATCGAGCGCGTGTTCCGGCTTCTCCGAGCGCGACACCTTCGGAAATCTGTCGATAGATGAGAGCCGCTCGAAAACATCTATCCAGGTGTAGTAGTGGTGTTTCCACTCCTGAGCACGGTTGTGTAATTCGAAATACCGATACACCATATGTAGCTCCGAGTCATCGACATCAGAACCGTAGTTTACAGCGGCTTTCGCGAGGTGGAGTAACTCATCATCAGCCAAATCATCTTGATCGGAGTTTCGTATCAGTTCCTGTTGCCACGACTGTACGGCGTTCTGCAACTCTTTTTTATCCATGCTGAAATCTGGCTGTCGGATGAGGGTTCGAAGAACGCCATACCGGATTACTAAGGCTTGATACGGTGAATCGTTGATCGAACTGAGTCGCGGTGGTGTGAAATTAGTAAGCTCTTTTTCAAGCCGTCTTTCATCGGCCAACGCGGGAACGTAGGTATCAAGATACCGCTCACGGTCGTCAAAACCATCATGTTTGAACGACTCAGGGTCAAAGGAGTCTGTCTTCAGTTTCGAACCATCCTTCAGAAACCGCTTCTTTTCGTACGAGTTCCAGTTTTGATCAGCGAGTTCCCCCAATTCCATGCTAACTATTCTCAATACTAAGAGGCCATTATTATAGATTAGGTCTCAATATACAGATTAGCCACTATATCGCATCTCGTGTTATCGGAACGCTACTCAGAGTAGCGAAGTGAAACCACCGCACCGAACGTCACGCTTACCCCGGCGTATCCCCTCCCAATGGACATGGCAGACCGCATCATGAAGGTCAACGCGTACACGACGCTCGACCTCCTGGACGGTGAAGCCGAGGGCCACGGCTTCGAGGAGGACGCCTACGCGGTCGTGAACGTCACCAGCCCGCGGAAGAACCCCGACCACGTCTCCCTGCAGCTCGAACTGGACAACACACAACTGGAGCATCTCCAGCCGCACGCCGACAAGGTACGGCTCACGCCCGAGGAGGCCCGAGAGCTGGCCGCCGACCTAGAGAAACACGCCGAGAAGGTCGAAGCGAACGAGGATTGAGCGCCGAGCACTGATAGACCGCGAGCGCCAACTGCACGTATGGCCGACGAGCGTGGGCCACGCGCCGGTGGCGGCGGCAGCCCCGTCTCCCGCGAACTCGGATTCTGCCCCTGCTGTGGCTATCGCACGCTGTCGCCCGGTCAGCCCGGTTCCTATGAAGTCTGTGCCGTCTGCGGTTGGCTCGACGACTTGGTCGGTTTCTATCATCCGACTACTCAGAGCGATTACAATCACGTCGCGCTGTCCGAAGCCCGCGAAAATTTCCGTGAGTACGGTGCCTGTCTCCCGGGCGCCGCCGAATCGACGCGCAGTCCCGGCGAGGACGACGAGCGCGACCCGAACTATCCCTACGACTGATTCTCAGTTCAGCCGCGCGAACTCCTCGTCGGTGAGTGAGATATCGGCCGCGGCGACGTTCTCTTCGAGGTGCTCGACGCTCGAAGTGCCCGGAATCGGGAGCATGACCGGCGAGCGTTCGAGCAGCCACGCGAGCGCGATCTGTTGTGGTGGTGCGTTGTGGCTCTCGGCAACGCGTTCGAGCCCTTCCACGTCGTCGAGTTCGCTGGCCGCGAGCGGATACCACGGGATGAAGCCGATGCCGTACTCCTCGCAGGCGTCGAGGACGGCCTCTTCCTCCCGGTAGCCGACGTTATAGCGGTTCTGGACGGTCGCGATTTCGACGTGGTCGCGGGCCGTCTCCAGCTGGTCGACGCTCACGTTCGAGAGACCGAGATGGGAGATGACGCCGTCGTCTTTCAGCTCCGCGAGCGCAGTGACGCTCTCCTCGAAATCGACGTCCGGGTCTGGGCGGTGGTACTGATAGAGGTCGATGGTGTCGACACGGAGGCGGTCGAGGCTGCAAAGCACCGCGTTCCGGAGATAATCGGGGTCGCCGTTGGGGAGCCACTCGCCGTCGCGGTTGCGCAGCAGGCCGCCCTTCGTTGCGACCACGAGGTCGTCGTAGGGCGCGAGCGTCTCGCCGATGAGGCGTTCGGAGACGCCGGGGCCGTAGGAATCCGCGGTGTCTATGAGGTCGACGAGGTCGGCCGCACGATGGAGCACGTCGCGGGCCGCCTCGACGTCGTCCGGTTCGCCGATGATGTCCTTGCCGGTGATTCGCATCGCACCGAAGCCGAGTCTGTCGACTGTCAGCTCGCCGCCGATATCAAAAGTGTCCATACGGGCGAATCGGCTCCCGTCAGCAAAAGCCTACAGTTCGAGGAGATTCCGAACGTCAGCCCAGGAGTCGACGACGTGGGCGCCGTCGCAGGCCGTTGGGTCGCTGTAGGGCTGTCGCATCAACACGCCCGTCTTGCCCGCATCGAGGGCGTTCGCGACGTTGCCGTGATAATCGTCGATGAGCGCGTCGCCGGGAACGGCTCCCTTGTCAGCAGGCACCTCGTCGTGGAACGCGTCGTGGGGGATGTCGTGGTCGTCGAGCCACGCCTTCGAGACGTCGTGCGTTTCGGGAATCCGATGGGTCGCGATTTCGATCCGGTAATCGCTGCGGAGCGCCCCGAGCGCGTCGGCGACGCCCGGTGTCGGCTCCATGCCACCGAAATACCACTCTGCGCGGTCGGGGTCGGCCATCAGCTCGCCGATGACATCACCGATGTGGCCGTCGGCGTCCGGCACGGCGTACGTCCAGCTATCGATGGCCGAGGGCGGAACGTCGTGGTCGTACGTCTCCCGAAGGTGCGTACAGAGCCGCGGAAGCTGGTCAGCAACGACGCCATCGAGGTCGACAAGCAGCGTCGCCCCGGGCGCAAGCGGACGGTCTGTCATCGGTTCCACTGGGCACCGGAGTGGCTTAAGCGATGCTTTCGTCCCATCACACCTCGACCGTCTCGCCGAGCGAGGGCGCCCGTGTCTCATAGCCGTCGGCCTCGAGCTGTTCGGCGAACCACGTCGTCGAGTCGCCGTGGTTGACGAGAATCGGCGTGTCCTCGTACGCCGACAGGAACCCTTCGATGCCCTCGCGGTCGGCGTGCGCCGAGAAGTCGTAGGATTCGATCTGCGCGCTGACGGGCATGACGCGACCGTCGATTTCGGCGCGGCCGGTGTCGAGCAGGTCACGGCCGGGCGTTCCCTCGACCTGATACCCCGTCATCGTGATCTTGTTCGTCGGATTCCGCCGGATTTCAGGGATGTACGTCATCGCCGGGCCGCCCGAGAGCATCCCACTGGTGGTGATGATGGCGGCCTTCTGGTCGGTGATGCGTTTGCGCTGGCCGTCGCGGCCGGTGACGAATCGCGCGTGGGATTTCGCCCGCTTGAGGGCGTCTGCGTCCCGGACGAATTCGGGATACTGCCGCAGCATCTCAGTGACCTGCTTGCCCATCCCGTCGACGTAGCAGGGGATGTCGTGTTCCGCACAGATGAGCATCATTTCCTGGGTTCGGCCGATGGCGAAGGCGGGCACGACGACGGTGCCGCCCTCCCACAGCGTCGTCTTGACGCTCTCGGCGAAGCGGTCTTCGACCGCGGCCCGTTCCTCGTGTTCGACGTCGGCGTAGGTGCTCTCACAGATGACGACATCGGCGTCGGGGCGGGCGGTGGTACCCGAGACCAGACGCTGATTGTCGGTGTGAAAATCGCCGGTGTAGAGGAGTCGCGTCTCCCCGTCGTCGTCGGACTGCGTCCGACTGCTCGAGGGACTACATCCCTCGGTGATGAGGACGTGTGCGCTGCCCGGAATGTGGCCAGCGTCGAAGAACTCGACGCGGTGGCCGGCCGCCTCGAACGGCTCGCGGTAGCCGTGTGTCTCCGCCACCTCGGTGACCCGCCGGAGGTCTTCCTCGGTGAACGGACACTGCATCGTCCCGCCGTGGAGCTTCAGCGTGTCGCGAGCCAGCGTCATCGCCAGCTCGTAGGTCGGTGGCGTCCAGTGAATCGGCGGGCGGGCGCGTCCCGAAAGCAGCGACGGAATCGCACCGACGTGGTCGAGATGGCCGTGGCTGACGACGACCGCGTCCGGAGTCACGTCGCCCACCGGATACTGCGGCGGCGAGTCGGTCTTCATGCCGAAATCGAGCAGGAGCGATTCGTTTACGAGAATCGCGCTCCGGCCGACTTCGCCGGCGCCGCCGAGAAACTGCAGATCCATTGGCGAGTGTACGCGCTCGTCCCGTTTGCCTTCGTCGGTCGCTCGGCCGCGACCGGCAGAATCAGCGCCCGAAGACGTCGTTATTCGTCGTCTTCGTCGTCGTCCTTCATCTCCTGTAGCTGGTCGATCAACGATTCCTCGCTTTCCTCGAATTCGAACTCGACGCTCCCGTCGTGTTCGTTCTCGTGGACGTTGACGGCCTCGTCTTCGCCAGTCTCGACGGTCTGGTCGTTCTGCTCGGATTCGTCGTAGCTACCAAAACCCATACGTCAGAACAGAAGCGCTCCGCGCGTAAAAGCATCCGGATGGTCAGGCTACTCTCTCCACTGTCGCACCTGGAACTCCGCGTAACCGCCGTAGGCGAACTCTAAGGCGCTGAGCCACCAGTTCCACCGCTCTGCTGGGCTCCCCTCCGAGGCGTCGGCCAACTGGACGACGACGTGTTCGGGCGTGAACTCGACGTCGGCGTCCGCTTCGTAGCGGCCGCTATCGGCGAGGTCACGCGCATGACGGGCTACCGCCCGCCGTTCGGCTTCGTCGCCGCCGAACGTCTCCAGCCCCGCTGCCAGCGCATCGGCGTCGAACTCCGCTTTCACTTTGCTCACACACCACATACGGAATCGGTGAACTTCAGCGTCAGGGTGACCCAAGGCTACAAGCGCCCACGTGTGCCACTTGGCTACATGACGGAAATCGAACCCCGCGACGTGCCCGACGAGGCCGTCGCCGTGTTACAACAGTATCTCGAGGACGAACACGAGTTCCTCTCGTGGCTCGACTTCACCGTCGAGGAGTTCGAGGCCGGGCGGATGGTCGGCACGGTGCCGTTCGACGAGAAACTGACGAACCCGACCGAGCCGCCGACGGTGCAGGGCGGCATCGCATCGACCCTCATCGACGTGGTCGGCGGCATCGCTCTACGGCCGTATCTCTCCGACCCGCTCGACGACGATATCGCGACCATCAATCTCAACGTCAACTACCTCCGCCCGGCAGCGGGCGATTTGACCGGGACGGCCGAGGTCATCCGCGCCGGCAACAGCGTCGGCGTCTCCTACATCGAGGTCGTCAGCGAGACGCCGGACGGCGAAGAACAGCCCGTCGCGGTTGGACAGGGCGCCTACCGAATGTTCCGGAGTTAGGCGACCCGTCGCTCGCGGACGACCAACCACAGCGTACACAGGAACGCGATGCCGACGGCGGCGACGAGAATCGAGAAGGCGACCCGATAGCCAAACTCGGTGTAGGCGACCGACCCCGCGACGACCTCGTCGGTGCGGTAGGCGTCAAGCGCCAGCCCCATCAGCGTCGGGAACAGCGCGCCGCCGATGAAGCCGGCGGTGTTGACAGCCGCCGTCGCGACGCCGCTTGCCTCCGCCGGATACCGCTCCTTGACGATGGTGAACCCGAGCATCGCGCCGCCGAAGAGGAAGCCACAGAGGAAATACGAGCCGGCAACGGCGGGCAGCGGCGGCTTGCCGAACACCGGAATGATTGCGATGGCGAGCGTGAGTAGCCCAAGTGAGACCGACATCGGGAGCACGCGGTTCTCGATGGCGTCCGAAAACCGCCCGACGAGCGGCGGCCCAAGGAACGTTCCCACACTCCCCAACAGCGTGTAGTAGGAGGCGGTCGTCACGTCAAGCCCGTACACGACGACGAGATACGGGATGCCCCACAGACCGATGAGCGTCAGCAACATTCCCATCGTCGCAAAGAAGACGAACGAGACGAGCCACTGGTCGAGGTCGTAGAGCAGCGTCCGGAGGTGTCCGCCCGTCTCCCGAAGCGTCACGGACGGCTGTTCGGGGACGCCCTCGATGGGTTCAAGCCCCGCGCCGGCGGGCGACTTTCGGGCGAGTGCGAAGACGCCGACAGCGCCAACGAAGCCGACGCCCCCGAGGCCGAGAACGGTTGTCCGCCAGCCGACCGCGCCGACGGCGAGTGCAAGCGGCGTCGTCGCCAGTATCGAGCCGAGCCCTGCGACCGCGCCCGTCAGCCCAGTCATCGTCGCGAACTCGGCTGCCTCGTACCAGTTCGCACAGAACCGGAGGATGGAGACGAAGATGACGCCGCTGCCCGTCCCGATGAGCGCCCGCGAGAGTAGCGCGACGACGTAGCCGTCCGCCATCGCGAACGAGACGGCCCCGGCAGTAAACTACCCCACCCTACTCCCTCGGCGCTACGCGCCTCGGTCCTTGAGGGAGGGGCTTTGATGTGGACTCCAGGCAATCAGTCGCCAGCTATAGACTGGTGACTCTCGCCGTTCAACGTCCCACC
>NZ_JBLGBY010000007.1:0-60367 GCF_047616845.1 Natronomonas sp. | reverse complement strand
TAGCCGCCGGAAAACGTGGGGTTTATCACTTCGCTGGCTGGAATATATGGTACTATGGCCAAGAGAGGCAAAACCGGGAGCGCCGGCCGCTTCGGTGCACGCTACGGGCGCGTCGCCCGCCGCCGCGTCGCCGAGATCGAAGAGGATACAGAACAAGCGACCGTCGACGGCGACAGCGTCAAGCGCCTCGGCACCGGCATCTGGGTCAACGAGGAGACCGGCGAGAAGTTCACCGGCGGCGCCTACCGACCGCAGACGCCCGCTGGCACAACCGTCCGCCGCTCCATCCGCGCGGCACTCGGCGAAGACAACGAGTAATCCATGAGCTACAAGTGCTCCCGCTGTAAGCGCGATGTCGAACTCGACGAGTACGGCGGCGTGCGCTGTCCGTACTGCGGCCACCGCGTCCTCCTGAAGGAGCGCAGTCGCGACATCAAGGAAGTCGAAGTCCAGTAACGCAGGCCCGTGCATACGGCCGAACTGCTTTTCAGCTACGATAGCCCGGAAGCGGCTGCGCTGGTCGCGACCGCCGTCTCCCAAGAGGTCGACGAGATCGAGGGCAACCGAACAACCGCCGACGTGACCCACATCGACAGCGAGGTTCGCATCGACGTCGACGCCGACGACCTCGTCGCGCTTCGGGCCGGGTTGAACACCTGGAGCACGCTCGTCGAGGTCGCAGAGCGGATGGTTGATTCCGGCTCGGAACCCACTGCATAACGGTCGCCGTTCCCACGAAAAACCGCCGGTCGGCGGGGCTGCGTCACCGGCGCAGCCCCCGGAGAATGGAATGTGGGGGTTTTTCCGTACCGAGAACGACGGTTCCAGTATGCAGGGTAACCTACCGCCGGAGGCCCAGGAGAAAATCGAAGAGCTCCAGGATCTTCAGGAGACGGCACAGCAAGTCGCACAGCAGAAACAGCAAGCAGAGACGCAGCTGCAGGAGTCCAAGACGGCTCTGCAGACCCTCGACAACGTCGAGGGCGACACCCAGATGTACCGTGAAGTCGGCGAACTCCTCATCGAGACGGGGTACGACGAGGCCTACGAAGACCTCGAGGAGAAGGCCGACAGCCTCGAAGTCCGCGTCGAAACCCTCCAGAAACAGGAAGACCGCGTTCAAGAGCAGTTCGAGAGCCTGCAGGAAGAGCTCCAGCAGATGCTCCAGGGCGGCGGTGGCGGCCCGATGGGCCCCGGCGGCCCCGGCGCAGGCGGCGCCTAATCGGCCGTGCCCGAGGAACCGACCGACGAGGAAGTCGTCGAAGCCGCGTCGGATGCTGCTGAGGGGATTGTCCTCTCGCGATACAAGCAGTCCAACATCCACGATCTCGACGTGACAGTGCGGTTCGAGGACGGCGAACTCGCCGTCGACGTCTATATCAACGCACCTGACGACCCCGACCCCGCTGCCGTCGCACAGGAAGCCGTCGATGCGGCCGAAGCCGCCGTCGACGAACTGTTCGACGAAGCCGACTCTTAGGCCGCCAGAAACAGCAGCAAGCTGACGGCCATCGCCGCACCAACGACGAGGAGTAGCAACGCGCCGCCCATCTGCAACATCGCGTTGGCCGTCGAGGCGAGCGTCTCCGTGCGGTCGTTGCCGAACACCGTCACTTCGGCCTGTTCTGCCGCCATTCCAGCCTCGACGGGTTCGAGGTCGTCGGTCGCTTTCTCAACGAGCTCCTCGACGAGCGCGACGAGCGCCGATTCGTCGATAGCGTCGCCGACCCGATTGTCCGCCTCGATGGTGTTCACGATGTGGGTGTCCGTGGTCATCACCTCCGCCTCGTCGGCGTCGATGGCGTCGAGCAGCGTCTCGCGAAGCCCGGGCACCATGTTGTTGCCGTCGATGAGCACGTAGGCGGTGCGGTGCGGCGGCTCGTCTTCCGTCGCGCCGGCTTCGAAGATGGCGACGCGAACACCGAGCGGGCCGATGCCCTCCGCCGGCTCCCACTCGGTCGGTGACCAGGCGACGCCGACTCGGAGCGGGCGGCGGTCGGCGGCCGCAAGCGTCTCCCCGAGCCGACCGGCGGCCGTCATCATATCGAAGGAGCGCTGTGAGCCGGGAACGACGTGGCCCAGGTCACTCCCGCCGTTTTCGAGCCCGCCGTGGCTGTTATGGGCGTCGACGAGCAGCACGTCGTCGATGCCGGAGACGCGGGCCTCTGAGGCCGTCGAGAGGCCGACGGAGAAATCCACGTCGTCGGCGAATGCCGGCGCGTGCGTGCCGACGACGAGTGCGTCGTCGCCCACTGCCTGCCCGAGCAGTTTCGATTCGCCCTCCTGCTCGCGGAATCCCCGTGTCGCTTCGTTGCTATATTCGATACGGCCGTGGGCGGCCTCGGCGGCCTCGAGCAGCGTCTCGACCTCCCGTTCGGTGACGAGATTGAAGTCGTGGCCGGCCGTCGCATGGGGCGGGAACGCGAGCCCTTCTGCCCCCCGTGCGATGCGCTCGGGGAGATTGCCACCCCCGATTTCACCCATCGGCCCGGGATGTACCATCGGGAGGACGAACCGTGCTTTCTCGGTGCCGTCTTCGCGGCGGATGCCGAGCACCGTCACCGGGACGATGGCGTCTTCGCCCAGCTGTTCGAAGAAACTCTCCAGTTCCCGGGTTCCCTCGGCGATGTGGCCGATGAAGCCGCCGATGAAATCGAGCACGGAGACCCCGAGGCTCTGTCGCCACGGGCGGTCGATGGTGACCAAGAACAGGTGTACGGCAAGCGCATACAGAACACAGAGCGCGCCGAGCAGCGCGAAATCGACCGGTTCGATGGCGACGAGTCCCGCGGGCGAAAGCGCCGTGCGACCGAAGAAGACCTCGATGAGTGGGCCGTCGACCTCCAGATATCGGACGGTGCCGCTGTAGACGAAGACGAGTGCGGCGGCCGCGACCGTCTGGATGCTTGCGGGAATCGTCGCGACGAGCAACGACTGTCGGGAGACAGCCATGATGACGAACAGCCGGAACGCGAAGATGGAGGCCAAGGCGACGATGAGGACGTCGAAGACGAGATCCTGCCCGAGGGTAGTCACTGCGGCGACGGCGGCCGCGCAGGCGAGGAAGACGACGATGATCGCCTCACAGATGAGCGCGAGCAGCGCCGAGCGATTGTACGTCAGCCGGCCGTCGAGGCGGGCGTCGACCCACGGCGTCGTGAAGGCGGCCACGACCGTCGGCACGCCGATGTACACCATCCCCTGATAGACGTCGTCGAGGATGAACCGGTAATCGAAGGCCCCGACGCCGGCGATAGCGGCGATGAGAAGCGCGAAGAAGAGGCTGGCCGACCAGTCCGGCGCCCGGAAGACGAACCGGGACAGCGCCGCCAGGTCGCCCTGGGTCTGCGTCATTACCGAACGGGAGAGCGGAGCGAGGTTAAAACGCTCGAAGCGACGGAGCCGACGTCAGGCCGACTTCTCGCAGAGATCAAGGAAGTTCTCGAAGACCTCCTCGCCCTCCTCGGTGTGGGCGACCTCGGGATGCCACTGGACGCCGTAGAGGTCGCGGTCGGTGTCGCTCATCGATTCGACGTCACAGACGTCGCTGTGGCCGGTGCGGACGAAGCCCTCGGGCACCTGCTTGACCTCGTCGGCGTGGCTCGCCCACACCCGCGTCCGGGGTGCGAGCGACCCCACGAACGGGTCATCACTGTCTTCGATTTCGACAGTCACGTCGGCGTAGCCGCCGTAATCACCCGAGCCGACGGTACCGCCCAGCTCCTCGGCGATGAGCTGCATACCGAGACAGATGCCGAGGACGGGAACGTCGCTGTCGAGATACTCGGGCGAGTGGCCGATCCGTTCCATCGAGGGGCCACCGGAGAGAACGATGCCGTCAGCCTCGACCTCCTCGGGTGGCGTGTCGTTGTCGACGATTTCGGTGTCAACGCCTAGGTCGCGGAGCGTCCGGTGTTCGAGATGCGTAAACTGCCCGTGGTTGTCAACCACGACGATTCGCGTCATTGAGTGTCCGTACCGTGTCGCGGCGTAAAAAGGGTCTGAAACGCCTGTGAACACACTGCGAGACGGGCGACGGAGTCGATTCGTGATAGCCGATGCGACCGCTTCGATTTAATCGTCGGCCAGTACCGGCGTCTCCTCGTCCGCGAGCAGGCGGTCGAGGGCGTCGATCATCGCCCGAACCGAGGCGGTGGTGATGTCGGCGTCGGAGGCCGCGACGGTGACTGAGTGGTCGCCACGCGACATCTCGACCTCGACGGTGACGACGGCGTCGGTGCCGCCGGTGATGGCGTCGACGTGATAGGAGTCAAGTTGGGCGTCGGCGGCGGTGCCGAGCGCCGACCGGACGGCGGCGATGGCGGCATCGACCGGCCCCGACCCCGTGCCGGAGGCGACGTGCTCCTCGCCATCGACTTCGAGCCGGACGGAGGCGGTCGGCGTGCCGCTGCCGGAGGCCGCAGTGAGGTCGATGAGTTCGACCCGGCGTTCGTGCTCACGATCCTGCACCTCCTCGGCGATGGTCAGGAGGTCGGCGTCGGTGACGCGTTTGCCGCGGTCGCCGAGTTCCTTCACGCGGGCGACGACCTCGCCCAGTTCGTCGCCATCGACGTCGATGCCGTGTTCGGAGAGGGCGGCCTCCACACCGGCCCGGCCGGCGTGTTTTCCGAGGACGAGGCGGCGCTCCCGGCCCACCTTCTCGGGCGGATACGGTTCGTACATCGCGTCGTCTTTCAGCGTGCCGTCGGTGTGGATGCCCGACTCGTGGGTGAAGGCGTTCTCGCCGACGACGGCCTTGTTCGGCGCCAGCGGCACGCCCGTCGACGAGGAGACGAGCTGGCCGAGGTCGTAGAGCTTCTCGGTTTGGAGCGTCTCGACGCCGTAGCCGTGGTCGAGCGCGATTGCGACCTCCTCGATGGCGACGTTGCCGGCACGTTCGCCGATGCCGTTGATGGTGCCGTGGACGAGGTCGGCGCCCGCGGCGACGCCGACGAGGGCGTTCGTGACCGCAAGCCCGAGGTCGTCGTGGGTGTGCGTCGACGTCGGCCCGATATCCGAGAGCCGTGAGTAGATGTCGAGCATCCGGTCGGGCGTCGCGTGGCCGACGGTGTCCGGACAGCAGATGCGGTCGGCGCCCGCGTCCATCGCCGCGCCCATCAGCTCCTCCAAGAAATCGAGGTCGGCACGGGAGCCGTCCTCGCCGAGCACCTCGACCCACAGCCCGTGGTCGGTGGCGTACTCGACGAGGTCGACGGTCTTCGCCACGACCTCCTCGTGGGTGCTATCGACCTTCCCTTCGACGTGGCGGTCGCTTGCGGGCACGACGAGGTTGACACCATCGACATCACAGTCGAGGGCGAGGTCGATGTCGTTTCGGACGCCGCGGGCGAAACTCGTGATGCGGGCGTCGAGGCCGAGGTCGGTGACGTGCGAGATGGTCTCTCGCTCGCCCGGCCCGGTGCAGGCGCTGCCGGCCTCGATGACCGAGACGTTCGCCTCGTCGAGCGCCATCGCGATGTCGGCTTTCTCCTCGGGCGACAGTGAGATGCCCGGCGCCTGCTCGCCGTCGCGCAGCGTCGTATCTAAGAACTGTACGTCACACTCTTCGAGCGGAGCAGTCGCTGGGTGCTCCCCGAATAAACTGGTCACGGTAGAATCCTCTGTGTTAGATGAGCGGTCGAATTTCTCGACCAGCCGCCTTGCGGCGACTTACTCTATCCTCTGCCGTATCGGAGTTCGGCATGGGTACACTGAAGGTATTGGTGTGGCCCCTGATTAACTTGCGGGTTGGCACACGTTTCGCCAGAGCCACCGGAGAACCGCTATATCCCTTCGATTCGGAGGCTATCGCCGTCCTCGACCTCCGCGGCGGCTCCGGCGGGCAGTTCGAGGACGGTGTCCGCCTTCGCTCGCCCGTGGCCCGTCCACGCCGAGAGTCGCTCGACCTGCTGTACCTCCTCGTCGACGAGCCAGACGGCGTCGATGTCGAACGGAACACCCACCATGTGCAGTCCGCGCGTCCGCACGCGGGAGAAGTGGAACACCAGCGCGTAGTCGTCGGGTACCGACCGCCGGAACATCAGCCCGAGCGCCTTCGAGAGGATACCATCGGCTACCTCGACGTTCGTGGCGAGGGGGCGCTCTTTCCCGACGGGGTCGTGGACGACGCGCACAATTCCCGTTGGTTCGGGTTCGGGCAAAAAGGCTCGCGTGGGTGACCCGAGAATTGAAACCCGACGACGCCACAACTCGGCTATGGAGAAGACGCCGCAGGGCACCTCGGTCGGCGTCGACGACCCCTACGAACCCGTCGAGCGCTGCGATTATCTGACGGACGACGGGCGGTGCCGCTACGCCGTCGAACACGGCCACAACGACCCCGAATTCGCCCGAGAACGGCAGGCCGACGACCTTCGATGCCCCGCAGCCGACCCCGAAGGCGAGTGGGAGTGGAGCGACTGCCCGCAGTTCCGTGCCCGCCAGCGCTCGCGGGAGTGCATCCGGTGTGGCCTCGAAGAACGCCGGCTCGCCCACGAGGACGAACGGCCGCTGTTGGAGGAACACCATCTCAAATACGCCGCCGACGCGAACGACTCGGAATCGGACGACGAGGAACTCTCACATGAGATAACGGTGTTTCTCTGCCGGTGGTGTCACGCAAAGATTCACGATTCGTGGGCGCGCATCGACGACGACGTCTCGCCCGACCCCGAGGCCATCGCGGAAGCGGAGGGTCGACGCTCGAAAGAACACGGCGAGTTCGGCTTCGAGTCGGCCGCCGAGCGGTACGCGGAGGACGAATAAGTGGCTCCGTCGCATAGCCCCGGTATGGCACCCCATCTCGGTCACGTCCATCTCAAGGTTCGCGACGTGGAGCGCGCGCTCGAATTTTACACTGGGCTCTTCGGGCTCGACGTCACGGAACGCGTCGGGAGCTACGCCTTCTTGACGTTCGGCGACCACCACCACGACATCGCGCTGCAGGGACTCGGCGGGGACGCACCGGCCGCCGGGCCGGGCGTCGGCCTGTATCACGCCGCTTTCGAACTCGATGATACGGATGCGCTGAAAGAACTGTACCACGACCTCGAAGAGCGCGGTGTGGCGGCTTCACCGGTCGACCACGGCATCAGCAAGGCGCTGTACTTCGATGACCCCGCAGGCAACGGCCTGGAGGCGTACGTCGACACCCGCGATACGATGGACGAGGACTGGGAGGCGATGAACCGTCCGTTCGACCCAGAGGCGCTGTAATCACTCGATTTCGAACGCTTCGGGCGGCTGGCCGGCTTCATCGAGAACCGCGTCGCTGATGAGAACGGGGCAGTCGACGCGGAGCGCGATGGCGATGGCGTCGCTCGGCCGCGCGTCGATGACGACCGATTCGCGCTCGCCGCCAGCGTAGCGTTCGGCGTCGATTTTCGCGAGGAAGGTGTGCTCCGAGAGGTCGTCAATACGCACCCGGTCGATTGCGCCGCCGAACTCCGTGAGCATCTCGACGAACAGATCGTGGGTCAGCGGCCGCTTGAACGGCCGGTCTTCCAGGGCGTGTGAGATGGACTTCGCCTGGTCGGCGCTGATGAATATCGGCAGTGCCTCCCCCCGTGCATGAAGGACGACCACGGGTGCACCCTCCTCACCACCGTCGTCGACGCTGATTCCGAGGCCGTGGACGGTCGCCTCGTGTGCCATCATCTATCAATCGGGAGAGCGTCACCAAAGCTTTTCGCCTCCAGCCACGACCACGGGGGTATGGGCGACCCCTACGTCGTGGCCGTCAAACCTTCTGCGCGCAGGGTGAGCCGCGACGCCGGCGAGTGGGTCGCCGAGGAGGGCCGGCTCAGACGCTTCGACTCGAAGCCCCTCGCCCGCGAGTGGGCGCGCGAGGTGAGTCCACAGGGACGAACGCTGTGGGTACAGGATGCCCACCCGCTTGACGAGGGGCCGGCTGACGGGTATCTGTTGGCCCGCCGAAGCCGGCTTCGCGGCAACGAAGCCGAGTTACCGGGCGAACAGGCCGCGTTCTCGGAGCTCTGAGCCGTGTTCAATATCGTTCGAACTGTTTATTCCCGCGAAAATCGGCCCGTAGCGGCCTGAACGGGGTGAACGGCCAGGGACGGTTCGGAACTGTCTCGACGGTACATATGCCTCCGAGCGGTACGAGTGGCTACGATGCAACTGAAAGCAATCGTACTCGCAGTGCTTGCGGCGAGCGTCCTGCTCGTCGGCGCTGCGGGCGCCGTGACCGCACAGCCGAACGACAGCGAAAGCGGCGATGCGGGCCCGCCGAGCGACCTCCCCGACCCGGTGCCGAACTTCGTCGAGGATATCCTCGGCTCGATTAGCGATTTCCTGAGCGGCTCTATCTCGAATCTCGGTGAGGCCGTCTCGGGCGTCGCCTCCGGACGGTAACATTTCGTAACCATCTGCAGCCCCTGATTTTTAAGCCCGTTGCCGCGCAGTCGCGGGTATGGAATCGATTGGCAGCGGTCTTGCGGCCGTCGAGACACACGAGCACAGAGCGGACGTCTACCTTTCGCGCCCGGAGAAGCGCAACGCGATGAACGAGGCGCTCATGCGCGACCTGACGAGTGCCTTCGAGCAGGTGAGCGAAAACGAGGACGTGCGAGCCATCACGCTGCTCGGCGAGGGCCCCGTCTTCTGTGCCGGGATGGACTTACACATGATGCGCCAGCGCGTCGAAGCGGACTCGGACATCAACCGCGATGTCTTCCCCGCGTTGCTCGACGCCATCGAAACCGCCCGCCAGCCCGTCGTTGCGGGCATCAAGGCGGCGGCGCCAGCCGGCGCGTTCGAACTGACGCTGCCCTGCGATTTCCGCGTCATCGGTAACGAGGCCACCTACGGCGTCATCGAGGTGAAACTCGGCACGTTCCCCCACGGCGGCGCGACACAGCGACTCCCGCGACTCGTCGGCCTCTCGAAGGCCAAAGAGCTCGTCCTCACGGGCGAGTTCATCGACCCCGAGGAGGCGCGGGACTGTGGCCTGGTACACGAGGTCTGCGCCCCGGAGGATGTCGACGAGCGCGCGAAGGCCTTCGCCGACAGGCTCTGTGAGAACGCGCCACTGGGCCTGCGGAACGCAAAGCAGGCGCTCAATTCGGCCCTCGAAACGCCGCTGGAACACGGCCTCGAATACGAGCGGGCACTCGGCCGTGAACTCGACGATACCGAAGACTACCGCGAAGGGTTCGAAGCCCGTATCGAAGACCGCGAACCGACGTTCCGCGGCGAGTAGCTCTTTCGATTCGTCAACTGTTAACACAGAAAATAACCGTTTAGAGTTTGTGGCCGTCGATGCTGGTGTAACAGCCAGAAAGAACATAACCACTGAACGGTTGTACTCGTGTATGCGAACATCGGTATCAATCATACTCGCCGTCCTCATGACGGTCGGCCTCGCGGCCGCGGCGGTGCCCGCGACGGCCCAGACAGCCGACCAGGACGCCGAAACAGTCGCGGAAACGTACAACGACAACATTGACCAGGTGCCCGACGTCATCAAGAACCGCTTCGCCGACGAGCGGGTCGAAATCTCCGTCGAGGCAAGCGACGGTACCGCCCAGACGTACACGGCGGTCACCGACGAGCAGGCACGGATACAGGAGCTCAAAGAGGGCTCGGATGACCCGACCATCCACGTCTCGACCGACGAGGAGACCATCAACGAGGTCGCGAACGCTGACGACCCGAAGGCGGCCGGTCTCGAAGCCTACAACTCCGATGAGGTCACCGTTGAGGGCGTTGGCTTCACGAACAAGGTGAAAGTCGGTGCCGCGAAGGTCAGCTATCGCGTCGGCAGCGCGCTCGGCATCCTGTAATCGGTTCCGGCGTCGCCGAACAGGGCGTTTTTCTCATTCGAGACCGAACAGGGGGTATGAGCAACGAGGCCGAGGACGCGGAAACGGCCGGGTTCGAGAAAGGCCGGAAAGCTGCAACGGCCATCATCCTCCCGTTCGTCGCCCTCGGCGTCGGGAACGTCCTTCTCATCATGCAGTGGGGGCTCGACCCGCTGTGGGGGTTCCTGTTGATGCCGCCGATCCTTTTCATCTCCGTCATCGGCTGGATCGCCATCCGCGGCGGGTTCGCTGAAGACCGAACCGGTGGCGGCGACTACGACGGCGGCGTCTGATTACCGCCTGACCGGCGCCGGCGCGTACGACTGGTCGCGCGCGACGACAGTATCGGGTTCCAACCGCACCAAGAGCGCCGTCTCTGTCGGGTTCGAGACGTATCCCGAGAAGCGGTCGTCCCAGTCCCCGACGTCGGGTCCGAGATAGCGCGCCAGCAGCCGTTCAGCGATGTCGCGGTCGAACGGTTCGACGGTACCTGCACCGCGAATACCGACGTGCTGGACGAGCCCCCGCTGGGCATCGAAATCGACGACGCCCAGCGAACACGCCGGCTCCCGGTCGATGCGTGCGGGGAACGTGTCCGTGGCGCTGTCCCCGAGTATCCAGGCGATATCGTCCTCCCAGAGATACCAGACGGGCGAATCGCGGGGGCCGGCAGGGTCGTGTGTCGCGAGGTGGCCGAAAAGTGGCCGCGAGAGGAAGGCGCCGATGTCGATGCCCAGCGTGTTATCGACGACGTTCATGTCCGAACCCGGGCGGCACCCGCGCAAGAAGGTGGCGATATTTGCCGGCCGAGTTCGGCGGGCGAATCGCCGGTCGGGTCGTTCCGCGACAGAAAGCGCCGAGGGTGAGATTTGAACTCACGAGTCCTGACGGACAGTTGCTCTCGAAGCAACCGCCTTGGCCGGGCTAGGCTACCTCGGCTCGTCTACATCTGGGCGAGTCCGAACTTTATGGGTTTCGGTACGCCGGCAGGAAGGCGATGCGGGCGCGTCAGCGCCCCAACAGAAGCTCCTCGCGTACCGCTCAGATGTTGCCCTCGACGCGGTCGTTCTTCGGCGTCCCTCGCTCCTCTGTACTGCCGCCGAGCGTCTCGAAATCGAAGTCAGTGAACTCCTCGGGCACCGTTCCCTCGCGGGCGTAAAGATACAGCGCCGTCTTCGCGATACCCTGGATGGTCTGGCCGATGAGGAACGCCGAAAGGAGGCCGACGAGAACGACGAACAGGCCACTCACGAGTCCGGCACCGGTCGAGACGGAGCCGACAACGATGAACACCACGATGGCGAGCAGGATGGCGCCGAGGGCGAGCAGCACCTGGATGATGCCGAGGCCGAGGCCGGCCCCGAGCGTCTCACCCCACGTCTCCTTGAACGTCTCAGCGCTCCGGGTGAACATCGACTTGACATCGACGTCCTCGAAGACGATGACAGGGATGATGAAGAACGTCGTGACGGCCCACCCGAGCGAGAAGATGGCTGCGACGATGCCGGAGAGTGGGCTGTTCGACTGTTCGAGCCGCCGGATGATGAGGCTCACCGTCGCTGCGATGAGCGACCAGATGGCGATGGGGCCTTTCATCCGCCAGGCGGCCCGGAGCGACCGCTCGATGGAGGGTTCCGTCCCGTGGAAGGCGTCGTTTGTCGCATACACCAGCGCGGCGGTGAAGAACGACGCCACGAACGTCGTCACGAAGTAGAGCACGAACAGCGCGACGAGCTCGGCGCCGCTACCGATGAAGCCGGCGACGAAGACGCCCAGATACAGGAACACGAAGAAGAACGCCGCTGATTGCCGGAAACGCCAGCAGCTTCGGATAATCGCGGAGGACGTGGATGCTATCGACCGATAGCGTCCAGCCGTTTTTGAGGCTGGTGAGAAATCCCATATGCGGACTGAGCCACGATGGTATATAAACTCAGCCCCGCGCCCACGTCTTTCACTCCCGATGCCGGACGACCGTCACCGGAACGGGAGAGCGCCGGATGACGGTTTCGGCGACGCTGCCGAGCAGGACGCGCGTGATGCCATCTCGGCCGTGGCTGCCGATGACGATGTGGTCGAACTCGTGCTCCTCGGCGTACTCGACGATGGCCCGTGCCGGCCGGCCGACGACCGAATCAGTGTCAAGACTGTGGCCGGTAGTGGCGGCCCGGTCGTCGGCTGCTTCGAGCACCGACTCGGCGCGATCTTCGGCGGCGGAGAGCCAGTTTTCGGCGCTCCCCGGCCCCCACGTCGTCGCGCCGTCGACCGGATCCATCACGTAGAGCGCGGTGAGCGCGTCATCACCGAACTGCTCGAAGGCGTGGTCGAGCGCTACGTTTGCCGGTGCCGATCCGTCGATGGGCACGAGTACGTTCATGTTGAGTGATATGATGCCGTGGTACATAAAGCCGGCAGGCCTTTCACCGGCGGGCCTGTCGCGTCTCGTATGTACGGTGCCGTGCCGTCGCTGGTCGAGACTGACGTCCGGTTCGCGGCGTTTCCGGACGGCAGCGTCGACACCTACTATCGAATCACCGACGCCGACCGCCGGTGGCTCACGAAAGCGGAGTTCCGCGAGCGCATCACCGGCGCCCGTTCCCGTGAGTTTCGCGCGCCACAGCGCATCGTCGACACCGGCGGCCAGGCGGTCAACGCCGCCGAACAGGCCCACGCGCTCGGCGATTCCGTCCGCCTCGACGGCTGCCTCGACGATCCCCGACTCACGTTTCCCTTCGAGACCCACTCGTTCGGCGAACCCACCCGCGTCGATATCCACGAGTTCGAGGACGGCGACCTCACGTACGCAACGATCAGCGACGCCGTCGCCAACTGGACGCACGAGGCGTTCGACACCGTCCCGTCGGCTGAGGCCTACTTCTGCGGTAACTGGGCGTCCGTCGACGGCATGACCGAATCGCTGGCCGCGCTGGCCGACCGACTCGACGAGGGTATCTTCGTTGTCGACCCCGGTGACGTGACGACCGCGGCACGCGACGCCCTCCGGGACTGCTGTGCGGCGCTTTCGGCGCTCGACGACACTCTCCCGGTGTACGTCAGCCTCAACGGCCGGGAGTTGACCGCCGTCGCCGACGCGTTCGGCGTTGCCGACGAGCCGGGGGCGGTTCGACCCGAAATCGGGGTGTCCGGCGTCGTCCGACACGAGGAACACGCCGCGACAGCGGCGACGCGGGACACCACCCTTGCGGTGCCCAACATCGGTCCGAAAGACCCGGTTCGACAGACCGGCGGCGGTGACCGCTTCAGCGCCGGCCTCGCCCACGCCCTCGCGGCCGGCGAGGAGCTCGACCTCGGCGACGCCCTCGCGCTCGGCAACTGCTGTGCGAGCTACTACGCCCTGCAGGGCGAGACTGGCACGAGCGAGGAACTCATCGAGTTCGCGGAAACGTACGCCGACATCTGATTATAGCAGGTGGCGCTCGAAGAAGGCCCCTTGTGCGTCCGAGATGTGCTCGAACTCGCTGCCATCGTAGGGGTCGAAATGGCCACAGTCGAGCCGGAACACCTCGACGTGGTCGAGTCGCTGGCCCAGCCGTTCGGCCGCCGACGGCGGCACGATGTTGTCACCCTCCGCGATGCCGAGGAAGACGGGCGCGTCCACGTCGTCGGCTCGCCCGATCGGGCGGTACAGCGGCACCTTCAGCGCGATGCGGGCCGGGCAGGCGTTCTCCCAGTCGCTGTCTCCGGGGACGATGGAGTAATACCCCTCCTCGGCGCCGGGCGAGTTCAGCATCCCGAACTCCTCGGTCGACGCGACGATGGGGACGGTGTGTGGCTCCCGGCGCAACAGGCCGCGTGCGGCGTCTTTGAGGCCGTGTTTGGTGGCTGCAAGCGGGTAGTCGAGTCCCGAGGTGCGAGCGAGATGGAGCAGCGTTGCCGGCCCGGAGACGAACGGCACCTGCGAGGAGACGGCGTCCACGTCGCGTCGGGCGGCTGTCTCGATGACGTGGCCGCCGCTAAAAGAGGTGCCCCACAGGCCGATTAGGTCGCCGTCCACGGCATCGAGGTCGGCGGCCTCGTCAACGGCCGCGAGCCAGTCGGTGCGGTGCTCGAAGGGGTCGACGAGCTGGTCGTCGCCCTCGGAGTCGCCGAATCCACGGTAATCGAACAGGAGGACGGCGAGCCCGCGGTCGACGAACCGTTCGGCGAAGGCCGGCAGCCGGAACGACCGCTCGGCGCCGAACCCGTGAGCCATCACGACCACGGGCGGCTCCTCGACGTCCGGGAGATACAGGTCAGCAGCACACTTAGCGCCGGCGCTCTCGAAAGTGAGCGAACGGGTTTCTGACATATATGACGAGTCGGCTGCGAGCGAGATAAAGGTTCTCGCGTTACGTCTCGGGACCGGGACGGGAACCGATGGGCACCTGGATCTCCCGGCGCTCGCCGTCGCGGATGACCGTCGCACCGACTCGGTCGCCCGGCGACAACTCTAGTGCGAGCGTCGTCCCGAGTTCGGTGTTGGAGTTGATTGTGGTGCCCGCGAGTTCGATGAGGACGTCGCCGCCGGTCGGCACGCGGCGGCCGTCGACGACCGTCTCGCCGTCGGAGCCACGGAGCGTCTGGTTCTCCGGCCCTTCGTCGAGCACGTCGACGACGAGGACGCCGCGCACCTCCGAGAGGCCGTTCGCCTCGGCGATGGTCGGCGTCACCGAAAGCAGCGAGATGCCGAGATACGGATGGTCGTAGCTGCCGGTCTCGATGAGCTCCGGGAGGACGCGGCGGGCCAGCAGCGGCGAGACGGCGAACCCGATGCTCGTGCCCGCGCTGGCGACGGCGACGCCGGTCACCTCTCCATCGAGTGTGACGAGCGGGCCGCCGCTGTTGCCGGGGTCGAGTCCGGCGTCGGTCTGGACGGTGTTCGGAATCGAGAAGCCGGTCGGGCTCGGCAGCGCACGGTTCTTGCCGCTGATGATGCCGGTCGAAACGGACGACTCGAGGCCGAAGGGACTGCCGAGCGCGAGCACTTCGCTGCCGACCGGCGGAATCCGGTCGACGAACTGCAGGGGCCGTGCGTAGTCGGGTGGGTTCGTCGAGAGGACGGCGAGGTCGGCGTAGACATCCGTCGCGGTGACGCCCGCCGTGCGCCACTCGCCCTGCCGAAACCGAACCTCGACCTGGTCGGCGCCGGCAACGACGTGTTGGTTCGTGACGATGTAGTCGCCGAAGGCGAAGCCGGAGCCGCTGCCGTCGGCACTTCTGACGAACGCGACGGAGTCGATAGTCGCGTCGTAGGCGGCCGTGTATCGGGAGTCACGGTCGCCGTCGGACGCCGCTGGCGTGACGGGATTGGCCGGCTCTCGACGGCCGGTCGAACATCCGGCCAGGCCGGCTGCAAGCCCTGTTGTCGCCGCGAGGAACCGACGGCGTGTTGGCTGTCTCATGTGGGCGTCGCCGTCTCGTTGCTGTTGGAGGTGTGTTCGAGCCCGCTGAACAGCTGCTTGACCGCGGCCCGCTCGCTGTCGTCGGTCGCGACCGGATAGGTGGCGTACGCCAAGACCACGTCGTCGGTACCCGGCGGGGAGCGCTGGGCGATGTGGACGTACGCGTCGGGTTTCTCACCCTCGCTTTTCGCGCGGTAGACGGTCACGTTCGTCGTCTCGCCGAACGGCGAGACCGCGTATTCGCCCTGTCGTTCGAAACTGACGTTCTCCCGGCCGGCGACCCGCTTGAGGAGCTGCGTTTCGTTCAGCCGGAGGAGCGGATTCAGGTTCTGGCCCGCGACCGACGCGCTCGGCGTCGTGATGACGCCGAAGGCAGCCGGGTTCGTCCCCTCGCCGGCTTTCTGATAGCGCGCCATGTGGCTCTCGGCGACGACCTGTACTTCCTGGCCGCCGGCCGAGGCCGTCTCGTTGAACACCTGGGTTTCGGCCGATTCGAGT
This sequence comes from Natronomonas sp., assembly GCF_047616845.1. Classification (GTDB taxonomy): domain Archaea; phylum Halobacteriota; class Halobacteria; order Halobacteriales; family Haloarculaceae; genus Natronomonas. The sequence continues at coordinate 44,646 of NZ_JBLGBY010000007.1, read as the reverse complement.
TCGTAGCCGGCGTCGGCAGCCGTCTGATTATCGACGAGCGTCTCGCCGGCCTCGAATGTCAGACTGTCGCTGACGATGCCGGCACAGCCGGCCGTCGAGACGAGCAATACACAGAGCAGCCCCGCTACGATTCGTCGCATACAGGTGTCAACAGCGTTCGCGTCCTATAACTCTCTTGCAATCCTCGCCGTTCGAGACGCTCAGAACGGAACCGCACGCCCGATGTCGGCGGCGATACCCCTCGTAGCGATGTGTTATGACTGTGGCATCGACCATCGCCGACCCGATGCTATCGACGAGAAACACGCTGATTGGCGGAGCGAACGAGCGTGGTCGCCGCCGGACGGCCGGCGGCAGAGCCGCGGCCCATCGCAAGGCACTTCGCGGCTCGCGGCCGATTCGGGGGTATGTCACCGACGCGTCGCCGCGTGCTCGCGGCCGCGTTCGCGACCGCCGCCGGCACCCCGGTTTCGGGCTGTCTCACAACGTCGGGGCCGAGCTGTCCGGGGGCGACGTATCGGCTGTCGCTTTCAGCGGTCGAGTCGGTCGATGACTCCCTCCCGCTGTCGCCCGACGAACTCTCCACGTCGGCGAACGCCGTCGTCGAGACGGCCATCGATGACGAGCACGTCGAGACCTGCGTCGACTGGGCCGAAGACAGCGGCAATCCGGGGCCATCTGCGGGCCTTCGCGAGGTCGGTGACCGAATCGAGAGCCACATCGGCGTCGAGTTGGCCGGTCGAACCGAAGACGTCGTGACCGAGGCACGCCGTGAGGGGACGCCGTACCGTCTCGTCCTCCGTATCGAGTCATCGTAGCCGATAGCTTCTTTCCGCCGCACGGGGTCGGAGAGCCAATGGGCCGCCCGAGAGCATCACCGTCGTCGCCTACTTCGGCGCTTACCGGCTCACAGTCGAATACCGCCGCCAAACCGGCGAGGTCAGGCCCGTCGAGACAGCCTACGTGCGCGTCTCCGAGCGGCTGTCGGAGCGATAACCTACACACCGTCGAACCGACCGGAACGATAAGACATTTGCCTGACTGACCAGTCAGTTAATCCAGTAGCCGTGTCTCGCGTCCCGAACCTCTTTCGACTGGCGATACTCGCCATCGGGCTTGCCCTCTCGCGTGTCGGCCTCATCACCGAGGAGCGGGCACGCCGAACGACCGACCTCGCGTGGCCGCGCATCGTCACCGGCATCGCCCGGATGTCGAAGAACGCGGTCGACGTGGCGATGGTCGGCGTCGGCGTCGGGTCGGCCGCCATCGCCGGCGTCGGTATCGCTGGGCCCTTCTGGGGGTTGGCCTTCTCCATCGGCGGCGGCGTCGCCGGCGGCACCATCGCCCTCGTCAGCCAGCGGTTCGGCGCCGACGCCTACGAGGAACTCGGCTTGGCCGTCCGCTCCAGTGTCTTCCTCGTTGTCGTCGCGTCGCTGCCCATCGTCGTCGCGTTCCGGGCGTTCGCTCCGGAGCTTATCGGTCTGTTGAGCAGCGACGCGACCGTCGTCCGCCTCGGCGGTGAGTATCTCCGCGTCGTCGCGTTCGGCATCCCCTTTGCCGGCCTGAACCTCGTCGGCAGCCGCACGCTCGTCGGCACCGACGACGCCTACACCGCGATGGTGTTGCGGGCCGGCGGTGCCGTCGCCAATATCGCCATCAACGCCGTCCTCATCTTCGGGCTCGGCATGGGTGTCGTCGGCGCGGCGCTCGGGACGGTGCTTTCGAACGTCGGCGTCACCACCGCCTTCGCCATCGGCCTCACAGTCGGGCGGTTTCCCGGTGCCGGCGAGTTTCCCGTCACAATCGACCCCGTCGGCAACTACGTCGATGCGGGCACCGTCTCCGACCTCGTCGCCATCGGCCTGCCGGTGATGGGCCGGAACCTCGTGTGGACGGTCGCGGAGTTCCCGATGTTCGCCATCCTCGACATCTTCGGGCAGGACGTGGTTTCGGCGTTCGTCATCGCCCGGCGCGTCTGGGGGCTGATGAACACGCCCGGCTGGGGCTTCGGGCTGGCCTCCTCCAGTCTCGTCGGCCAGGAACTCGGCACCGGCGACGAGGCAACCGCCGAAGCCTACGGCCGCGAAATCATCCGTTTCTCGGTCGCCGTCTACCTCGTCGCTGCGGCGCTCGTCTTCGCCTTCGCCGACCCCATCGTGACGCTGTTCGTCGATGACCCGGCCTCTCCGTCCGTCCCCATCGCCGCCGACCTCGTTCGGGTGGCCAGCTTTGCGGTCATCCTGCAGGGTGTTTCCGGTGGTGCTGCCGGCCCGCTCGATGCCTCCGGCGACACGCGCTGGCCGTTCCTGAGCCAGGCGGTCGGGATGTTCGGCTGTTCCATTCCGCTGACCTATCTCGGCGCGACGACGCCGCTGGGTATCTACAGGCGGGGCAGGCCGAGTGCCTCGGGGCTTGACCCCGAGGGTGAAGGCCGTACACTTATTACCAATCCCACCATATCGGCACACACAGTTGCGACGTGGGTTAAAGACCTTAATCCGAAGCAACTGCCGGCAGTTGCGGGGAAATGCGACACCTCTCAAAACCCGCGTCTTCGGCGTGGTGCGACGGGTGTCGTCGGGCGGGGTGGAGCCGCCGACCCTCACGGACGCATCGAGCGTTCGGGTGTTAATTCCAGCCGACCCATCTCGGGGAGGTCGAGAGGAATTACATTCGCCTGCGACGGCATGGCCCGTTTTTGGGCGTGCGGTCAAAACGGCGAAGCCTCGGGGCTTGTCCCCGAGGTTCTTCACGGTCTGTATCTCGCCTTTATCGCCGAAACGGCGGTGCCGGCGGCGCTCAACTACTATCGCTTCACGACGGGCAAATGGAAGGCCATCAGCCGCGAGTACCGGCCGGAAGCCGGGCCCGCCGACTGATACTGAAAGGCAGTGATTGTTGCCGGTATATCTACCCAATTCGTATCGCAGATTCGATAGATTGCAGCCGAATTACGCGACTCTTCGTGCTATGCGGACACACGACGCACGATTGTCACTACAGATGGCCGTAGAGCGGCAGTAGCGGCTCTCTATAGCTCAGAGTAGCTCGTCAATCCTCCAATATTCGTCACCGAAACAAGCAAGAATATCTTCTTTCGGGAGGCTGTGTCACCACTGGCCGTGAGCCGCGATTACATGTGGTTCGAGAAACCCTGGATATAGTGTAACACGGGTGAGTTTCACATGAACACAGTCGAGCAGTGGAAACAGGAGAAACACCCCCTCGACGTCATCGAGGACGTAAAGCGGTACGCAGAGGCCGGGATGACGTTCGACGAGATCGAGGCGGAGGCCGGCGACGGCGAGTGGGAGCGGCTCAAATGGGCTGGCATGTACGCCCACGGCCGCCAGCGCGGTTACTTCATGATGCGGACGAAGGTGCCAGGCGGTTATCTCACGACCGAGCAGGCCGAGGTCATCGGCGAGGTGGCCGAGGAGTACGCCACCGCGCCCGAGGAGTACGGCGGCGTCGAGCAGAACGACATCTGGGGTGACGCCTTCCTCGATATCACGACCCGACAGGACATCCAGAAACACTGGATCGAGGTCGAGGATGTCCCGGAAATCTGGTCGCGCTACGACGAGGTGGGGCTGACGACAATCCAGGGCTGTGGCGACTCCGCGCGGAACGTCCTCGGCTGTCCGACGGCCGGCATCGACGACCACGAGTGCTTCGACGCCCAGCCCGTCATCGACGCCGTCTCCGACTTCTTCACCGAGAACCGCGAGTATGCGAACCTCCCGCGGAAGTTCAAGATGACCATCACGGGCTGTCGGGAGGACTGCGCTCAATCACAGATCAACGACGTTGGCCTCGTCCCTGCCCGCAAGCGAATCGATGTCTCCGGCGAAGCCGGAGGCTCGTCGGACTCGTCCGACGGTGGCGAGGATTACTACGGCTTCCACGCCCGCGTCGGCGGCGGCCTCTCCGACGGCCCGCGCATGGCCTCGAATCTCGACGTATTCATCCAGCCCGAAGACGCCGTGGAGTTCTGTCGCGCCGTCGCACAGACGTTCAAGGAACTGGGCGACCGCAACAACCGCGGCGTCTGCCGGATGCGCTATCTCGTCGAGCAGATGGGCGCCGACAACTTCGAGGCGGCCGTTCGCGACCGCTGTACGGTCGACCTCCGGGAGCGCGGTGTCGACCTGACGGAGGGGTACACCGGCGACCACGTCGGCGTCCATGACCAGAAGCAGGACGGCCTGAAGTACATCGGGTTCAACGTCATCGCGGGCCGGATGGGTGGCGACGAGTTCGCCGCGGCCGCCCGCGCCGCCAACCGATACGGCACCGACGAGGCCTCGATTCGCCTCGCGACCGACCAGAACTTCCTCATCACGCACGTTCCCGAGGAGAACATCGCCGACCTGCTCGCGGAACCGTTCGCCGAACAGTACCAGCCCGACCCCGGCCCCTTCTCTCGGGGCGCCGTCGGCTGTACCGGCTCGGAGTTCTGCAACTACGGCATCATCGAGACGAAGAACCGCGTCCGCCGGTGGGCGACGGCGCTCGACGACCGCATCGACACGCCCGACGATCTCGACGTCGTCCGGATGCACATGTCCGGCTGCTCGGCGTCGTGCGCCCAACCGCAAATCGCGGATATCGGCTTCCGCGGCGAGACGGTCGCCGTGGAGGATCGCGAGGCGCGGAGCGTCTCGGAACGGTCGAGCGGTGAGGGAACCGAGCCGCGAGACCCCGAGCACGCCCAGAACGAGGAGGGAACCGCGCTGGTCGAGGGGATGGATTTCGGCCTCGGTGGCTCGCTCGGCGCCGACAACGAGTTCCTGGATTGGGTCGAACACGCGGTGCCCGCAGACGCCGTGATTCCGGCGCTCGAACAACTCTTTGCGGCCTACTCCGACGAACGCGAGGACGACGAGCGCTTCTACGAGTGGTGCCGTCGCGTCGACAACGACCGGCTCCGAACCGTGATGCAGGAAGCCGACGCGAACGTTTCCGGCGGCGTCCCGGAAGAGGAGGTGGCCAGTGATGACTAGCGAGGGTGAGCGAAGCGAACCCTCGGACGAATCGCGAACGGGGAACGAAGTGACCCGTGAGCAAAGTGAGAACCACCGCAGCGAACCCTCGCAAGCCCCCGCCGACGCCGCACCGGAGCTACTTGACGATACGGACGACCCCCTACCGGGCGTTCCAGCAGTCGACGAAAACGACGGAACGACCGTGCCCTCGGTCAGCAGCGATAGCTCCGAACCGAGCCGCTCTGACGGCAAGCCGATTCGGTACTATCGGGCCGATGAGCGCGACAGCGAGGGCTGTGGATGCGGAAGCGCCTGTGGCTGTGGAATCGGAGCGGCCGCCGACGGCGTCCACGCGAGCGAAGCGAGCGTGGGCCCGTCGGAGCTCTGCTCCGACGGTGGCGCGACGCCGAAGAACGTCGACAGCGAGGGGAACCTCGGCGGCCTCGAGTTCACCGCACCCGCGGAGGGCGTCAGCCAGGACGTCGAGAACGGCGCTCCGGACGAACGCGTCGGCGTTCCCGAGAGCGTCGACCTCGACACGCCGGGCTACTCGATTCGCGAGGAGATGAACGATATCGACACGCCGGACGACAAGACGTGGTTCATGGAACTGGACGAGGCGGTCATCGACGACGGCCGCTGTATCCAGTGTGGCACCTGCGTCGCCGCCTGCCCCTCGGACTCCATCGGCATCGGCGACGACGATTTGCCCGAACTGGTGAAGATGTGTACCGGCTGCTCGCTGTGCTGGGATTTCTGCCCGCGTGGCGGCCTGCGCTACGAGCGACAGTGGAAGATTACGGGCGGCGAGGACAACGTCACGGGCGCCGGCGACCCAATCACGGAGTTCTCCGCGAAGGTCGGCGAGGCCTGGCAGCGCAACGCCCAGGACGGCGGCGTCGTCACGGCTGTCCTCGCGAAACTCCTCGAAACGGGCGAGATCGACGGCGCGCTCATCGCCACCGAGAGCGACGAGGAAGCCTGGAAAGCCGAGTCGTTCCTCGCGACCACAGAGGAGGAACTCGTCGCCAACGCGGGCAGTTTCTACAATCAGACGCTCGCCCTCGGCAACCTCGATATCGACCAGTGGGAGGCGAAACTCCCGGACAAAGACCCGACCGACCTCTCGCTTGCGCTCGTCGGCACGCCGTGTGAAATCGAGGGCATCCGCGCCCTCCAGGATTTCGAGTGGGAGTACGGCGCCCAGGAAGCCGGCGTTCGCGCCATCGATTACACGATTGCACTGATGTGCACGAAGAACTTCAACTACCGGCGGTTGATGGGCGAGCAACTGGAGGAAAAGCGCGGCATTCCGCCGGAGGACATCGGGAAGATGGATGTCCTCCACGGACAGATGCTGGTGTACGACCACGACGGCGACCTCATCATCGAGGAGGACATCGAGAACTTCCACGACGCCGCACTGAAAGGCTGCGACGAGTGTGCTGACTTCACGGGCTACGCCGCCGACCTGACGGTGGGTTCCGTCGGCTCGAGCGACGAGTTCTCGAGCGTCATTGTCCGCACCGAACAGGGCCTGAACGCCTGGGAGCTGGTCGAACCGGAACTGGAGTATCACGACCTCGAAGACCGAAGCGCCATCGGCGGCCTCCAGAGTTGGGACAAGAAGAAGGCCTTCGAATCGCTCGAACGGCCGTTCGACCCCGACGCGCCCCGGTTCATCGACTACACCGACCACGCCGAACAGTACGGCACGACGATGAACCCCCACGACGACGACCACTGATACTGCCGGACGTAAGTTCGTAAAGTCATGTTTGAGTAAATGTCCTCTCTGCCCCAGTACAGGTCGGTTGAGCAGCTCTACAGTTCAATTAGTTACGTCCGGCAGTATGAGTCGTTGAACTCGCCCGAACGGTGATACCATCGGAACCCGAACTGAGGGCTGATGACGACCGACGAGGAACTCCGACTCGCCGCCGAGTCGCTCGGCGAGTCGGTGCTGGTCGTCGGCGCCGGCCCGACGGGCGCTGTGGCCGTCGACCGCGTGTCCGACCGGCCGGTGCCGGCCACCGACGAGGCGGCCGACCCCGACGCCGTCGTCCTCGCGGTCGATGGGTCGGCACCAGATTCTTCGCTCCCCGATTCCGAGGAGGTTCCTGCCGTCCCGCTCAGTATCGCGGTCGTTTCGCTGCCGGCCCGGCCAACGCCCGATGAGCGGGAACTGCTCGAAACACTCGGTGGGCTGGTGGATGCGGTCGTCCTCACGCCGAGTACCGATACCGAGTCGCTGACCGACGCCGTTGCTACGTTCGTCTCCGTCGTTCGTGACCCCGGCTTCGTCAATCTCGACCTCGCAGACGCCCGAACCGTCCTCGCTGATGTCGACCTCGCGGCCCTCGGCGTCGGCACGAGCGACCGCGGCTCGCCGGCCGATGCGGTCGCGGAAGCGTTCACCTCGCTCCCGGCGGGCGTCGAAACTGACCCCGCAAGCGGCGTCCTCGTCGACCTCGTCGGCGGCCCGGCGATGAGCGTCGAGGACGTCAGCGACGCGGTCACGGCCGTCCGGGGTCGCGTCGGCCCCGATGCCCACGTCATCTGGGGCGGCGCGGTCGCCCCAGAGCTCGGCGATGGCGTCCGCGTCCGGCTCGTCGTCGCCGGCGTCACGAACGCCCGCGCGGCGCCGGGCGACCCCTGTCCTCGGTGTGGCGCGACGCTGTCGGCGTACTCGCTCGGCGGGCGAACGACGCTGTCGTGTGAAAACTGCGGCTATGCGGGCGTATCCGTCCGGTTGCGGGAATGAAGGGTGACCGGGATGTCCTTACTCGAAATCCTCGAGTTCGAACTTCTGGACTTTGCCGGTCGTCGTCCGCGGCAGTTCGTCGACGAAGTTGACCTCGCGGGGGTGTTTGTACTCGGCGAGGTTGTCGAGACAGTACTGCTTGAGTCCCTCGGCGGTCACGTCCGAGTCGGGCTGTTTGACGACGAACGCGGTAACGGTCTCGCCGCGGCGCTCGTCGGGGACGCCGACGACAGCGGCGTCGGCCACGTCGGGGTGTTCGAAGAGCAACTCCTCGACCTCGCGGGGATAGATGTTGTACCCGCCGCTGACGATCATGTGCTTCTCGCGGTCGACGATGTAGAAGAAGCCGTCCTCGTCGTAGTAGCCGAGGTCGCCGGTGTGGAACCACCGGGTGCCGTCTTGCGCCTCGCCGTCCTCCTCGTCGGTGAACGCCTCCTGGTTGGCTTCGGGACGGTTGTAGTACTGCTTCATCACGTTCGGCCCGGAGATGACGATTTCGCCGACGACTTCGTCGAGTTCGGTTTCGTCGTCGACCGGCCCCTCTGGGACGGGGGCGACCTCCTCGAAGTTGTGGTCGACGACCTTCGATTCGACGCCGGGGAGCGGCTTCCCGATGGAGCCGGGGCGGCGGTCGTCGGGGCGGTTGGCGTGGGTGACCGGCGCCGTCTCGGTGAGGCCGTACCCTTCCAGCAGTCGCGGCTCGAACAGCTCCTCGAAACGCCGCATGACCTCAAGCGGGAGACTGGAGCCGCCGGCGTTGGCGAACCGGACGGTGCCGAGGTCGTAGTCGTCGGCGTCGGGGTGGTTCACCACGTCGTTGTACATCGCGGGGACGCCGTGGACGATGGTGAGCTCCTCGCTTTCGATAAGTTCGAGGGCTGCCGACGCGTCCCACTCGGCCATCGGCCAGAAGCTGCCGCCCTCGTAGAGGGTCGCCAGCATCGTGACCGTCATGCCGTAGATGTGGAACAGCGGCAGGACGCCGAGCATCTTGTCGTCGGCGCGGATGCCGTCGTGAACCGCGGGGGAGGCCCGCGCCTCGAAGGCGAGATTCCGGTGCGTCAGGAGCACGCCCTTCGGCGTGCCCGTCGTCCCCGAGGTGTAGGGCTGACAGGCCACGTCATCGTCGTCGCGGTCGACCGGTTCGAGCGTGTCGTCGGCGAGGAAGGCGCCGAACTCGGTTGCGCCCTCGGCGTCGCCGCCGACGCTGATGATCGTGTGGACATCGGTGTCGTCCTGCACCTCCTGCACCTGCGGGACGAGATCGGCGAGCGTGACGACGGCGACGGCGCTGCTGTCGCCGAGCAGATGCTTGATCTCACGGGATTTGTACTGGGGATTCATCGGGACGACGATACCGCCGGCCCGCAGGATGCCGTGGAAGGCAATCACGTACTGCGGGAGGTTCGGCAGATAGACGCCCACGCGGTCGCCGGGCTCGACGCCGGCGTCGGCAAGCGCCTGCGCGAACTGCCCGGTCTGGATCCAGAACTCCTCGTAGGTGATCTTCTGTCCGTCGTATCCGATGGCCGTGGCGTCCGGCGACGCCGCGACTGTCTCTTCGATATCAGTAACGAGATTCGCCATCAACGGCATCAGTTGTTCACCGGCGGTAAATCTTCCTTCTCGGAACGAGCGTTCAACTGTCGGCCGGTTCAGACTCCTCGGTCGAGAGTTCGAGCGTCACCGTCGACCCGCCCTCCGGTCGGTTCTCGATGGCGACGCGCCGTCGCCGTTCGTGACGGCCAGCGCCGGAGTGGCCTGCCGGAACGGGAGCGGTTAATACGCCCACCCACTGCCTGCTCACGCGGGCGGAGTTGCGCGAGGCCGTCGACGGCGTGACGATACCCGAGGACTGCGAAGCCATCGAACTCTGAGCCGCCGGCTCGAAGCCGTCGGATTCTTCCGGCCGCGCGCCGCTACGTCGAACCATGAGCGATGAGGTGCCGTCATCCGTCGAGACGGCGGCGTTGTTGGTGCTGGGCGGGCTCGGCTACGGTGCGTTGCTGTTCGTCTGGTTCGCACTGCCTGCGTACCTCCAGCCGATCATCGAGGAGTTAGGCCTGACGGGCACGCAGGCGGGAATTTTGGCGGGTGCGGTGCCGCTCACCTACATTCCAATTGGACTGGTGAGCGGCCTCATCGTCGACCGCCTCGGCGCCCGGACGGGCATCGGTGCCGGCATCGCCTTCGCCGGCCTCGGGCAGGTGGGTCGGTCGGTCACCGCCACCTTCCCCTCGATGCTGGCGCTGACGCTCGTGATGGGCATCGGCGCGACGGGCATCACCTTCGGCATGCCGAAACTCGCCTCGGAACTGTACCCCGCCGAACGTGCGGGGCGGGCGGCGTCCGTGTATCTGGTCTGTTCGTACGCCGGCAGCGCCGCGGCGTTCGCGCTCGGCCGACCCATCATCGGCCCGGCACTCGGTGGGTGGCGCCCCCTCTTTCTCGCGAGCGGACTCGGAACGCTCGTCGTCGCGGCCGTCTGGGCAGCCGCCGCGTGGTACGTTCCCCCCGGCAGCCACGAAACCGACACCGACGAGGCGCTCACGCTCGCGTCGCTGACTGATGACCTCCGCGCCGTCCTCGGCCACCGTGACCTCCGATTGCTCGTCGTCCTCGGGACGATGTACCTGCTCGTTCTCCACGGCGTGCAGGGGTGGCTCGTCACCATCCTCGAAACGCGCGGCGTCTCACCGGAGCTCGCGGGCAGCGTCACCAGCCTCCTCGTCGTCGGGCAGGTCATCGGCGTCCTTTCAGTTCCCGCCCTCGCAGAACGACTCGACCGCACCCGCGAGGCGCTAATCGTCTGCGGCGGCCTCGCCTGCGCGGGCGTCCTCGGCCTGCTGACCGAACCCGGTCTCGTCCTCCTGCTCGTCGCGCCCGTCATGCTCGTCGGCTTCGGAATGGGCGGGCTCTCACCCCTTATCAGGGCCATCCCGGTCGAACTGGAAGGCATCGGGCCCGAACTGACCGGCACTGCGGTCGGCATCGTCTTCGCAGTTGGCGAAATCGGCGGCTTCCTGGGTCCGGTCATCATCGGCTCGCTTCGGGAGCTTACGGGTTCGTTCACACCCGGTTTGCTCATGTGTGCCGTCGGGACGCTCGTCGCCGCCGGTGCTGGCGCGGCGATGTCGTCACTCGACACCGAAGCCTAACCGTCCAGCGGCGTCTCGGAGGCCGCCCGCCCGCCCGGCAATTCGTCGATTTCGCCGAGGTGGCTAAGCGCCTGATACCGCGTCACGGCGAGCGTGATGCGGTTTGCGAGCAGTTTGTAGTGGTGGGTGCCCGTCTCCTTGGGGATGTAGTCGGTCGCACCCGCGGACATCGCCCGCTCGACGATTTCCTCGCCCGTTCGGTTGGTAAACAGGACGAACGGGAATTCGGGGTAGTCGCGACGTATCCCCTCGCAGAGTTCCAGCCCGTCACATTCGGGCATATCGAAGTCGCTGACGATACAATCGACGTGTTCGGCCTCGATGTACGCCGGAACCGCCGTTGGATCCGACTCGCTGAGAACGGTTATCGACTCGTCGGCCCGCTCCAGAAATTCCGCCGCCAAGTCTCGGAAGGCGTCGTCGTCGTCGACGTGTAATACCTGAATCGAATCGTCCATGGTTAGGTCATCCGGCCGACACGGCGCGGCGGCCGCGCGTTACGGCCGACACGGCGCGGCGGCCGCGCGTTACGGCCGACACGGCGCGGCGGCCGCGCGTTACGGCCGCTCGCCGGCGGCCAGTTCCTGCTGAATCGCCTCGTAGCAGCCATCACACAGCGGTACCTCGTCGTGATTCGTGTTTCGAACCAGCAACTCGTAGGTATCGGCGTCGTCGGCCCCACAGTTGATACAGCACTCCTCATCCATGTTGGTTGTCTCCGCGTTCAGGGATAATAAAACACGCCACTGTTTTGTACTCCTAAACGTCACGTCGCCGAAACGCTCGCAATCTTTTTAATGAGATAGCACGGAACTGTCAATCCATGACTGGTTCGTCGGTCGTCGCGACACGCTCGTCCTTTCGTCCGAAGTCGTTTGCCAGGGGCGAGCACTCGCTGACTGTCGGCCCCCTCGACCGGCCAACGGATGCCGAATCACGCCGCGTTCGAATCGGAGGGGGCCGATGAGCGACACGGTCGTTCCCCGATTCGAATCGCTCATCGGCCAGAGGGGCGTTCACATCCGCGACCCCGTCGAAGACGTCCAGGCGATTCTCTACACCGACCAGTCGGTCGACCCCACGCCCGCACCGACCCAGGGGTTCGTCTACCCCGTCGATAGCGCGACCGAAATGACGGTCTCGCGGATTCGGACGCCGTTTCTGCTGGCGGTCTGGATTCGTGATCTCGATGGGAATACTATCGACAAATTCGACCCGAACGACGCCCCGACCACAGTCCCGTGTGACGACTACCTGCTCGAACTCGCGGGAATGGGAATGAAGGTTTACGCACGCGCTGAGAATACCAGCATCCGATTCACTCCAAAGGACGACACAGTCGACCTCCTGTTCGACGCCGACACCATGATCCGGCTGGGAGCCCGATCGCTACACTCCCAGCCCGCACGGACACTCACGACTACGAGCGACCCCACCGACCTCATGCGTGCCGTCTCGCTCTTCGGCAACGCCATGAAGACGTGGTCACCCGAGCGCACGTGGCCGTCCCTCCGCGGGCACCCACCGCTCCTCGAACTCGGCGACGAGCCCGCGATACCCGACGGGCTCACACCACCACCGGATAACGGAATCGGCCTCACTATCCCCGCCGAACAGGGGTGGCTCTACCCGGCCGTCCCGCTCGCCTACTGGCTCGGCGCGACCGTAGAGCCCGGAGCACCCACACTCCACGTCGGCAACCGACGCTATCCGCTCGGGATGGCAGGCGGCTACGAGGCCGACAGCAAACGCGAGGCGTTCGAACAGCACGTCCGCGACATCCTCCAGTTTACCTTCCTCTTCGACTGTGCGGTGCGGACTGAAGGGTTCTACGACGTGGAACTGGATGCCCGTCGACGCGTCGAAGCCGCCGGAATCCCGCTCGACATTGAAGGGCTGTACGACGCGCCGCTGACCGAACGCGTTCAAACGTATCTCGACCTCGACAAATCTTTCGAAACCCTCGCCGGGCGTATCGGGCGACCGGGTTGGCGCCTCACCGCGGATGTCGAAGACGACTCCGACAGGGCGACGATTATGCCGTTCCTCGCACGCGACCTTGCCGTCGTCCGGTGCCCCTCTGATGAGGTCATCGCCGCGTCGACCAAGGAAGCAGCATCGGAGAACGTCTTCAACGCGGGAACTCCTGGCGGCACGTCGAACGTCGGGAGTGACGTCCTCACCCGGTCGTCGTCTACTCCTGACTCGACCTCGGAGAACGCGAGCAGAGAACGAGTCATCCACCTCCCGGATGCCGACAGTATGGCACAGGCGTGGGTCGGCGACGGCTTCGCCGTCGGAGCCGCGAAGGCGAGCACGACATCGTATCTACAGCGGCTGGAGAAACACGCCGAAGGCAACTCCCGCATCAGCATCGACGTCGTCGTCAACGACGAGGAGATGTTCGACGAGGCCAGCGTCTCGGATATCTACGGAAAGCGAGAACACCTCGATTTCGACATCGATGTCCACCAGGGCCTTTCCCAGTCCGAACTCGCCAACGTGTTCGAACGCGAGACCGACTTTATCCACTACATCGGTCACGTCGAACCGGAGGGGTTCAACTGCTCGGACGGATATCTGGACGCAAACCAACTCGGCAGCGTCGGCGCCGATACCTTCGTGTTGAACGCTTGTGCGTCCTACGAGCAAGGCCAGCGGCTGGTCGACCAAGGAGCCATCGCGGGCGTGGTGACCCTCGAAAACGTCATCAGTTCGGTTGCGACAAAAATCGGAAAGAACGTCGCCCGCCTGCTAAACTACGGATTCCCCATCGGGAGCGCCACCGGATTGATTCGAGAGACGATGTTTACTGGTTCCAGCTATGCTGTCGTCGGCGACTCGAACGCAACATTAGCGCAGTCGAATATACCCGTCCCAAACATTGCCAGAGTGAGAATTCGCGGAGACGGTCGGTTCGATATAAACGTAGAGATGTTCTCAAGCTGGAACTACGACGTTGGAGCGATGTATCACCCACTACTCGAAGGGTGTGACTGCCACTACGTGGTACCCGGTGAGGTTGACACGTTTATTGTAGATGAGCCCGGACTTAAGGACTTCTTTGAACTTTCGACCTTCCCTATCGTCGGGGCAGGAAACCTCTACTGGTCGGATGAAATAACCGTTCAAGAGCTTCGAGAACAGCTACGACCCTACGCCTGAAGTCGGTTTATTCCTCTCCAGTGGAGCTACTCGATTGAATCACTCCAGTAAAGCCGACTAGCCGAAGATTCCTGTCTTTGGATGACGGCTGTAAATATTACGAGCCGATTTAATCCCAGTCGAATCAACCGTTGTTTCTGATTACGGCCCCGCAGTAGCGGTGCCGTTCGCCGCCACCGAACCTGCCTGCGTCAGCAGCAGCATCATCGTAAACAGGACGCCGGTCATTTTCGGGTGCTCTGCGAGGAAGTTCGAGACTGCGTTGTTGTCTCCGGACATGACAGTCTTGCGTAAGACGGCTCGGTAAATAAAAATACCTTAATATTTAAGACAAGTCATTAGAATTGATTTTAAATTGTATGCACTGACACAGACTCTGAAATGAGAGGTTATGGCCAAATCCGAGGATTTAGGCGATGCATCAGCCGTTTTATATCCACCACGTTGCACTGGGCCGGGCCAGCTATCGGAACGTATCACATTCCGGTAAGTTCCGGAGATCCCCGTCGTCCGTGATAGACGGCCCAAAGTTGACGGGAGTTCCGCCGGAGGCAGTCGTATGGCAATCTCACGCATGGAAGAGGTGACTCGCCAGTGAGCCACACGCACGGCACGTTCGCCGCACTGGTCGACGCCATCGTTCCGGAGACGCCGGCGTTGGCCGACCGCGGCGAGGAACACGTCCCCGGCGCCCTCGACGTCGACCTGGAGGAGGCGGTCATCGAGCGCGTGAACAACTTCCTCGAAACGCACGGCGCGGCGTCGCTGGCCGGCGATGCGGTGCCGCTTGCCCCCGCCGTCGCGACGCTTCTGGACATCGCCGCCACGGAGCTGCTCGTCCGACGGCGCGCCGCTGACGGCCTCAACACGCCCGACGAGGAGTTCTCCCGCGGCGTCTTCTCGCGACTGTCGCAGGAAGACCGGCTGCGCGCACTCCGCCTGCTCGAAGACGAGGGCGTCTTCGCACGGGCAGCCGACCGCTTCGACGCCACCAGCCTCGCCGCAATCCAGTTCCTCGCGAGCTCGATGCCGATTCTCATCGAGTTCACCTACTACTCCGAGGTGACCGCCGAGGAGGACGAAGAACGGTCGCTCGGCTGGAAGCAGGCTGAGTATCCGGGCCCGGCGGACGGCTACGCGGTCGGGATAGGCTACGAAGTAGACGAATTCGAGGAGAACGACTACTGATGCGCGAACGCGAAACTGACGTCGTCGTGGTTGGTGCGGGTGGTGACGGCCCGGCGCTGGCCTGGCGACTCGGCCAACTCGGCATCGATGTGACGATTCTGGAGGCCGGCCCCTTCTACGGCAACGAGGAGTGGCCGGCGCCGAACGAGGCACCGGGCGGCGATATTTCGGCTGCTCCCGCCGACCTCTCCGGCGACCTGTACGACGAGCAGTTCACCTCGAAGGAGGGCGACATGAACGATCCCGTCACCGGCAAACTCCGGTGGGGGCCGGCCGATTCCGAGCGGCCGCCGTGGCAGCGCACGGTTCCCCAGCAGGCGCTCGTTGCCCAGCTCTCCGGCGTCGGCGGGACGACCCAGCATTACTACGCGAACCACCCACGGGCGTTCGTGACGGCCGTCAACGACCAGCCCCACTGGCCCATCGACTACGAGGCGCTGGTGCCGTATTACCAGCATCTGGAGGCGGCCCACCCCATCAGGCCGGCGCCGACGACGCCGAAAGGCGAGGCGTTCTTCGAGGGCGCCCGCCGCGCCGGCTACGGCCTCAACGACGGCTACAACGTCGTCGAAGAGGGGTACCGGCCGTTCCCGAACGCCATCACCCAGCCCGACGAGCGGCTGATGCGCGACGGCGGCGAGGAAGCCGACGACGACGAGTATCGCTATCCGGACTACGAGGGCGACACGCTCGCGATGCACGAACACCAGGGCGGGCCACAGCCCCGCGAGGCGCCGTTCCGGGAGCGTGCCAAACGCTCCTCGAACGTCTCGCTCGTCCCACGGGCGTTCGACACCGGCCACGTCGAAATCCGGCCGAACGCCTTCGCGACGGAGATTCTGACCGAAGGCGGCCCCGGCTCCATCGAGGCTACCGGGATCGAGTTCCGCGATACGTGGGCCGGAACGTCCGAACGGATTCACGCCGATACGGTCGTCCTCGCCGCCGGCTGTATCGAGACGCCGCGGCTGTGGCTCAACAGCGACCTCCCGGATAACGGCTGGGTCGGCAAGGGACTGACCACCCACTGGTTTGACTTCCTCGCGGGCACGTTCGACCCCGACACGCTCGAAGCCCTCATCGGCCAGCGCGCTATCGAACCGCACCAGGGGCAGGCCGCGGGCGCCCGCCTCGACGTCCCCGGAAAGGGCGGCATCGCCGTCAACACCTTCGCGCCCGGCGTCACCGCGATGGCCCACTACGCGGCCGGGCAGGGCGACTGGCATTTCGACCGCGACACCGCTGGCGAGCCGTGGGACACCAAGGGACGGCTCGCGGGCCAGAAGCTCAAAGAGCAGATGGCCGATTACCGCCGGACGCTGACGCTCATCTGTCACACCGACGACCGGCCGCGGCAGGCAAACGGCGTCTCCGTGGACGAAGCGACCGAGGACGAACACGGCCCGGTGCCGCTCGTCGAGTGGGAAGCCCATCCCGACGACGACGCGCGGCGCGACGCCCTCGCGCGACGGGCCGCCGAGGTGCTCGATGAAGCCGGCGCAGAGCACATCCACCGCACCGACGCCGCGCCCATCCTCCTGCATATGCAGTCCTCGATGGCGATGGGCAAGGTGCTCGATACGGGCGGTGAGGCCTACGATGTCGACCGGCTGTTCGTCGCCGACCACTCGGCGCTGCCGAACGGCGTCGGCGGCGCGAACCCGACGCATTCCGGACAGGCGCTTGCCCTCCGCACCGCAGAGCACGTCGCGGAGCGGTACTTCGACGGCGCCGCCGACCCAATCGGTGAACTCTGAGCCACGAGCACCGACCGACCCGTCTGAACCGAGCGCAGTCGGCTGAATCCGGCTGCGTTTTGAGCCACGAACCCCTCGATTTTGCCAGCGTTCGACCCGCGCACGCGTAATTATCTTTCGGTCGTTTCGGGGCCCGAAATATGGTACAGCTACTATATGATGGACTGACAACTCTCGGGTAATTAGGGGGCGTGCTGGCCAACAGCCAGCCGGTTCCACGGGTGAATACGTATGGACAAACCAACACCAGGGCCGGAGAACGTGCTCTTCCAGACCGGCGAGCACGCCGACTGCGATGAAGCGGCCTGTATGAACCGCCTCGGCGTCGACGACCCCGAGGCGGTGGACGTCCTCTTCGTTACGTTCACCAAATCCGCCCGCGAGCGGCTCGACGCCTGGAAGCGCCATGCCGAGGCGCCGCCGGCGAACATCGGCATCGTGAGCGTCGAGATGGGTGGCTCCGGTGGCGGCGAGCGAGTCGGCTCCAACGGCGGGCCGGCGGTGCGCCGCATCTCCGACCCCAGCGACCTCACCGGCGTCGGCATCGCCATCTCGGAGCTCCTCTCCAACTGGAGCGGCGACGGCAAGCGAACCGTCGTTTGCTTCGAATCGGTCACCGCGCTCCTCCAGTACGTCGACTCCAACCGCGTCTTCCAGTTCCTCAACGAGATCACCTCGAAGTTCGAGCACGCCGGCGCTCGCGGTCACTTCCACATCACACCTGCGGCCCACGAAGAGCAGGTGCTGAGCGTGTTGACGTCGCTTTTCGACGACCGCGTGACCGCAGCCGACCTCGGGCATGCTCCGGACGCGGCTGCCGAAGCCGATGGAGCGGCCAGCGAGGAGGCCAGCGAGGGGGCTAGCAAGGATACCGAGGAGACCGCAGCAGCCTCCACGACGGCCACAGCAAGCGATCCGGACGACCCATTCGAGTACGTCAGTGACCGCGACGACGGGGAGTCGGCGGAACCCGATGCTCAGGAAGAGAGCGAGCCGTCGGAGTTCGAGCCGGCAACCGAAGCCAGCGATACCGACGTTGCGGAAGCGGTCAGTGCCACCAACGACTCGGCTGCCGAAGCCAGTGACAGCGAGGTTGCGGAGGCGGTCAAAGACACCGACCTCACCGCTCCGAGCGAGGATGCCGAGACGGACGACGACCCCGCATCGCTCGTCTCGTCGGTCATCAACGGCGAGGTCGATGCGGACGCCGACACTGAGGCACCGGTGGACGGCGCCGATACCGAGGCCACCGCCGACGAGCCGACAGACGCGCCCGACGACGAACCGGACGCGGCCGACGAAGCCGACGAGAAGGCCGACACCAAGCGCCGGACGGACGAGCGGATGCAACACATGGGCGCGAGCGCCGACGACTCGACGTTCGGTCGCGGCTCCTCACAGCCCACCGAATCGACGCTCACGGCCGGGGCGACAGTCGACGACGAGGACGACGAACCGACCAGCGGCTCGCCGAGCCGGTACGCGCTGTACCAGCGAACGACGGCAACAGTCGTCGGCGTCGTCGTGATGCTCGTCCTGATCAGCTTCTTCGCGGCGGCGATGCCCATCCCTATGGGCGTCGACTCCGTCGGCGACGCTACGAGCACGGCGACCCCCGAATCGGCCGCTGCCGCCGGGAACGACACCGCGACACAGACGCCGACGCAGGCATCGACCGCGACAGCAACCGCGACGGCAACGGCCACACCGACAGCAACCGCGACCCCGACCGCGACAGCAACGCCCGAACCGACGTCGGATTCCACGAGCGGGTCATCATCGGACAGGTCGACGGCGACCTCGACGCCGGCGCCGACAGCGACCTCGACACCGGAGCCGACACCGGCGCCGACAGCGACCCCGACCCCGACACCAGTGTTCCCCTCGGATGACGACGGTGGCATCATCGATACCCCGAATGACGACGGTGGCATCATCGATACCGTGACGAACGGGACGCTGTAACCGCCGTTTACCTTTGTTTTGGTCGTCTTCCGATGACGTTCTCGCTGACCGACGGGTCGGCGTGACCGGTATGTCGCTGTCGCCTCCCCTCGGGCGATGACGACGCGCCGGATTCGACGTCACATCTGCGATTCTGACCCTATCGCCACGTCCACCGGGAATCGAGGACGTAGCGATAAACGCCGCTGATGACGATGCCAGCGGCGTTCGCGATGATATAGTGGAGTGTAGTGCCGCTGACGAGCCCGTACAGCACCACCAGCTGAATCGGGATGGCGGTGCCGCGAACGAGGTTCGTCTTGAACAGGCCGTACAGATACGCTCTCTGCCCCGTCTTGCGGCTCGCGTGGAACGTCCAGGCGTTGTTCAGGATGTACTGGAAGATGATGGTCGTCTCGATGGCGAAGACGGCAGCGATGAGATAATCGAGCCCGCCCTGTTCGACCAGCAGCCACAGGAGCACGATCTGGATGCCGGCGGCGACGGCGCCGACCACGATGAATCGCCGAAGCCGAATCGCGGCGGGCCCTTCGACGAGCAGGCGGAGCTGCCGTCGTACCATCTATTTGTAGCCGAGTGCGGAGAGGCGTCGTTCGATGTCCGAATCGACCTCGCGGTCGTCGGGTTGTCCCTCGCTTGACAGCGATTCACCGTGGGCGATGGCCAACGGGCGGAGCCGTTCGCGTGCCAGTGCCACCGCACCGTCGTGCTCGTCGTCGGAGCGGTCGTCCTGCTGGTCGGGGTCGCTCGGTCGGTGGTAGAGTTCATCCTCGCCCGTTTCGATGTTTCGGATGTACGTCCACTCGGTCGAGCGCGCGCTGACGAGCAGGTCGCCGTCGTCAAGCTCTCTGGGGATAGGCTGGCTCGTGACGCGGTCGCCGCGGACGGCCACGGAGATGACCGGGTCATCGGGCGGTGCCTCCCCATCCATGACCGCAGAGGCGAGGCTGTCGCCCGCCCACGTCTCGTCGCCATCGATGCCGAAGAGGTCACACACCGTCGGCGGGAGGGCATCGAGCCCGACGGCGGACTCGATACGCTGAGAGTCGGCGCCCGGCACGTCCACGATGAGCGGGACGTGGATGAGTTCGTCGTAGAGTTTCGGATAGTGGGCGAGGTGGCCATGGTCTTGGAACTCCTCGCCGTGGTCGCCAGCGACGATGACGGCGGTTTCGTCGTCGACGCCGGCTGTTTCGATGGTTTCGAGCAGCCGACCGATGCTGGCGTCGATCTGCCGAACCGCGCCCTGATACAGCGTTCGCAAGTCCTCGAGCGTCCGGTCGTTGACCTCCAGACCGAGGCCGGTACGGGTGTGGGCCAAAAGCATCCGGTGGGTGCCGAGTCGTGACTCCGAGACTTCGCGGACGTATCGTGGCGCGGGGACGTACGGCGTGTGGGCGTCCATGAAATGCACCCACAGGAAGAACGGCTCGTCGGTGTCTTCGATGAACGACTGGGCGTTCCGTTCGACGTCGAGCATCCGCGAGGTGTCGAGGAAGGGGAGTTCGTCGGTGTTGCCGCGGAGTTTCGCCGAAAGCCGCCTGAACGGGGAGGTGGCGAGTTGAATCCACCCTTCGACGGTCGGATGGGCTGCGAGATAGCGACTGTAGATGGTCGAACCGACCTCGGCGACGAACGATCCGAAAGCGTTGAACCCGTCGTCGTACCCCCAGTGGGTCGTCAGGAAGCTGTTGGCCGCGTTGAACCCGCCCGTCTCGATGCCGGCCGAGGAAAGCGTCTCGGCGAGCGTCTGCGATTCCTCGACGCCGATGGTGCCGTTGTCGGCGAACGCTGGCCGCGAGGCGAGGATGCCCGGGAACGAGAAGGGCGTCCAGTTGCCCGTCGCGAAGGCGTGTTCGAAGACTGTGCCACTGTCGGCGAGGCCGTCCAGGACGGGCGTGTGGCGTGCGTCGTCGTAGGGGCCGGTCGCGTCCGCTCGAAGCGAATCGACCGTCACGAGGACGACGTTGTCGATGTCAGTTTCGGTCATCTGATATGGGGGTTCCTGGGTCGCGTGTCGTGTCCGAAGCCGCCGCCAGCACCGTTTCGTAAGGCGTGATGCGACCCGTACGCGTCCGTTGTGCCTGAACCTTATGATTTGACGCCCCCCCACGGAAAACAAAGTTTTGGTCGCCTCGGATATCGACTCGGCCTGAGACGAGTATTCGGCGTCGAGGCGTGGCCATCGGCTTTATTTCGGATCAGCCTGATTTTTCTCTATGGACGGCAGGGACAATATATCGGCACGCGAGGAGGCGGTTTCGGAACTCCTCACACAGCTTTCGGATGACGCGTACCTCACCGCTTCGGCGCTCGACGATGTCGCGGCCATCGTTTCGGTGCTGGAGTCGACGGCGCCCGACGCTGATGTCAGATTGCTCGTCGACGAGCGGACGGCTCGAGAGGTTCGGAACGCGTTCGTCGTCGCATCGAAAACCGCTGCCGTGATGGACGAGAGTGTCCTCGAGGTTCGGTCGGTCGATTCGGCGGCACCGTTCACGACGCTTCTGGTCGGCGCCGAATCCATTGTCGGGCTCGCGGCCGTCGCGGGGTCGGTCGTGACGACGCTCGAGGCTGAGGCGGAAGCGGAGCGTGTCGAGGCTGCCCGTGACGCGTTCACAGACCGGTGGGCCGAGGCGGAGGATTTCTCGGTTCGAGCACCTGCCTACTCGAGGATGCTGTCGACGCTCGAAGAGCGTCTCGGCGAGTCGGTGCGGGGCGACACGGAGCGCCTCTTCGAGCAGGCCGTAGAGGAACGGGCCAGCCGAGAGCTCGACCCGGTTCGGCTGACGCTGCTCGTCGGCGCCGCCCACGAGGTGCAGTTCTACGAACTCGGCCTGTGGGGCGAATCCGAGGATGTCGCAAGCAGGGCGAAGTTCTCACGAGAGAAACAGCAGCTCGAGGCCCACGACCTCGTCGACACGGAGAAGATTCCGTCGGACATCGGGCGGCCGCGTCAGCGGCTCGTTCTCGGCGACGCGGTGGCCGGCGCCGACGCCGACGAGGCGTTCGAAGCGGCTCGGGAGACGCTCGGATCGTAGCGCGACCCAGACGGCTGTTGTGATGGCGCGCTGGCGGTCGAAAGAGCTCCGTGAGGGCCGCAATCACGGGCGGCATCTTCACAGCGCGAAGCTGCCTTGCGGTGTTTATCCGACGAGAGCCCATACTATGGAGTATCTTTGAATGATTCGGCCATCTTTCATCGCCGGGGAGCGGGGACAGTCGTCGGTTATCGGGACGGTTCTGCTCATCGGCATGGTTTTCGCTGGCATCTCCGCCATCGCGCTGTTCGGCGGGTCGGCGGTAACCGACCTCGAACAGTCGGCTGACGTGGATCGAGCGACGACGGCGATGACGCAGTTCGATAGTCGGGCGTCGGCAGTCGTGTTGGGCAACGCCGACAGCGCCCGCATCCAGTTCGGGAACACCGGCGGCGGTACACTTGATACGCGGTCGTCGGGGTGGATGCGGGTCACCATGGAGAACACCTCCGGCGAGACGGTACTGGTCAACGAATCGCTCGGGGCGTTCACCTACGACGTCAACGGTGACCGCGTCGCCTACCAGGGCGGCGGCGTCTGGCAGGAGCGAAGCGGCGGCGCGACGATGGTGTCGCCGCCGGAGTTCCACTACCGCGATACGACGCTGACGCTGCCTATCGTCCGGCTCGACGCTAGCGAATCGTTGAGCGGCGGCGCTGAATCAGTCACGGTGCGGCACGCTGGCTACTCCGAGGTGACAGGGTTCGCCCTCCCGCTGCAAGAAGGCGGCGTCAACGTGACCGTCCAGAGCCGGTACTACGAGGCGTGGGGCCGTTTCTTCGAGGACAGAACCGAGGGCACCGTCAGCTATGACCATGATGCCCGGACGGCGACGATTCAGTTGGTGACGCCCGTCGACTCCCCGCAGGTCTCAGGCGGCGTCGTCTCGACCGGTGCGGGAACGGAGATGGACTTGGACAACAACGTTCGCGTGAACTCGTATAACTCCGCGGCGGGCGAGACGCCGGACACCAGCTACACGATGGCCGACAACAACGGTCGTATCGTCTCGACGGGCCAGGTGACGTTCAACAGCGGCAACGTCAAGGTGGCCGGTGATGTCGTGGCCGGCGACAATATCGAGTTCGACAGCGACCAGCCGGAACTCCGCGGCGACGCTTTATGTGCGCAGGGGAATCCGGACTGTGTCGCGCCCGAGAACGAAGACCAGGTGCGTGGCGAGGTGAAAAACACCAGCATGACCGTTCCGCAGCCGTCGCCGGTGGGTGACCTCGTTGCCGACAAACTCCGGGATATCGAGGCCCGCAACGACAACAACGAGACGGCCGCCATCGACAACCGACGACTCGACTGGTCGGGTACGGACACCATCACGCTCGGGACGGGTCGGTATTATCTTGAGTCCATCGAGATGGCCGATTCGGGCAATCAGGAACTCGTCCTCGACACGTCGAACGGCGACATCGAACTGGCTGTCGGCGGCAACGTCCACCTCGATGGAACGACCATCACCGTCAAAGGCGACGGTGTCGTTCGGACGTTCGCTGACGTCGGCGACGACGGTGATGGCGATATCGACCTCGACAACGGCGCCACGGTTCGGGTCGTCGACGGGAGCCGAACGTATAACTCGACGCAGTTTTGGCTCTACGGGCCGCCGACCGTCGACGCCGACATTCAATCGGGCTCGGAGTTCACGGGCGTCCTCTACGCTCCCGGCGGCCGCGACTCGGACGGCGAAGTCGACATCGTCGGGTCGACCATCGCCGGTGCTATCGTGGCACAGGTGTCGAGCATGGACGAGGGGAGCGGGCCGACCCGCATCCACTACGACGAGGCGCTCGAAGACCTGACGGCCGTCGAGGCTGCAAACCCCGACGACCCCCGGGTCACCTTCATGCACATCACGGTCAACGAACTCGAGGTCGAGTCCTGAGCGGGCGGCCGAACATCCAGAAGGGACTGCCGGACGCGAAAGCCCAAAGACGCCGGAACCGTACCGTGGCGTATGTCACAGCGACTTCCCGAACCGCCCGAGGCGGGGCTTCTGAACGCGGCCCGGTTCGGGACGCAGACGTTCCGCTTTCTCGAGGGCGTACAGTCGCGATTCCACGACGGAACGGCGATCCCGATTCCGGGGCGGGCGCCGCTCGTCGTGTTGACGAGCCCGGAACTCATCACGGAAGCGCTCGACCGCAGAGAGGCCTTCACCCGCGTCCCCGCCCAGGATTCGGCGGCGATGATCGCCGAACAGGGCCTCGTCCAGAGCGAGGGTGACCTCTGGGAACAGCAGCGCTCGGTCATGGCGCCGGCGTTCGGCGGCCAGCAGGTGACCGCCTACGCGAACACGACCGGCAACCGCGCCCACCGACTCGCCGACGAGTGGGCCGACACCGGCGAGCAGTCGACGAACCTCCACAAGCAGATGACGTCGATGACGATTCGGGTCGCCTCCGAAATCCTGCTCGGCGAGGATATCGGGCAGGCGCGCGCCGACCAGTTCCACGAGTGGATGCAGATCGCCGGCGAGGAGTTCGAGTTCGGCCTCGACGCCGTCACGCCGGAGTGGGTGCCGGAGCGTGTCTCCCCGGCGTTCCGCGAGGCCGCCGACGGCATTCGCGGTCTCAGCGAGGAACTCATCGAGCGCCGGCGGGCCGCGCTGGCAGACGGCGAGGACGAGGGATCAGCCGATATGCTCACCATGCTGATTCGCGCCGAGGACAATCCCGACGTGGAGTTGCCGACCAACCAGATTCGCGACGAGGTGGCGACCTTCCTCATCGCCGGCCACGAGACGACGGCGCTGAGTCTGACCTACACGCTGAGCCTGCTGTCGTGGAATCCTGAAACGCGCGAGCGCGTCCGCGAGGAAGCCGAGGCCGTGCTCGGCGACGGGCCGCCAACCCACGACGACGTCGCCGACCTCGAATACACGAAACGCGCCTATCGGGAAGCCCTCCGGCTGTACCCGCCCGCCTGGGCCGTGTTCAGGCAGGCCAACGGCGACGTCGACCTCGGCGAGTACACCATCGAGGACGGCTCGGCGGTCATCATGCCGCAGTGGTCGGTACACCGCGACGAGCATCATTTCGAGGCGCCGAACACGTTCGACCCCGACCGCTGGGCGCGCCGCGATCCCAACGGCGTCGAGGCGTACTTCCCGTTCTCGACGGGGCCACACGCCTGTATCGGTCGCGGGTTCGCCCTCTCGGGGGCGACGCTCGTCCTCGCGCGATTGGTGCGGGATTTCGACATCGATGTCCCCGAAGACGAACTCGACGATTTGCGCATCACGCCGACGCTGCGACCGATAGATGGCGTCGAAGCGACGATTACGCCGGTCGAGTAATCACGGCCGGCGGTCGGTCGGCGAGCCATCGTCGCGGTAAACAGTTACAGCAGTCCGTATCAGTGGACGAGAAGCGTTGAGAGCCGGGCGTTTTCCTTCAGGCGGATGCCCTCCCCGCCGACCGAAAGCGGCACGACGTCGAGGGCATCGACGTACAGTGTCGGGTGGAAGGCCCCGCGGGCCCGAACCGAATCCCGGGTCTGCAATGCGAGCGTGAGGTCGTCGGGCGCCGACAGCGACTCGTTGTACTCGACGAGATACTGGCCGGCGTCGAGGTACCACCATTCGTAGTCGTCGTCGGGGTTGCGTTTCTCCGTCTCGATGGGCTCCAGCGTGGCGGCGTTGAGCTCGCCGCCGCCGAAGTCGACGCGGCCGGGTTCGGCGACGCGGTGGATTTCGGCGACCGTCACGTCGAGGCCGCGGCCCTCCGTCTGGGTCGGGTCGTGGACGATACCGTCGACGAACGGGGCGATGTTCATGCCCGAACGTCGGCGTCCGGGATTGAAAAACCGACGGCGCTCAGAGCCCGAGCGCCGACAGGAGCGTCTCGGCGACGACCCATCGGGGTTGCAACCGTCACGTCAACGCCCGCCGCCTCAAGCGTGGTGAGCGGCTCGATACATTCCTCGCCCCAGTAGCCCTCCTCGCTCACGACGAACAGTGCAGTTGGCATACGCTCGGGGTTCGTCGCTGTGGTGGAAAAGCCGTTCGCGGCCGGCAGGCGTCACCGCTATCGGGTGGCTTATCGGTCGCCGCGTATCGCCGGGATTAGGCCCGCGGCGCCTTCGTCGACCGGACGTTCGAGACGTAGGCTGTGAGGTCGGTCGTCGTGACGATACCGATGACGCCCTCGGTGTCGTCGACGACGGGAAGATGATGAACGCCGTGTTCGAGCATGACGCTCGCGGCGTCTTCAACGGAGTCCTGTGCCGACACCGTGACCATCTCGGTCGACATGTACGCCGATACCGGCGTCTGGTCTTTCGGTTTCTGCTCTCTGACGATCTCGACGAAGTCGGTCGACGTCAGGATGCCCTCGAGCCCGTTCTGCTCGTTGACGACGATGACGGAGCCGATATCGTTCGATAATATCACGTCCGCAGCGCCCTCGACGAGCGTTCCGGGACGAACCGTATGCAGGTCAGTCGTCATAATCCGCGCGACGAAAATGTCGTCCATGTACGTCCGTATTCCCGAGTGCTATGTTAAACATTATCGTTAGAAACCGTCATGTTCGGTGCGGTCTGTGCCGTCGGCACCCGAATCCGAACGGTACCGAACGATTTGGCCACCACAGTTTTCAACAGTTGTGAAATATCAATCGAATGCAACAATGTCCGAGCAATGTTCCCGTCGACGGTTCCTGCGGTTGAGCGGCGCAACTACGGTGGGGTTGGTGGGCGTCGGTGCCGGCGTGGCCGGCGCCGCGGAGAACGGTTGGGAGGCCGTCGAGACGCCGGTGACGAAGACGTTGACCGGCGTCACCATCGCGGGCAACGGCCCGTGGGCCGCTGGCGGGGGTGGGAAGGTGCTCGAACGCACGACCGACGGCTGGGTCGTCCGGCTGCGGAACGGCCCGGCCGCGGAGGGCAACGGCCTCACCGATATCGATGTCACCGACGACGGTCGCCGGGTGTGGTTCGCCGGCGGCAGCGGTGTCATCGGTGAGATGGACATCGTCGACAAGACGCTCACCGACTACTCGGCACCGAAAGAGAAGACGAGCACCTGGGAGACACTCTCCGTCACCGGCAGCGCCGATACCGACGAAACTATCTCGCTGCTCAACGGGTCGGGCGAGGAACTCACCGGCTACCGGCAGTCCGACGGCTCCATGGAGTGGGGCGAGGTCACGAAACCCGGCGGTGGCGCATCGATAAAGGGGTCGGACGCCTACGGCACCGACTCGTTCATGGTCTGTGATACCACCTCGAAGGTGTACGAAGCCCGTGACGATGCCGAGACGTGGTCGGAAATCGGCGTTCGCGGTGGCGAGGTCGGCTTCTACGGCGTCGCCGCCGTCGCCGAGGACGACGCCAACGTCTCCGGAGGCGGGGGGATGATGTATCACTGGGACGGCAACCGTTGGACGGGTCGGAAAATCGGCAGCAACACGATTCCGGCGGTCGACCGCCTCGACGAACTCGGCCTCGCGGCCGCCGGCAGCGGTTACGTGTTCCGCCGACAGACCATCGGCTCGTGGGAGCGCATCGCCACGCCGACCGGCAACGACTTGCTTGGCGTCGCACTCGGCGGTGAAGCGTACCCCGACGTCGCCGTCGGCTCATCGGGGACGATCGTCGAAAAGAATACCGTGTAGCGGTCGCCATTATCGACGCCCGCGACGAGGTTCGCGGGGCGACCGTCACCGCCATCATCAAACCCCGAACCGGCGAGTCGCTGACCGCCGAGGATGTCCGGCGTGCCTGCGAGGCCGAACTGGAGAGCCACGAGGTGCCCGAACGCGTCGAGTTCGTCGAGTCATTCCCGCGCACCGCCACGGGCAAACTCGACCGGCGTCAGCCGTGAGCGAGTAGGGTAGTTCACTGCTCGAAGAACGCCTCGATGAGCTTTCGCTCGGCAGCGCGGAGGTGCTGGTGGTACGTCGAGCGCCCGATGCCCATCGATTCGGCGAGCGCGTCGCCGGTAATCGGCCGGTTCCATTCGTAGAAGCCGCTGACGTGGGCCTTTCGCAGCGCCGTCAGTTGCCGCTCGGTGAGCCGGTCTTCGATATCGGCGACGAACTCCTGGCGGGTCGAGGGCGGCCGCTCACGCTCCCGCTGGGCGACGATTCTCGCCTCTGGATACCGTTCCTCGATGAAGTCGGCGATGGCACGCACGCCGGTCGCGCTCGGGAACTCGATTTGGATCATCGCGATACCGTCGACGACGGAGATGGTGCATATCTTCGCACCCCGCTCTGCGAGCGTGGCGGCGATCGACGACTCCGTCAGGCGGAACTCGAACAGCGTCTCGTCGTCGTACTTGCCGATGGGTTCCGCTGATTCGATGTTGGGGTAGGAGTCGACCGCCTCCAGCACCGACCCGACGTCGAGGTCGGTTCTGAAGAACGTCAATACGGTGCCGTCTTCCTTGTACACGGAGCCGTCGTACTCCAGCGAACAGCCCGTCCGCTTCGAGATATCGACGAAAAAGAGACTGTCGTCCTCCGTCTCGATTTCGAGTTCGGTCACGCTGTCGGTGGCGAGAAGGCGGCCACGCTCCAAGGCGTTGATAGCCGTCGCCGTCGACCGCCCGAGCGCCTCCAACACGACCGCCTCATGGTCGGTCAGGGTCTCCTCGTCGGTCGTATACAGCGTGAGGACGCCGTACGTCGTCTCACCGTATACGAGCGGTATCGCCGCGATGCCGCCGAGGGTGTCCGCCGCTATCCACGGTGATTCGGCGAGGGCGTCGGACAGCACCGCCGGATCGTCGACGACCTGTACCGAGCCGGTTTCGTACGCCTCGACGGTCGCCGCGTGAACGCCGGGCTCGGAGCAGTCGGCTTCGAGTGCGTCCTCGGTCGGCGTCCAGACGCCCGCCTGGGCGGTCGCCGTGAGCGTGTCGCTGCGTCGGTCGGGCGTCCCGACCCACGCGAACTCGTAGGCGTCGACGGCTGCGATGCAGTCACAGACGGCCGTCTCGACATCAGCGCGGCGTTCGGCCTGCATCAGTTCGCCGGTCACCTCTTTGAGAAGGCCGTCGATGCGGACGAGCAGGTGCTGGAGGTTCTCCCGTTCGCGTTTCACTTCCAGTTCCGCCTCCTTGCGCTCGGTGACGTCCATCTGGAAGCCGACGAAGTGTGTCGTCTCGCCGTCGGCGTTGCGAACCGGCGCGATGGTGACTTGGTTCCAGAACTGCTCGCCGTTCTCCCGGTAGTTGACGAGCTCGACTGAGGTCGGCTCGCCCGTGTTGACGGCTTCACGCATCGTGTCGGTTGCCTCGGGGTCGGTCTCCTCACCCTGGAGGAACCGACAGTTGCGTCCGACGGTTCGCTCCTTCGGATAGCCGGTGAGCCGCTCGAAGGCGTCGTTGACGTATATCATCGGGTTGTCCGGCCGGTTCGGGTCGGTGATGGTGATGCCGACCGGCGCCTCGTCCATCGCCCGCTCCTTCAGCCGGAGCTCCTCTTGGACGCCCATCGTCTCGATGGGCATCCGTGCGGCGCCGTCGGCCCGAATCGGGGGTGTCGTTCCCACTGCGGCGCGCACACGGTCGAGCAGGCGCTCGTCATCCCCGGTCGGGACGAACTCAGAAACGTCGGCCGCGACGGCGCGGCTCACAACCGAGCCGTCGTCGGCATCGGCGACGAGTACGACCGGGAGTTCGGGCCGGTGGGCACGGACGCGTTCGAGTACGTCGACGCCGTCGACGCCATCGCCGTGTACGGCCACAACGCAGTCGACGGCGTCGAGTCGAGAGGGTACTTCGGCTGGCGACACGGCGCTGACAGCGAACTCCGGCTGGGCGTCGAGGGTGGCACGGGTCGCGTTAGTCCCACCGCCCGACACGAGAAGGAGCCCGACAGGCGGGCGTTGTGTTCCGCTCATGGAACGTTCCCATGCTGCTATGCACCCTGCTACTATAAACGTAGGCGCCGGCGATGCCTGTCGCCGCTTCTGTCCGTGCTTCTCGGTACGTGAAACGGCTGTTTGAGCTTAGGAAACGGCTTCCTTTTAGGGTGTAGTAGGGTCGTACATGGTTCGCTCCGTTCCGCTATCGACGGCGCAAGTAGCCCTCGTCGCGGCGCTCGTCCTCGCTGCGGGCGGCGTCGGCGCCATGATGATGATGGATGGGTCACCGCTCGATGACTCGGAAAAGAAGCCGGACGCTGCGGTATCGACGTTCGATTCCGAGTCGGAGTTCCGCTCGTATCTCCGCGATGCCGACCGGACGCACGGATACGCGAGGTTCGACGCACGGACGGGCGGCGCCCGCGCCGAGCGACCCCGCGAGGTGACAGCCGACGCCGAAGCGCCGCGAAGCACGCCGGCACCCGTGGCGACCGAGACGAGCGACGGCGGAGGATCGGCCGGCGGAACCGACCGCCGGGCCTCCGATACGAACGTCCAGGTACAGGGCATCGACGAGCCCGACGTTCTGAAGACGACGAGCGACACGCTGTACTACTCCACGCGCGCCCCACGCGTCCGACATCACCGTCGCTCGGAGGAGCGTGACCGTTCCGGCGTACGACTCATCAACGCCTCCGATCCGGCCGCACCCGAGGTCGCAAATCGGCTGAACGTCTCCGGCCGCCTGCTGCTCGTGAATGACACGCTCGTCGTCTTCGACGGCAACAAACTCATCGGCTACGATGTCTCCGACCGTGCCGATCCCGAGCGGACGTGGTCACAGCATCTGACGAGTCGCGTCGTCGCCGCTCGGCTCTACGCCGGCCACGTCTATCTCGTCACGGCCAACGACATCGACCGGCGTGACCCCTGTCCGGTTCGGCCGATGGCGGGCGTCTCGGTTCCGTGTGACGAGGTCTACCACCCCGACGAGCCGTCGCCGGCCGACACCACCTACACCGTCTCGGTGATGTCACCTGACGACGGCGAACTCGTCAACACCACGTCGTTCGTCGGCGCCGGCGGCGACTCGACCGTCTACGTCTCCAGCGGCTCGATCTACGTCACCTACCCGAAGCCGGCCGACCGAACCGAGATGCTGCTCGAGTTCCTCCTGACGAACCAGACCGACCGGCTCGACGACCAGGCAATCGACCGGCTCGAGGAAATCCGAAGCTACGACCTCAGTTCCCGCGCGAAGCGCATCGAAACCAGGCGGGCCATCGAAGCGTGGCTGACCAGGCTCCCCGAAGATGAACGCCGCGAGGCTGAACGCGGGCTTCGCGAGGACAGGCGAGCGTGGGCGGCCGCGAACAAACGCAACTTCGAGCGGACGGGCATCGCGAAGTTCGCGATTCGGAACCCGACCACCGATTCACCGTCCGTGGCGCCGAACGCGACCGGGTCGGTGCCCGGCCGCCCGCTCAATCAGTTCTCGATGGACGAACACGAGGGGCAGTTCCGCATCGCGACGACCGTCGGCGGCGCGTTCGGCACCGACAGCGAGAACGACGTGTACGTCCTCGATGCCTCGCTCGAACGAACCGGCTCGGTGCAGGGGATGGGCGTCACCGAGCGTATCTACTCGGTTCGGTTCGTCGGCGACGAGGCGTACGTCGTCACCTTCCGACGCATCGACCCGTTCCACGTCCTCGATCTCTCCGACCCCGACAACCCGACGCTTGAAGGCGAGCTGAAACTGCCGGGCTACTCGTCGTATCTCCACCCGCTTCCGGGCGACCGCGTCCTCGGAATCGGCGAGGAGGACGGCAAGGTGAAACTCGTCGTCTTCAACGTCTCCGACCCGACCGACCCGACAATCGCGGACGACCGCATCCTCGACACACGGTGGTCGGCCGTCGCACGAAGCCACCGCGCCTTCCTGCTCGACCAACGCCACGGCGTGTTCTTCCTGCCGACCACCGTGGCGCCCGACCGCGAACCAGGCATTCCCGAACGGGATGGCCCCCGAGGCGAGGGACTCGTCTTCAGCTACGAGGGCGGCCTCACGCTCGAAACGACGGTTCAGACGGACAGCCCCGCGAAGCGGGCCGCCTACATCGGCGATTACCTCTACGTCTTCAGCGACTCCTCGATGACTGTCGTCGACGAGCGGACGTGGAACCAGACCGCAGCGGTGTCGTTCCGCGAGTGAGCGACCCCTTGTGAAACATACTCAACGGAACGGTTCCTGAGATATCTTCAAACGTCAATATCGTGGGGTAGAGGGCCCGAGATGCAAATATTTGGACGGTTCTGCTAGTGTTTTTATCTATCCTCTCGCCGTAGCTATCGGTGATGGCAAACATCACTGGCGAGCGAGGGACGGAACCGACGACCACGCGACGTGCGGTGCTGGAGGCGGCCGGCGCCGGGTCGGCGATGGGCGCGCTGGCGACACTGTTCTCGACTGGTGTTGCTGCCGACACCACTCCACAAGAAGCGAACGGCTCCGACGACCTCTTCGATGTCAACCGGACGAGCGAGTCGGTGTATCCCCAATCGGTCGCGAGCGGCGGCCCGACGCCGGACGGCGCTATCGTCTGGACGCGGGTCGACGAGGCCGCCTACGAGGGGGATACGCCGGTCGGGCTGCAGGTGACGCCCGCACCGGAGCGGACGACGCCGAACGACGCGGCCGATTTCACGACGCGCGACACGCGACACTTCCGTATTCCCGGCACCGACCTGACGCCCGACTCCGATTACGCCCTGAGCGTCGATCTGGCGGGCGAACTCGATGCCGATCGATTCTACTTCTATCGGTTCGTCTACGACGGTGACGCATCGCCGGCCGGCCGGCTCCGTACGCTTCCCGCCCCGGACGCAGACCCCGACCGATTGCGCCTCGCGTGTGCGTCGTGTAACAATTATCTCGACGGCTACTACGGTGCATTCGGCCACATCGCCAGCGAGGACGTGGATTATCTCGTCCATCTCGGCGATTTCATCTACGAGTACGCCGGTGAGGGAGCCCAGCCCGGGCGCGATATTCAGCTCCCGTCCGGGAAGGATGTCGCACACACGCTTGCGGATTTCCGGAGCCTGCATCGAACGTATCGTGCCGACGAGCACATGCAGTCGGCGCTGGAACGGCACACGCTCGTCATGACGTGGGACGACCACGAGATCGTCAACAACCGTTGGTGGAACTACGAGGAGAGCTATCCGAACACGGCCTCTCACCCCTTTGGTGACGACCCAGAGAAGATGCGGAAACTGTACGCAGAGGGCATCAAGGCGCTGACCGAATACCTCCCCTTCCGCGTCGAGTACGACTCCGACGCAGACCGGCTCCACGACAGCTTCACACTCTACCGGTCGTTCCAGTTCGGCCAGCTCGCGGAGCTTTTCATGACCGACGAGCGGTTCTATCGCTCGCCGCCGCCGGAAGACGAACTCGGCCAGCGCGACGTTGCGGCTCCACCCTCACGGGCGGCCGACGACCCCGACCGGACGATGCTCGGAACCGAACAGCGACAGTGGTTGGTCGACGGCGTGACCGAGTCTCCGGCGACGTGGAAGCTGTGGGGGAATTCCGTGTTGAACGCGGCGCTGAAGACGACGAATCTCGGTGAGTCGGGGAGTTTCTACGTCAACTACGACGCCTGGGACGGCTACGAACACGAGCGGAAACTCATTATGGGCGAGCTGAAACGCGAGGCCCGCGCCCGCGGCAGTGCCCTCGATCTTATCACGCTGACCGGGGACATGCATGCCTACGTGGCCGCCTACACGAAAACCGATTACAGAGCACCGGACGAACAGCCGCCGTTCCCGGACGCCGAATCGTCCCGCGTCGGCGTCGAGTTCATGAGCCCCGGCGTTTCCAGCAACAGTCTGGGGTCATCTACGCCGACGCCGCCAACGCTTGAGGAAGACGCCGTCGAAGCGGCCGTCGAATCGCAGAACCCCCACGTCGAGTGGTTCAACTGGTCGCGGAACGGCTACACGACCATCGAGTTCACCGACGACGAATCGGTGTATACGGCCTACGAGGTCGACCGGACGGTCGACGCTGCCGACGCGCCGAAACGGCTGCTGCGGAGCTACCGCGTTCCGAGCGGCGAGGTTCGGATCCAGGAACTCAACGGCAGTCAGACGGACGTCTCGTCGGTCGTCTCCGAGGCGACCGGCGACGATGCCGAATCGGCGCTTCCGGAGGCGGTGCGGGATGACTGACCTCGACCGACGGGACGTGCTCCGTGGCGTGGCCGGGCTCTCGACGGCGCCGTTCCTGCTCGCGTCGGTCTCGGGTGCCGCCGAAGTCCCGGACGGCCCCGCGGGCGTTCACGCCGCGTACGGACGCGATCCGGCGACCGTGCTTCGGCTCGGGTGGACGGGCGCGCCGGCGATGGACGCCCACCTCGAGATCGGGACGCCGGATGGGTCACGCACCGTCGTCGAGGCGGCGGCCAATCCGGTGCCAGGCAGGGAAACCGTCGCGTACTCGGCGACCGTCACCGGGCTGGCGCCCGACACGGAGTACGAGTACGCCGCCGTGCTCGACGACCGGCGTTCCGGGCCGTTCACCGTCTCGACGGCGCCCGACACGACGGATGGCTTCAGTGTGACGGCGGTCGGCGACCACGGCATCGCCGACCCGGAGAACCCCTTCCAGCGGGCGAACACCGACGACCCCGAGGGTGTGATGTCGACCGCGGCGAGGCTGAACCCGGACGTGCAGTTGTTGCCCGGTGACGTCGCCTACGCGAACGGCAACCCGACCACGTGGGAACTGTATTTCGACGTGTTCGAATCGTTCTACGCCGAAACGCCGTTCATGACGGTGCCCGGAAACCACGAGGCGGAACCGGGAACCGGACTCACGCAGTACGACCGACGGCTCAACGACCTGATGCCGGTCGACGATCCGCTCGGCATCGACGACCTCCAGCACGAACAGCGATGGCACCACTTCGATTACGACAACACGCGATTCATCGGGCTGTCGACGACGACCGACGCCTGCGGCGACGTGGGTCGCGGCGAGGAGTACATCCCGATCTACGACCCCCGCTGCGAGGCCGGCGGCATCACCTACGGTGAAGTCCAAGAGCGCTTCCTGCGAGCTGCCCTCGAGGACGCGGCCGACGACGATGACCTGACGTGGACGGTCGTCTACTTCCACGGCCCGATGTGGACGGACTCGCCCGACCACGCCCCGCGTAAAGACCTCCGGGCGCGCTGGGGCAAACTGTTCGACGAGTACGGCGTCGACCTCGTGCTGTGCGGTGACAATCACGTATACGAGCGGACGAAGCCCATCACCGCCCGCCCCGACCGGGAGGAGTACGGCTCCCGCGAGGCCTGGGAGTGGGACTCACCACGCGGGACGACGTTCGTGACGAACGGCACCGGCGGCACCTCACGCTACGGCTTCGGCAACAAGACCCCCGGCGCGTATCTCGCCCGCCGGACGAACCAACACTTCGGTGTCACGCAACTGGACATCGACGACCAGCGCATTCGCGTCGAATACGTCACCCACGAAACCGGCGAGGACGGCGACCCCATCGTCGCCGACCGCTTCGAGATTCGGAAATCGGATACACGGACAGAGAAGGGCGTCAAACGACCGATGCAGGTCGACCGATACACCGGGTCGGTGACTGACTCGCTCGTCGTCGAGGGCACCCGCACGGACGACGGGTCGGTGTTCACCGGCGGCCAGACGAACCGCATCGAGCTCTCCTTCGAGGCGACCCATCGCGTCAGCATTCGTGACCGAATCCCTGCCAACTGGACGGTCGTTGGTGGGGAAGCGACACGCACCGAGGACGCCCCGGGCGACACCCAGTGGGTGTACTTCGACGACGGGCTCGATACGGAGGGGTCGGTGACGTATCTCGTCGAGGCCCCTGAGGGAGCGGCCGCGACCGGCCAAGACACCTTCGGGCCGTTCCAGGCCCGCAGTCCCGACTTCGACGAGTGGATGAGCGTTCCCGGCACCGAAAGCGAGGAAACGGTCGTCGGCGCGAGCACGTCGCTATAATCCCCGGTGCCGAACAGCCCGTTCCGGTCGGCTCCGGAGCGGTATATACCCGAATTATAAACGCTCTATCCGTCGTTTGCCGAGCGTCGACATGCCTGCTCGGGCACTGCGACCGCCATCGGAGGGCCCTCACAGGGCGACATTCCAAACCCATGTCGAGAACTGAACCTGACGAGGCCACCTATCGAGATGACGAATCGATACACAGAGCGTACGTCCTCGACGTTCGAATCGTCGAAACCAAACCCCCGGATGCAGACGGCGTCCGATATCGGTTCGAAGCGCCGAACCACACCGGCGTCTCGTTCGGAGACGCCGAGTATGCAGAGCTGTACGCCGACGTCTACTTCGATGTCAACGGCTTTCAGGAGGCCGGCACCGGCAACCGCGGCGTTCCACCCGAAGTTATCCAGGCCGGCCGGGACACGCTGGCGGCTTACTTCCTCGCGCAACCGTACGCCGACCGTAGCTGGGTCGCGTCGTTCTACGGCAAGAAACCGCACAGAATCGAGCGGTACGTTTCGGCCGTCCGAGAGCGCGCCGCCGAGATTCGCGACGGCGTCGATACGGAGACGGCAACACGGGACGGGAGCGATATATAGCTGTCGGGGCTGCTCTGTCGACGCTGTACGCCTATTATAAGCCTCCTTGTACCGACGGTAACAGTTTCACCTGCATGGTCGATTTCACTCGACGCAAACTGCTGTCGACCTCGGCAGCAGCCGCCCTCGGAGCCAGTGTCTCCGGTGTCAGCGCCGCCGCGGCACAGACGAACGACGACCCGGCGACGACCGGCGCGCCGAGCGTGAACGGCAGCCTCAAGCGGTTCTCGACGACCGCCCTCGGGGCCGAAGTGACCGGGCCGTTCGTGTTCGACGACGGACTCCTGTTGTACAGCCTGCAGCACCCGAGCCGTGACAACGCCGAACCGTTCGATACGGCCGGTATCGGCTACTTCAGCGGCTTCCAGTTCGAGTTCGACGGCACGAACGAGGACTTCGAGGAGCTCTCGACGCCGACGACGAACGACGAACAGGCAAGGATACGAGGGAGTGACGGCCAGTTCGAGTTCATCGCCCAGGAACGCGACCAGATAAACGGCGGCGACGAGCAACTCGGCGTCGTTCAGACGCCCGACGGGCGAAACATAGACCGCGAGGAGTTCAACGGCACGCAGTACGCCGCCCCCGGCTTCAATCCCGACTGCAATCAGTTCGTTCCGACGGAGGGCGACGGCGAAGGGTATCTGTTCACGAACTGGGAGAACAGCCCCGGGAACGTCACGCGAATCCCGATCAGTCGAGACGATGACGGCGAGGTGGTCGCCGACCTCGAGAACGCGCAGAACCTCGCGAACACCGACCCGATGCGCGAACTCGGGGGGACGCGCATCAACTGTTACGGCGACCGAAGCCCGTGGGGGACGATGCTCTCCTCGGAGGAACACTACGGCCACACCCGCGTGTCGCTGACGGCGACGGTCAGCGATATCGAAGCGAAAGGCACGGGAAAGGGTATCCGCGCCGCCAACGACTTCTGGAATCGGCCGAACCCGAACGGGATTCAGGCGGCGGTTAACGACTACTACGAGAACGGCTGGTACATCCAGGGGTACTGGAACATCGTCGGCGTCGAGTTCCTCGCGTACTATCTCGGTGCCGATCCGGTCGATCAGGGCGACGACGGCAACACCATCGAGCCGATCGGCGACGTCTATCCGAACCCGTACCGTTACGGATACCACATCGATTTCCGAGAGCCGACCGCGGACACCCCACAGCCGGTCAAATATTACGTGATGGGTCGGGCCGCCTGGGAGTCGCCCGATGTCCAGCACGACCGCAAAACCGTTTATAGCTGCTCGGACGGCGACAGCAAGGGCATCTACAAGTTCGTCGCTGACCGCCCAATCGACAGCTACGACGACCCGATGGACGTCGCCGGCACCCTCTATGCGCCGCTTCTGACGAACTCCGAAGCCGCCGCCAAGAACTCCCCAGCTGAGGTCGCCCTCGAAATCGAATGGCTGGAACTCGGCACCGCCAGCAACCGCGAAGTCGAGTCATGGATCACCGACTACGACGGCATCACCCAGACCGACTATCTCGAAACCCACACCGACGAGTGGACGGCCGGCGACGAGGTGACTGACGCGGTGCTTGAGGCGGCCGACCGCACGGTCGTCGAGAGCGGCAACCGTGATTACATCACCGACGAGGAGATCCTCGAGTGGGCCGACCAGTACGAGGCCAACGGCCCGGATAGCGTCGACGAGGCTCTCCGTAGAGTGCCGTTCCTCGAAACCCGCGCGGCCGCGAAGGAGATCGGTGCCTCGATCGAGTTCAACAAGGCCGAGGGTGTCGACAGCGAGGACGGCGCGACGCCGGGCGAATACGTCTACTTCGGCATCTCGGAGTTCAACGGCGACCTCTCGAACGACGCGGGCGACGCGCGGATGGAGCGCGTCGACGGGGGCGTCGTCTACCGGGCCGAACTGGAGCCCGATTACAACGTCTCGACGCTCGACCCCGTCATCGTCGGCCCGGACGGCTCCGACCCCGCCGACGTGGCTGATGACGCACTCGTCAACGTCGACAACGTCTACGTGATGCAGGACGGCCGCGTGCTCTGCTGTGAGGACGCCGACCAGTTCGGTCGGTCGTACAGCAACGACTGTCTCTACGTGTACGACCCTGAAGACGAGCGCGGGCGGGGCGACGGCCAGTCCAAACAGTCCGACCGGTCGACCGCCGAATCCGACCAACGCGCAGGGGAGCCGCCGTACGATAACCTCAACGACCGTGTTGCCGAATCATCGCTCTCCGCCGAGGAGAAATCGATGTTCGACGAACTCGCTGCGATGAATCGCGACGAACTCTAACCCGAACGGCAGCAAGACCGACTCGGATGAGTGGTGATTTAAACCAAGCTAGGATAGCCGGGGCAACGACTATTGTCCATTATTCCTTATGATAGTCTATGGCACTAGATTACGCAGACCCTGAATCACCGTTCGAGTGGTACCGAGCAGCGAAGGAGCACGGAATCTGGGACCCGGAATCCTTTGACCTCGAGCAGGACAAACGCGACTGGGAAGAGAAGTTCGACGAGGCTGAGAAGAAACAGTTCATGAAGATCTGTTCGCTCTTCTACGAGGGCGAGGAGTCGGTCACGAAGACGCTCGCACCGTATCCGATAGCCGTCGAGGCGCTCGAGGACCCGAACTTCGACCCGCTCCAAGAGGAGATGTACCTCACGACGCAGCTCTGGGAGGAAACGAAACACACCGACTTCTTCAGCCGCTACTTCGACGAGGTGTTCGACACCCAGGACACCGACTACGGCGACTTCGGTGGCGATAACTTCTGGAATCCCGAACTCCAAGCGTACCTCATCGATGACCTCGAACACGTCTCGGGCGAACTACGGGACGCCGCAGGCCGCGCGGAGACCGCGGCTCGCGAGGGCGGCGATATCGAGGCAGCCCAGCGAGACCTTCGCTACAAACTCGGTGACGCCGTCATGCATTACATGGGCATGGTCGAGGCACAGCTCGCCGAAACCGGCTACTCGGCGCTCAACCAGATGCTCGGCAACAAGGACGGAATGCCCGCCTTTCAGGCGGCGATGACGAAGATCCAGAAGGACGAGGCCCGACACATCAACAACGGCCGGTGGCTCATGAAGAAGCTCGCCCAGGAGGATCCCGATATCGTCCCCGAGGTCTACGAGCCTCACGTCAGGCATTTCGAGGAGGAACTCAGCGGCCCGACGATACAGAACCTCTACGTCCCGAACCCACTCGACATCGACATGCAGCTCCTCGTTGACGAGTCGTTGAACTACATGCAGTCGCACTTCGAGATCATCGGCGAGGAGAAATTCAGTGAGGAGTTCAGGGCTGACTACATCGACATCGGCGACGCCGAACTCCAGGCGCGAATACTGGAGCAGATTCAGGCGGCGGCATAGCCCACTCGCCCCCCCCCCGCCGGCAGTTCAGCACGTCCTCGCTTGATCGGGTACGCTGACGATTCTGACGCATCAGCGGACAGCGATCGTGAGTGGCCTCTCCCGAGAACGTCGAGGTGAGGATGCTGACGCTTTTGGAGGCCAATATCGAGCGCACCGACGACATCGGCCGCGAGGAGCGGTATGTCGATTTCGATGAGGCGCCCTGGAACTGATCGAGCGTGACTACTCCGGCCCGACGCCCTTGCGGACGAACGCGACCGGACACGGCGCATTCATCATTACGCTGTGGGCGGTGCTGCCGAACACCGCTTTGCCCGTCGGCGAGCGCTTCCGACCACCGACGAACAGCATGTCCGTGTCCGTCTCCTCGGCGGCACGGGTGATGCTGTCGGCCTCGCTGCCGATTTCGGCGCGGATGCGATACTCGATGTCAGTCTCGTGCAGCCGCGCCGAAATCTCGTCGATGGTTTCGAGTCGTGAGGCGAGCGTGTGCGCAGGTGGTGGGTTCTCCGGGTCGTAGCCGGCCTCTCGGACGCCCTCGTCGTAGGCGCTCTCGGAGAAGACGTGCAGCAGAATCACCGTCGTCCCCGTCGGCCCGGCGATATCGCACAGCAGCTTCGACATCTCGTCGACCCGGCTCTCGTCGTTCGGCCCGACAGCCAGGGTAAGCACCTCGAGCGTCATGTCTATGGGTTCGGTAGCCACGATTAAAATTCGGCGGGGTTCCGGCCGAAGTACGGAACCGGGGGTGTTTTTGTTTCCGGGGGCGAACCGCCGTCGAGCAATGGCTGACGACCAACCTGAAACCGCAGAGGAGTCGGTACGAGAGGCCGTCGAGCGCTCGCGGCGAGGTGCACCGGCGGTCGGTGAGGTCGTCCGCGACCGATTCGACACCGGCGAGGTGTTCCAGCGTATCGTCGCCGCGGCTGACGAAGAGATCGACACCGGCACCCGCGAACTCTTCTTCAGCGGGCTCGCGGCCGGGTTCGCCATCACCCTCACGTTCCTCGCGCTGGCGTCGATGACGGCGAAAAGCGACGGCTCGGCGCTCGTCGGCGCGTTGTTGTACCCCATCGGCTTCGTCTACATCATCCTCGGGGGCTATCAGCTCTACACCGAGAACACGCTGCCGCCGGTTGCGCTCGTGCTCGAACGGCTAGCAAGCGTCCCGACGCTGTTACGGACGTGGGTCATCGTTCTCGTCGGCAACTTCGCGGGCGGTGCGCTCGGCGCGCTCGTCCTCGCCTACACCGGCGTCTTCTCACCGGAGACGGCCGCTGTCGCGGTAGAGCTCTCCGCGAAGGGCCTGAAGACCCCGTGGTGGGATCTGTTCTTCAAGGCCGGCTTCGCGGGCCTCGTCGTCGCCGGCATCGTCTGGCTGGATTTCGCCGCCCGGGACACCATCTCCCGACTCCTGCTGGTCTACATCGCCTTCCTCGTCATCCCGCTTGCCGATCTCTTCCACGTCGTCGTCTCCTTCACCGAACTCATGTATCTCGTCTATCTCGGCGAGGCGGCGCTGCTGCCCGGACTGACGGGCTTTATCCTCCCCGTGCTTCTCGGCAACACCATCGGTGGCGTGCTGCTCGTCACCGTCGTCAACTACTTCCAGACGACCGAGCACCGACTCCAGACCGTCCGTGAGGACGGCCCGGAGCGTCAACTCTCGGTTCCGGAATGGATCGGCGGCAGCAGCGTCGGGCGAACGTACGTTCCAGCCGACCGCGATAACAGTCGCCGCCGCGGCGATGACGACGACTGACGGCAGTCAGTCCTCGAAGATCCCGACCAGTTCTCGCTGTCGCGGCAGCGCCTCGTCAGCC
The DNA here is from genome assembly GCF_047616845.1 of Natronomonas sp. Lineage (GTDB taxonomy): Archaea > Halobacteriota > Halobacteria > Halobacteriales > Haloarculaceae > Natronomonas. The sequence goes on along the minus strand of NZ_JBLGBY010000007.1, from coordinate 2,940 downwards.
AATTCGACGACCAGGTCTCGCTCTGCGGTGTTGAGTTCCGCCCGAATCCCGCCGTCGGGGCGCACCACGAGCGACCGGCCGGTGTAATCGACGACGCGTGCGTCCTCGACGTCACGTCGGCCGGTTCGGCCGGTGCCGACGGCCCACCGGACGCCGTCGAGCGCCCGCGCCCGGACGAGTAATCGCCAGTTGTCGCTGTGGGTAGCCGGCCACGCGCCGACCACGAGCAGGGCGTCGAGCCGTTTCTCAGTGAGCGTAGCGCTCTCCTCGACGAAGTTGAGGTCGTAGCAGGTCAACACCCCGGTCTTTCCGAGCGGCGTCTCCAGGGTGAGCAAGGCGTTGCCCGGTTCCAGAAGTGCCGCCTCGCCGGCCCAGAGATGCCGCTTCCGGTAGATGTCGACGGTGCCGTCAGCACGGACGTATGCTGCGGCGTTGTACAACTCGTCGTCATCCTCGATGAAGCCGACGAGCAAGTCGCAGTCGGCGTCGGCGGCGCTGCCGCGCAGACGGTCGATTTCGACGCTGTCGCGGGGGATTGCCGCCTCAGCGATGCGTTCATCCGGGACGAACCCGGTCAGTGCCTGCTCGGGAAAGCAGGCGATGTCGACTTCGTCGGAGAGGTCAGCCACGCGGGCTTCGACGGTTTCAAGGTTCGCTTCGACGTCGAGGTCGTCGACGGCCATCTGGCAGGCAGCGACGGTCGGTGACATGGCACATCGTATGCCCCCCGTCACAAAAGGTGCAGTGGCAGTTGGAGGGGTATCGGGACGGTGTTTGGGTACGGAAAACAGCGGCGTGGAACGTCAGCGGAACCGGGCTAAAAGGGGTTATGCGCTCTCGTCTGCGGTTTCGTCGTCTTCATCAGCGTCGGTGTCTTCGGTTTCGGTTGCTTCCTGTTCGTCTTCGGTTTCGGTTGCTTCCTGCTCGTCGTCACTATCGTCCGCACGCTTGTCGTCCGCGTTGTCGTCGCGTTTGTCGGCAGCTTCGTTCGCGTTGCCGTCGCGCTCCTCGGCGTTGTCGTTAGCCGCTTGGTCGCTTTCGTTGGCCGACTCGTCGGCGTTCTCCGCGCCGTCGTCAGCTGCGTCATCCGCGTTCGACGAGGCGATATCGGAGACGGCCGTGCCGAGGTCGTCAACCTCGCCTGACAGGAAGTCATTGATACTACTGTGGATGTCGCTCACGAAGTCAGGCGCCTGTTCGGGCATGTCCTCGGGCGGGCCCGCGTCACCCGGGCGCTCCTCACTCGCGTTTTGGTCGGGCTGTGTGGTCGCGTTCTCGTTCGGCTGTGCAGCGGCGGCACCCGCGGCCCCGACGAGCAGAACGCTCGCAGCGAGGATCGCGAGTACGATGCTTTTCTTGCGCATTGCAACTGGACATACCGGATGGAGGTATAAACACCGCCCAGTCCGTTTGAAGCAGTTCACGCCGTTCACGGCTTAGCGTGGTTGTTTTCGGGGGATTAAACGGTTTGAACGGAACGCCCCATGCGGTCTGAACAGTGCCGATTCATCAGACCACCTAAGCGTGACGGCCAACCGACCGTCGAGCGTCACCGAACGGCCGTGACGAGGAACGTCTCGCGCCGCGACTCCGTGCGGCGAACGGTGAAGCCAGCGGCGTCGATAGCCGCCCCCGCGCTCCAGGCGTCGAACCGCTCGGCAAGCGGTGGGCCTGCACTGCCGGTGCCGGCCGACGTCCAGTCGACGACGACCAGGCGCCCGCCCGGACGGAGCACGCGTGCGAGGTCACCAAGGGCTCCGTCCGGCAGTTCGTGATACGTCATCGTCGAGACGGCGATGTCGACGCTGTCATCGGCCAGCGGCAGCGCCCCGGCGTCGGCCGCGAGCAATCCGACCGATTCGGGAACCCCCTTCCGACGGTAGTACGCGTGCATTGCCGGCTGAACGTCGACGGCGTACACCCGCTCTGCGACCTCGGCCAGCACGTCGGTGTAGAATCCGGTACCGCTCCCGATGTCGAGGACGGTGTCGTCGTCGGCGACCGCCGTTGCGCCGACGAGTTCCTCCGCCGAGAGGTGCTGGAAGCGATCCGTCCGCTCCAGTTTGTCCGCTCGCTCGGCGTCGAACGTGTGAAACCCCATCAGCTGGCTGCCTCCGGCGGTCGTTCGGCCACGCTCGACGCCGCCTCCGTCACGTCGCGATTCATACCGTTCTTTCGAGCGCCATCCGAATCCCGTTTTGGGTGGGCGTACGCTATTTGTATGACCGCACGCAACTGGTGGTATGCTGACCCGTACCACCTGCGAGCGCGAGATCACCGGGCTCCACTCGTTTTTCGCCGACTGGCACCGCGGCGAGGCCGACAGCGACGACCTCGGTCGGATCACACAGGCGCTTGCCCCTGAATTCGAGATGGTGACGCCCGCGGGCAACATCCTCGACCGTGGCATGGTGCTCGACGGCCTTCGGGAAACCCACGGCACCACAGACGAGGAGTTCGACATCGACATCCGGGATGTCGAGGTGCTCGCGCAGTTCGACGACCACGCCCTCGTCCGCTACGAGGAGTGGCAGACCGGCGACGAGGGCGCCGAGGGCCGCATCAGCACCGTGCTGTTCCGCTCCGACGGGCAAGCCCCGGAGGGCGTCGTCTGGGTGGCGCTGCAGGAAACTGCGCTTTCGTAATCGTTCCGCCGTGAATCGAGAGCGGACGACTACTGTGCGTCCACGACGGCCACGCTCGCCAGATTCACGATATCCTTCACCTCCACCTTTTTCCGCCTCGGGGTCGCGAGAGCGACCCGCTCGGCGCAAAAACGTGGGCGAAAAAAGCCGCTCCCGGTGGTCGCGGCTGACTACTGTGCGTCCACGACGGCCACGCTCGCCAGATTCACGATATCCTTCACCTCCACCTTTTTCCGCCTCGGGGTCGCGAGAGCGACCCGCTCGGCGCAAAAACGTGGGCGAAAAAAGCCGCTCC
>NZ_JBLGBY010000006.1:0-62389 GCF_047616845.1 Natronomonas sp. | reverse complement strand
GGTTCAAATCCCAGTCCTGGCGTAGCGAGATGCGAGCGAAGCGAGCATCTCGGCGATGCCGAACGGCGATAGCCGTGAGGCGCGTAGCGAGGTTCCGAACCGAGTGAGGAATCTCGGAGATACCGAGCGGTGAGCGAAAGCGAACCGCGAGGACGTTTCTGTGACGAGCAACACCGTGAGCGACGCCACCACGCTATTACGCTCCCGGCGCGCATGTCGACCCATGAGCCATCGCGCCAACTACGCACTGTGTCATTTCGGCGAACAGCTCGGCCCGGACGAGTCGGCGCTGGAGGTGCCGTGGGCGACGTTCGTTGGCGACGAGACGACAACGATGACCTTCGAGATACCCGCGGCGCCGACGGAGCCGTATCTGGAGGTGCAGGCCTACGAGGTGGGTGGGTTCGGTCACGAAATCCGAATCAACGGGACGGACATCTCGGGGTTCGACATCCCGCCGAATGAGGGCTGGCAGTACTGGATGGACGCCGTGACCGACGCCGAACTGACAGCCGGCGAGAACACGGTGCAGGTGGTGCGCGAGGCGGGAAGCCGCGATAGCTTCGTCGTCGGCAACGTGGTCATCAACTGGAAGGAGCCTGTTGATACATAAACCCCGGTTCGTAGCGAGTCGATTTTCCGTTCTGCCGCTCAGGATTCAGACCGAGTTAACGGTTGACACAGCACCGTAGTACGACGGTTTTGCTCGTTTCGCGTTGTTCGGGGGTGCACCCCGTTCTTCGCCCGCAGAGGACACTTTTATATAGAACCGTGGACAATCATTCGGACGACTATGAGCCAACAGCAGCGAATGGGAGGTCAGCCGATGATCATCCTCGGCGAAGACTCCCAGCGAATGAAAGACCGCGACGCCCAATCACACAACATCGAGGCGGCGCGGGCCGTTGCCGAGTCCGTACGCTCGACGCTCGGCCCCAAAGGCATGGACAAGATGCTCGTCTCCTCGATGGGTGACGTCACCGTCACGAACGACGGCGTCACCATCCTCCAGGAGATGGACATCGACAACCCGACGGCCTCGATGATCGTCGAGGTCGCCGAAACGCAGGAAGACGAGGCAGGCGACGGCACGACGACCGCCGTCTCCATCGCCGGCGAACTCCTGAAGGACGCGGAAGACCTGCTCGAGCAGGACATCCACCCGACGGCCATCATCCGTGGGTTCCACCTCGCCTCCGAGCGCGCACGCGAGGAGATCGACAACGTCGCCCACGAGGTCGACCCCCACGACGCCGACCTCCTCAAGAACGTCGCCGAGACATCGATGACGGGGAAGGGCGCGGAGCTCGACAAGGAAGTGCTCGCCCAGCTCGTCGTCGACGCCGTCCAGGCCGTCACCGTCGAGGCCGAGACCGGCGACACCATCGTCGACCTCGAATACGTCAACGTCGAGACCCAGACCGGCCGCACGGCCGGCGAATCCGCACTCCTCAACGGCGCGGTCATCGACAAGGAGCCCGCACACGCCGACATGCCGACGGACTTCGAGGAGGCCGACGTGCTCCTCGTCGACGAGGCCATCGAGATCGAGGAGACCGACGCCGACGCCAGTCTCCAGCTCGACAGCCCCGACCAGCTCCAGCAGTTCCTCGACAAGGAAGAAGAGCAGATCAAAGCGAAGGTCGACGCCATCGCCGACGCCGGCGCTGACGTCGTCTTCTGTCAGAAAGGCATCGACGACCTCGCGGAGCATTTCCTCGCGAAGGAAGGCATCCTCGCGACCTCCCGCGTCAAGAAGACCGACCTCGGCTTCCTGAAAGAGGTCACCAGCGCCAACATCGTCTCCGAGCTCGAGACGGTCACGGCCGCCGACCTCGGCGCCGCAGACGTCGACTACGACGAGGACGACGAGCTGTTCTACGTCGAGGGTACCGGCAAGGAGACCCACGGCGTGACGCTGCTTCTGCGTGGTTCCACCGACCACGTCGTCGACGAGCTCGAACGCGGCATCGGTGACGCGCTCGACGTCGTCTCCCAGACCGTCTCCGACGGCCGCGTGCTGCCCGGCGGCGGCGCTGTCGAAATCGAGGTCGCACGGCGCGTCCGCGATTACGCCGACAGCGTCACCGGCCGCGAACAGCTGGCCGTCGAGACGTTCGCCGACGCACTGGAACTCGTCCCGCGCGTGCTCGCCGAGAACGCCGGCCTCGACTCCATCGACACGCTCGTCGACCTCCGTGCGGCCCACGACGAGGGCGACGAGAACGCCGGCCTCAACGTCTTCACCGGCGAGGTCGTCGACACCTCCGACGCCGGTGTCGTCGAGCCCGCACACGCGAAACAGCAGGCGCTGTCCTCGGCCACCGAGGCCGCGAACCTCGTGCTCAAGATCGACGACATCATCGCAGCCGGCGACCTCTCCACCGAGGGCGAAGAGCCCGAAGGTGGCGCCGGCGGCGGTATGGGCGGCATGGGCGGTATGGGCGGCGGCATGGGCGGTATGATGTAGGAGACCCCAACTTTTTGCACACGAGGCCGGGTCGCCACGGGCGACCACGGCCTCGCGGCAAAAACTTGGGGAAAATATGCGCGAGAGCCTCCAGCCGCGGCGCCTTCGGCGCCGCGTTAGTCGGCTCTCGCTACGGCGACTCGGCGCTCCGCGCCTCGTCGCCGGGAACCGCGAGCGCTCCGCGTTCGCGGATGCTCGCTGTCTTCCCCGTCACCGCCCCGTTACTGCACCATCCGCCAACCGCAGGCCGTAATCCTGCGCCGTTTGCGTTCCCACCATTTTTGCTACCCGGCATCCCATAGCGACGCATGGAGAAAGTCGCCATCGACGAACTCGACAACTGGATGGGCCCGGCCGACGTGAAGCGACCGATCGGGTCGGCGCTCGGTACCGAGCACATGGGAATTCGGCTCTACGAGCTCGAACCCGGCGAGAGCACCGCCTTCGGCTACCATTCCCACGCCGACCAGGAGGAGATTTTCTACGTGCTCGAGGGGACATTGTCCTTCGAGACCGAGGACGGGGCCGTCGAGATCGGCGCTGGCGAGGTGATCCGGTTCGAACCCGGCGAGCTTCAGCAGAGCCGCAACGCCGGAGACGACCGAGTCACGGTGCTGGGCCTCGGGGCCCCCGCGGACGGCGGCGAACTGACACTGCTGCGAGAGTGCGAGGCCTGCGGCGAGCGCACTGACCAGGAAATCGAATCCGTCGATAGCGGCGACGCCCTCGTGACGGTCTGTGTCGAGTGTGGTTCCGAAACCGGTCGCTTCTCGTAACGTCGGGAAATCTAAACGGGGGGCGCTCGAAGCCCCGTGTATGACAGACGACGTGTTCGTCTACGACGACGACTGTGGCTTCTGTAAGTGGTGGGCGAACTACATCGCCGACCGGACGGAACTGGATATGGTCGGGTTCTCGGAGCTCACCGACGCCCAGCTCGAACGGCTTCCAGACGACTACGAGAAGTGTGCGCATCTGGTAACCGACGAGACGGTGTACTCGTGTGGCGCCGCAGTCGAGCAGGCGCTTGCGCGCGCCGACGTGCCGCCGGGGTCACAGGACATCTTCGGCTTCTTCCGGCAATTCGAGGATTACGAGCGGTTCCGCGAGCGCGTCTACGGCGAGGTCGCGGACAGACGCGGCGTCCTCGGGCATTTCCTCTCCCGTGAGGAAGTGACCGAATCGTAGCGGGCGGATGCGGTTGGCTGTGCCGCCCGAAACGTTCGGTCGGTGGACTTAGTACGCAGGGATAGGTAGAAGGCGAATATGAACGTCGCAGACGCGATGACGCCGAGGTCGGACGTGGTGACCGTCGAGATTCCGGGCACCAGAGAGGATGTTCTGGAGTACTTGCAAGACCGGGGGTTCTCGTCGGTGCCGATCATCAAACAGACCGAGGACGGCGAACAGTTCCGCGGCCTCGTCACCCGTGAGTCGCTCATCGAACAGCCGGACGAAGACCAGCTGGCGCTGCTCATCCGTGAAGTACCGAGCATCGAGTCGTCGGCAAGCCTGACCGAAGTCGCCGAACTCGTCATCGACTCCGGCGAGCGACGCGTTCCCGTCGTCGACGACGGCGAACTCGTCGGCATCGTCACGGTCACGGATGTCATCCACGCCATCGCAGAGGGCGAAGAGGACGGCGATACGACGGTTGGCGCGCTCGCGACCCGCGACGTGAACACGGTGTATCAGGGCACACCGCTACCGGTCGCAGAGCGCGAGCTCAACCATGCGAACGTCCCCTACACCGTCGTTCTCGACGACGACTGTCGCCACGCCGGCATGCTCACCGAGGTCGACATCATCGAGGTCGCCCGCGTCGTGCAGGGCGAATCCGACCCCGGCGATGCGGTCGCGAATCAGGACGACGAATGGATGTGGGAGGGCATTAAGGCGGTCGGCAGTCGCGCCGTGCCGACGCTAAACGTCGAGATTCCGGTCGAGCCAGTCGGCGACTTCATGACCGACGGCCTCGTGACGGTGTCGAAGCGGAAGACCGCCCGCGACACCGCACAGCTGATGATCTCGAACGACATCGAGCAGATTCCGCTGGTGTCCGGCGACGAGCTCGTCGGCATCGTGCGTGATGTCGACTTGCTGGAGGCGCTGATATGACCGAGCTGGAGGCACTCGCCGAACTGGCCAAGCGTCGCGGCTTCTTCTTCCCGTCGAACGAAGCCTACGGCGGCACGGCTGGCTTCTACACGTACGGCCCGGAGGGCGCCGCGCTGAAACAGAACCTCGAGGACGCCTGGCGTGACATCTTCGTCCGCGAGGAGGGCCACATGGAGGTGTCGGCACCGACCATCATGCCCGAGGACGTCTTCGAGGCATCGGGCCATCTCGACGGCTTCGACGACATGATAATCGAGTGTTCGGAGTGTGGTGCGACCCACCGCGCTGACCACCTCGTCGAGGATGCCGTCGAGGACGTCGAGGACGCCGAAGCGCTCGACACCGAGCGGGTCGCCGAACTCGTCGCAGACCACGGCATCGAATGTCCCTCATGCGGCGTCGCGCTCGCAGACGAGCCTGTCGATGAGTTCAACCTCATGTTCGGCACGAACATCGGCCCCGGCTCCTCGTCGCCGGGCTATCTCCGCCCGGAGACGGCCCAGGGCATCTTCGTGGAGTTCCCGCGCCTGAAGGAGTACGCCCGCAATCAGCTGCCGTTCGGCGTCGCCCAGATCGGCACCGCCTACCGCAACGAGATTTCACCGCGGCGCGCCTTGGTTCGCGTCCGAGAGTTCACGCAGGCCGAATTAGAGCATTTCATCGACCCCGAGAACGACGACCCACCGCTCGAACGCGTTGCGGACGTCGAACTGCCGCTGTATTCGGCCGAACAGCAGCAGGGTGACGGCGGTATCCAGACGTACACCGTCCGCGAGGCGGTCGAGGAGGGCGTCATCGGCAGCGAGTGGGTCGCCTACTACCTCGGTCGCACGATGGCGTTCTACGAACGCATCGGCGTCGACATGGAGCGGTTCCGCTATCGGCAGCATCTCGCTGGCGAGCGAGCCCACTACGCCGCGGACTGCTGGGACGCCGAGACCGAACTCGGCGGCAACTGGGTCGAGGTCACCGGCTTCGCCTATCGGTCGGATTACGACCTCAAGAAACACGGCGAATACTCCGGCGAGGAGTTCACTCTCTTCCGGCAGTACGACGAGGCCAAGACGGTCGAACGAGCGACTGTCGACCCCGACATGAGCTATCTCGGCCCCGAGTTCGGCGGCAAGGCGGGCGACATCGCCGACGCCCTGGCGGCGCTTGCGGGCCGCGACCGCTCGGCATTCGAGAGCGCGGCGCAACGCGACGCGGACGGGTCGAGCGGCGACGAGCCGCGAGACGGCGATACCGTCACCGTCGATGTCGGTGGGGAGAGCTACACCGTCCCCGTCGAGAAGACCGGCTTCTCGGTCGACGAGCAGACCGAAGCCGGCGAGCACATCACGCCACACGTCGTCGAGCCGTCGTTCGGCGTCGGCCGACTGGTGTACAGCGTGCTCATCCATAGCCAGGGCACCGACATCGTGGACGACGAGGAGCGGACGTATCTCGACTTGCCGGCCGAACTCGCGCCGACGAGCGTCGCCGTCTTCCCGCTGATGACGAAGGACGGTCTCGACGACAGCGCGCGCGACATCGCCCAGGAGCTCCGAGCGGCCGGCTTCGAGGTCGCGTATGACGACACGGGCAACATCGGTCGACGCTACCGTCGCCAAGACGAGGTCGGCACCCCGTACTGTGTGACCGTGGACTACGAGACGAAAGAGACCGACACCGTGACGGTTCGGGAGCGGGATTCGACCGAGCAGAAACGCGTCGCGGTCGAGGAACTATCGGACACCATCGAGCGGCTCGTGGACGGCGAGACGCTGGCTGACTTGTGATACGGATTGTTGTAGTCGTTTCCCGGCGAACGCCGAGCCGTCCCGGCCGCTCGCCGGTACTTTGGTACAACAATCCGTATGAGTGTGGCGAAGACGCCGCGCGCGTGACGGAACGTCCCGAGGGCGCTTCACTTTCACCGTGCTGACCGAACCCTTATCCTGTACAGCGACCAACTGAGGGACAGATGGCGACAGCCACGGACGAGCCGGAGTTCATCGAGGGGCCGATGCTCGAAGACGGCTTCATCGAGAAGCGTCGCTACCAGCTCCGGCTCGCCGACACCGCGAAACGCGACCACACGCTCGTCTGTCTCCCGACCGGGCTGGGCAAAACGGCCGTGAGCCTGCTTGTCACCGCCCATCGGCTTGCCGAACACGGCGGCAAATCGCTGCTGCTCGCGCCGACGAAGCCGCTCGTCCAACAGCACGCGACCTTCTACCGTGAGGCACTTTCCGTCGATGACGAGGACGTGGTCGTCTTCACCGGCGACATCCGGCCGGACGACCGCGCGGAACTGTGGGACTCCGCGAGGGTCGTCTGTGCGACGCCACAGGTCGTCGAGAACGACCTCGTCGGGAACCGCGTCTCGCTGGCCGACGTGACACACATTACGTTCGACGAGTGTCACCGCGCGACCGGCGGCTACGCGTACAACTACATCGCAGACCGGTATCACGCCGACGCCGACGACCCGCTCGTCACCAGCATGAGCGCCTCGCCGGGCGGCGACAAAGAGGAGATTCTAACCGTCTGTGACAACCTCGGCCTCCGGGAGGTCGCGGTGATGACCGAAGACGACGCCGACGTGGCCGACCACACCCACACCACCGAGGTCGAGTGGGAGCGCGTCGAGCTGCCGGAGACGGTCATCGAGATTCGGGACGCGCTCAACGAGGTCATCTCCGACCGCCTGGAGAAACTTAAGACCCTCGGCGTGACGAACTCGACCGACCCGAACATGTCCCAATCGCAGTTGAACGCGATGCGGGCGAAACTCCAGGAGCTCATCAACAACGACAACGGTGACGGCTACAAGGGGATGTCCGCCCACGCCGAAATCATGAAACTCCGGCGGGCGGTCGAACTCGTCGAGACCCAGAGCGTCGAGTCGCTGCGCCGGTATTTCGAACGCCAGCGCGACGCCGCCCGCTCGTCGGGGTCGTCGAAGGCCAGCCAGCGATTCGTCTCCGAACCCAAGGTGAAGGAGGCCATGCGCCGCGCCGAGGAGTTCGACGACCTCCACCCGAAGTTCCGGCGGACGCGCATCCTGCTCGCCCAGACGCTCGGCATCGAGAACGGCGAGCGAGTCATCGTCTTCACGGAATCGCGGGACACCGCCGAAACCCTGACCGAGTTCCTCGGCGAGCACTTCGAAACCCGACGGTTCGTCGGCCAGGGCGACAAGGAAGGCTCCGACGGGATGACCCAGAACGAACAGAAGGAGACGCTCGATGCGTTCCGGAACGGCGAGTTCGAGGTGCTCGTCTCAACGAGCGTCGCCGAGGAAGGGCTGGACGTGCCCGACGTCGACCTCGTGCTGTTCTACGAGCCAGTGCCGAAAGGCATCCGCTCCATCCAGCGGAAAGGCCGCACCGGCCGGGCGAGCGACGGCCGCGTCGTCGTCCTCCTCGCTGAGGACACCCGCGACGAGGCGTTCTTCTGGATGTCCAGAAACGAGGAACAGAAGATGGAGGAGGAACTCCGGAAGCTGAAGAACATCGAGGGGGAAATCGAGGCTGAAATCGCCAAACAGACCGGCCTCGGCGAGTTCGAAGACGCCGATACCGACAGAGACAACGAGAGCGCCGACGGCGAGACGGCAGCCGAATCGGACGAACCCGAAGACGAGACAGCCACCGACACCGACGCCAGCGACGGCCAGGTTGGCCTCACGGATTTCGCCGGTGAGGCGGAGTCGAGCGACGGCGACCCCGAGGGCACCATCGCTGCGGCGGCACCGGATGGCGAGACGATAGAGATCGTCGCCGACCAGCGGGAACTCGACTCCCACATCGCCCGCGACCTCTCGACGCGTGAGGGCGTCGAAACGCGGCTCGAAACGCTCGCAGTCGGCGATTACGTCCTCTCAGACCGCGTCGCCGTCGAGCGGAAATCCGTCGAGGACTTCCTCGATACGCTGGTCGGCGGCGACCGTTCGATGTTCGAGCAGGTGGGCGATGCCGCCCGCTACTACGGCCGCCCGCTCGTCATCATCGAGGGTGAGCGCCTCTACGAGGAGCGGAACGTTCACCCGAACGCCATCCGAGGCGCGCTCGCCTCGCTGGCGGTCGATTTCGGCGCGAGCGTGATGCAGACCGCCGACGCCGACGAGACGGCCGACCTCCTCGAAGTCATCGCGACGCGCGAACAGGAGACCGACGACCGCGAGGTGTCGGTACACGGTGAGAAAGGCGGCAAGACGCTGACCGAACAGCAGGAGTACGTCGTCGGCGCCATCGCCGAGGTCGGCCCGATTACCGCGCGGGCGCTCTTAGCGCATCTCGGCAGCGTCGAAGCCGTCATGACCGCCGACGAGGATGACCTGATCGAAGTCGACGGCGTCGGCGACGTGACCGCCGAACGGATTCGGGAAGTCACCGGCAGCGAGTACGCCGGGAAGGAGTAAGCGCGGCTCAGAGCCGCCGAACGGTCTGCAGCGTCTCGGCCGCCTCACGCGCGGCGGCAAAGAGGTCGCGCTCGCGACCCACGTCTCGTGTTTCCTCGGCCTGCCGGGTCAGGCTCGTGATTTCGCGGATCAGCGACGCCTCGGCCTCGCGGAGGTCACCGCCTTCGGCGGGCTGCTGGTCGCGGCGGGCGGGTGGGTCGGCTGGCCGCCGGTCGGGTGCCGGTGTTGGGCGGGTCTCGGGCGCTTCACGGCGTGGTTCGGGTTCCGGTTCGGCCTCGGCCGTCGGCTGGCGCTCGGCGTGGGCGTCGCGGGTCGGCTGCTCGTCGGGCGTCTCCTGAGTGTTCTGCTTGGGCGCTGCCTGCGTGCGGTCGGCCGTCGCGTCGGCGTTCCCGTTGGCGGCGGCGTCGGCCTGCGCTTCGTCGGCGGATTGCTCGGCGGCGGCGCCATCCTCGTCGACGAACTCGCCGTCCTCAGTGACCTCCTTCTGGCAGGTCGGACAGAACTCTTTTTCCTCGTAGCGGAAAACGGGAGAGTGACACGACGGACAGTGACGGTTCGTCATCGTCGCGCCCTGCAGGAGGAGTTCGCTCATCTGTTCGGAGGCCTCCCGTTTCTCCTGGTCACGTTCGTACTTCTCTCGAAGCTTCTCGCGTTCGGCTTCCCGGTCGAAATCGCTCATGTACGGAATCACGCGTTTTTGCCGGAAAAGGACATCGCTCGGCCGAAGCCGTAGCGTTTTGTCGCTGGACGCCGCCGCGTCGATATGGACGAACTACACGATACGGTCGGAACGTGGACATCGCTTTCCGACCCCGCAGTCGGGGAGATCGCCGGCGGCGCGGACTTCGATTTCGTCGTCGTCGACACCGAACACACGCCGCTCGGGCTGGAGACGGTCGCCGACTGCCTGCGGGCGGTCGAGGCCGGCGGCGCCGACACGCTCGTTCGCGTCCCGTGGAACGACCCCGTGCGCATCAAGCGCCTGCTCGATCTGGGCCCCGACGGCCTGCTCGTGCCGATGGTCGATACGGCCGAGGCGGCACGGGATGCGGTCGCCGCCGCGCGGTATCCGCCCGAAGGAGAGCGCGGCATCGCGGCCGCCCGCGCGGCCGACTACGGACGGAACTTCGAGGCGTACGTCCGCGAAGAGCATCGAGACTGCTCTGTCATCGTGCAAATCGAGAGCGAGGTGGGCGTCGAGAACGCCGCCAATATCGCTGCCGTCGACGGTATCGACGGGTTGTTCGTCGGGCCAGCCGACCTCTCGGCGGCGCTCGGCGTCTTCGCGGAGTGGACGAACGCGGAGTTCCTCGCAGCTATCGACTCCGTGCTCGCGGCCGGCGACGAGGCCGGTGTGCCGGTCGGGACGCTCGGGACGACGCCCGACCAGATACGCGCGCTCGGGTCGCTCGGCTTCGATTATATGGTCGCCGGCGCCGACTTCACGCATCTGGTCGAGGGCCAGAAGCGGGCGCTCGACGCCGCGTCGGACGTCCTCTAGAAGTCGGCCTCGACGGTGCCGTCCTCATCGAGGGAGACGATGCCGTCGAACAGCTCTTTGAACGCCGCCACGTCGGCCTCGGAGTGTACCTCCTCGGAGAGATGGAAGAGGCCGACTGCGTCGTGTTCTTCGAGGAGCTCGAGGAGTTCCTCGACGGCCTCCAGGGCGCGTTCCTCGTCGGCGTAGTAAGCCATCTCGGTGACCGAGTCGAGGCTGATGCGTCGTTTCCCCTCGTTCTCGGTGAGGAACTGTCGGGTGATGTCGATAACGCCGGCGAGGTCGTCCGGCGAGGAGACGTAGTGGACGTGCTCGGAGGAGCGCCGCGAGTAGCCCCGCTCGACCGAGAGCGTATCGAGGATGTCGGCTCGTTCCTCGTCGACGCCGTAGTATTCGAGTTTCTGCTGTACCTCGCGGGCGGTCGTTCGCGTCGAGATGACGAGCAGCCGGTCGGTGTCGGTTTTCAAGAAATCGGTATCGATTCGGTCTGTCTCGCCGGTACTCGGGTGAATCAAGAGAATGCCGGTGCCGCCCGGAATCGTGTCGGGTGCGTTCTCGATGGCGAGTTCGTAGTCCATGCCGGAGTACGTGTGCGGAGCCATCTTAAATCATGGTTGGGCGTGGTGACGGTCGGCGGCTCCATTGGGGGGCGGGATAGCCGAGCCGCTCGCAGCCGACGGGGTTTTGCCACCGGCGCGTCGCGTTTCGGTATGAGCGTTCGAGCCGAGTTCGACGCGTGGGCGGCCGAAGGCCGCGACAAGGGGATGGAAGAGCGCCACTGGCACACCGCGAAACACGCGCTCGCGCGGATGCCGGTCGAAGCGGGCGAGACGGTGCTCGACCTCGGCTGCGGCAGCGGCTACGCTGCTCGCGCACTCCGGGAGGCGAAAGACGCCGGCCGCGCCTACGGCCTTGACGGCGCCCCCGAGATGGTTCGGAATGCACGGGCATACACCGACGACCCGCAGGTGTCGTACGTGGTGGGCGATTTCCAGTCGCTGCCGTTCGAGACGAACAGCGTCGACCACGTGTTCTCGATGGAGGCCTTCTACTATGCGTCCGACCCGGTTGGCGCCCTGGAAGAACTCCGACGTGTGCTGCGGCCCGGCGGAACCTTCTACTGTGCGGTCAACTACTTCGAGGAGAACGTTCACTCCCACGAGTGGCAGGAGAACATCTCCATCGACATGACGCGGTGGAGTTACGAGCAGTACCGCGAGGCGTTCCGGGAGGCCGGCTTCTACGTGGCCGAGCAGGACACCATTCCCGACCGCGAGACCGAGATTCCGGCAGCCGAGGCGTTCCCCATCGACGGCTGGGAAACACGCGAGGCGATGGTCGAACGGTATCGGGAGTACGGAACGCTTCTGACCGTCGGCGTCGCTCCGTAGTCGGGCACCGTCTCGCTGACCTGATTCTTTAATAACACGTACGCCGACGTACTGGGTGATGAGTGACGGCACGCGGGAGCCCCAACAGAGCCTGGGGCTACTCGACGCGACGATGGTCGGCGTCGGCGCGATGATCGGCGCCGGCATCTTCGTGTTGACCGGGCTGGCCGCCGAGACCGCCGGGGCCGCCGCCATCGCCGTCTTCGCGCTCAACGGCGGAGTGACGGCGTTCACCGCGCTCTCGTATGCCGAGCTCGCAAGCGCCATCCCGCGGAACGGCGGAGGGTACATCTTCGTTCGCGAGGCGTTTCCCGACCCTGTCTCGTTCGTGATGGGGTGGACACGGTGGTTCACGTACGCGGCCGCCGGCGCGCTGTACGCGCTCGGCTTCGCCTCGAACTTCATCGAGTTCGTCCACCTCTACTGGGCCGGCCTGCCGGGCAGTGACGTCGTCCGAATCGGCTACGCGCTGGCCGCCGTGGTGGTGTTCGCGGCGCTGAACGCAGCCTCGACGGATGCAAGCGGCGGCGCAGAAACCATCGTCACGCTCGTGAAGGTCGGCATCCTCATGGTGTTCGTCGCGTTCGGCCTCTCGGCGGTCGACCTCTCGCGGTTCGAGCCGTTCGTCCCCGCCGACCGCGGCGCAATCGCCGTGCTCCCGGCGATGGGACTGACGTTCATCGCGTTCCAGGGCTACGACCTCATTACGACGGTCACCGAGGAGGTCGAGAACCCACAGAAGAACATCCCGCGAGCGATCATGTTGAGCCTGGTCGCGACCGTCGCCGTGTATCTCCTCGTCATCTTCGTCGCCATCGGCACGCTCGGGGCGGACGCGCTCGGGCAGGCCGGCGAAACAGCTATCGCTCAGGCGGCCGCGGGGTTCATGCCGACGATACCGCTGCTCGGAACGGGCGCGGGGCTCATCGCCTTCGGCGCGGTGTTTTCGACCGTCAGCGCCCTCAACGCGGTCGTCATCGGCTCCAGCCGCGTCGCCTTCGCGATGGGGCGAGAGGGGCAACTCCCCGAACGACTGGGACGCCTCCATCACCGCTTCGGGACGCCGTTCGTGGCCATCGTCGCAAGCGCCGTGCTGATGGTCGTCGCCACGGTCGTCGTCCCCGTACGGACGGTCGGTAATCTCGCGAGCCTCTTTTCGCTGCTCGGGTTCGTCGTCGTCAACCTCGCCGTCATCCGACTCCGACGCCAGCGCCCGAACCTCACACGTCCCTTCGAAGTGCCCTACTATCCGATTCCGCCGCTGCTCGGCATCGGTTTCAACCTCCTCCTCAGCTTCTTCATCAGCCCGCGGACGTGGGCGATTGCCACCGGCTGGCTCGTGGTCGGGGGTCTGATTTATTTACTGTTCGAGCATCGAGGGTGAACTATGGGCGATCTGCGCATCATCATCGTCGGTGCTGGCCGAGTCGGCTTCCACACGGCCGAGCATCTCTCCGACGGCGGCCACACGGTCGTCGTCATCGAGCAGGACGAACGCCGCTGTCAACAGCTCAGCGAGGCCTACTTCGCGACCGTCATCGAGGGCGACGGCGCCCGCCCCGACGTGCTCGAGCAGGCCAACCCCGCCGATGCCGATATCATCGCCGGCCTCACGCCGAATCCGGGGACGAACCTCGCGGCCTGCGTCCTCGCCGAGCGCCGCAACGAGGACATCCGAACGGTCATCCGCGTCAACACCTCCAACAGTGTCGAAGAGTACGCCGAGGTGGTCGACGAGACGGTGTTCCCGGAGCGGGCGGGCGCCCACGTCGCGACGAACGCCATCGTCGGCGCGGAGATGCAGTCTATCGAGGCGCCGCCGGGCGCGCTCAACATCGTCGAGGTGGAAGTCGCCGAGGATGCCCCCATCGACGGCCGCAAGCTCTCGGAAATTTCGCTCCCCCGGGGAAGCCTCGTCATCGGCGACGCGACGGGCGACGAGATCGCGTCGTCAGATACGACGCTCGTCGCCGACAACAGATATCTCGTCGCCGTCGAACCGAGCGTCGTCGACGAGGTTCGGAACCTGTTCCGCGGGTAAACGACCACGGGTCGGGTGACCCGTGGAACTCTCGCTGTTATCTTAGAAACGCTCGCCGGCCGGCACCGCCACTTCGAGCCAGTTCTCCCGTGGCGGCAGCGGGCATTCGTAGGCGTCACTGTACGCACAGAAGGGGCTGTACGCGAGGTTGAAATCGAGCGGCACCGTCGCGCCATCATTCAGTTGTCCGTCTCGCGGCTCGGTTCCCTCCCCGCTCGACGAATTCGCGTCGCTCTGCGACGCGCCCTCCGTGTGCAGCTCCATGTACCGGCCCGCCGAGTAGGTCTGTTGGCCGGTCGTCTTGTCGCGGAACGGGACGAAAAGTGACTCGCCGACGGACGCATCCGCGTCCGTCGAGGGGTCGCTCGCATCGCTCGCGACCCCGCCCTCGTAGTCGATTCGCTGGTATGCGACAAGGGTGTGTTCGGCTGTCTCGCCGCTTGCGTCCTCCAGTTCGAAACGGAGGCGGGCAGCGCGCTCGTATAGTTGCTCGCCGTCGACCGTGGTTTCCATGGTCACCGTCTCATCGCTGTCGACGAGTTCAATCGTCGCAGCAACGCGGAAATCAGGGTTCGGCGCGAAGTAATCGAGGCCGTCGAAGCCGTCGCGCTCCTCGGGCGGCAGCGGGGAGGCACGGGCGTTCGCGAACTGCTCGTCTTTCTGGGCGCGATACGATTCGAGCTCCTCGCGCCAGGCGTCGACGTCGAAGTCCATACGGGAACGAGACGATTGGGACAGATAAGGGGCCCGCCACTACGCCCGTCGTGCGTCGATGCGGTCGCGAACGCCGTTGGCGATGGCCGCAGCGACCGCACCCTCGACGGCGTGGAACGGAACCGCGAGGACGAACATCCAGACGGCGTAGAAGCCGTACTGGGCGGCGAACACCGAGTCGAGGCCGAAGCCGAGCTGCCAGGAGGCGTACGACCCGTGAAGCGCCACGATGAGGCAGGCGAGGGCGCCGCCGAGGCCGCCCGCGAGAAGGCCGTTGTTCATCGCGTTGCCGTAGCGACCGGTCAACGCGCCCGCAAGCACGCCCGCAAGCAACCCCGCGAGAAACACCTCGCGAGTGGCTTCGCGCCGAAGCATCGGCGGGAGGAGCACGACGAGCTGGACGACCGCCCCCGCAAGCGTCGGAACGCGGTCGATCTCAAAAGACGGGCGGCGCGGCATCGTCACGGTACAGCGAGCGCGTCGGCTTAAGCCCCACCACGTCCGACACGTCTTTAGGCGAAGACGCGTCACCTCGTGGTGTGTCCCCGGACGAAGCCGCCGACGGAGCGACCGCCGAAGCCGCTGCTGGGTGGCGGCCAATCTTCGGCCACGAGGAGCCCTACGACGACCAGGTCGACGGCATCGAAACGGCCATCGACACCGCGCGCGATTCCGGCTTTCTCGCCTTAGAGGGCGCCTGCGGCACCGGGAAGACGATGCTCGCGCTCACCGCCGGTATCGAGCTCGTTCGCGACCCCGATTCGGATTTCGAGCGCGTGTTCGTCCTCACGAGCGTCAAACAGCAACTCCGGCAGTTCGAGGACGACCTCCGCACCATCAACGCGAACCTCCCCGACGACTGGCACCCGATTTCGGCGATGACACTCGTCGGGAAGGCCGACGTCTGTCCGTACAACCTCGAAAACGCCGGCGGCATCGACGAGACGAACGTCTACGAGCGATGCGAAAGCCTGCGGGAGCGCACCCGCGGGCTGGCCGACGAGACGACACCGGATTCGCTGGCCGGACAGGCCCGCAGCCAGCAGGTCGGCCTCGCCGACTCCGGTAGCGGCGCGACGTATCTGGAAGCCTCGGGCGAGCCGACGCCGTATCCCGAGGAGATGCCCGAATCCGGCGAGGGTGTCGAATACTGTCCCTTCTACGCGCAGTATCTCGCTGACCTACCGGAGGAGGGTGACCCCGTCGAAGCTGTCCCGTTTGACCCGACCGACCTCGGCCTCATCGAAGCCGACGACCTCGTGGAACTGTCGGCGGGCCACGGTTCCTGCCCGCACTCGGTGATGGGCGCCCTCCTGCCGCACGTCGAGGTGCTCGTCGGCAACTACTACCACGCCTTCGACCCGACGACCGCCGAGTCGTTCACGGGTGCGCTCATCGACGACGAGACGTTCGTCGTCTGCGACGAGGCGCACATGCTCGAACCCCGCGTCCGCGACCTAGTGGGCGACGGCGTCTCAGACCGGGCGCTCCGGGACGCCGAAAGCGAACTCTCCCGTGTCATCCAGCCGCTCGCGGCGATGGAGGAGGCCGGCCAGGGCGCCCAGCACGGCTCGGACGCGAAACAGCAGGCCGCGACCGTCCGCGAGGAGCTCAACGAGACGGACGTCTCGCTCGGCGAACTGCGCGATACCCGTCGGTTCCTGACGGCGCTGGAGGACGAACTCGACCGCCGGGTGACCGACCACCTCGACGAGACACAACCGGGCTGGCGGCGCGACCTGCCGAACCTCTCTGACGATGAGATTCCGCTTCGTGACCCCGAAGAGCCCGCGACGGACGACTTGACGCTGTGGGCCGAGCGGAACGGCTTCGACGGGCGGGTCTGGAGCCGCGCCGAAAGCGTCTGTGCGGTCGCCGGCCGGATTCTCGACACGATGGAAGCGGAGGACAAACGCCGGGCGGCACCTCCGGTCGGCCGCACGCTCGGGCTGTGGTATCGCGCCGACCACACCGACTTCTTCAGGGAGATCGAACTGGAGCGGACGTGGGACGACACCCAGCCGGGCGAGTCGTGGCGCCGCGCCTACACCGCCCAGTTCGCGCTGCACAACTGCCTGCCAGCGGGCGCCATCGGCGAACAGCTCGCGGAGTTCGGCGGCGGCGTCCTGATGAGCGCGACCCTGGAGCCGCTGGACGTGTTCGCGGAGGTGACCGGCCTCCGGCACATCGAGGCGGAGGAAGACCGCCCCGTCGTCGAGCGAACCTACGGGCTCGAATTCCCCGAATCGAACCGCGAATCCTTCGCCGTCGCCGCGCCGAAGTTCACGTATTCGAACCGCGGTGACACCGGCGAGGAGACGGACACCCGCCAGGCGTACGCCCGCGCCATCCGGCAGGTCGCTGCCTCGCCGGGGAACGTCCTCGTCGGGATGCCCTCCTACCGGGAAGCCGAGTGGGCCGCCTCCGTGCTCGACGACTGTGAGAAGGAGGTGCTCGTCGACGAATCGACCGGCAACGTGGCGACCGAGAGCCTGAAACAGGCCTTCTTCGAGGGCGGCCCGAAGGTGCTCGTGACGAGTCTCCGCGGGACGCTCACCGAGGGCGTCGACTACCGCGGCGACCGCCTGTCGGCAGCCATCGTCTGTGGCGTCCCCATCATCAACACCGCCAGCCCACGAACGCGGGCGGTGCGGACGGCCTACGACCGGGCGTTCGGGGATGGCTTCAGATACGCACTCGCGGTGCCAGCGGTTCGGAAGGCACGGCAGGCGGTCGGTCGCGTGATTCGCGGCCCCGAGGAACGCGGCGTTCGCGTCCTCTGTGACGAGCGGTACGCCCGCGATTCGTGGGACAGCGTGCGCGGGCTGCTCGGCGAGGCCGAACGCGAGGAGTTCCAGTCGGTCAGCCCCGACATGCTCGATGTCGCCCTCGACCGGTTCTGGGAGTCAGGATAGCACCCACGCGTCCTCGGGGTCGAAACCGACGGTCAGCACGTCAGTCTCGGGCGGGTCGTCAACAGCGGCGACGACACGGTTGCCCCGCCAGTCGAGATGCACGCGAGTCGTCTCCCCGAGAAACTCGCTGTCGATGACATCGGCGGTCAACTGATTGCCGCCGGCATCGACCGTGAAATCGGCCGGTCGGACGCAGAACGTCAGCCGGTCATCTGACACGTTCTCCACCCGAGAGAGGCTGAAATCGCGCCCCTGCATGCGAACCGTCAACCCCCCCGTTTCGTCTGCAGTTCGTGTGTTATCACGGGTCGTGGCAACGACTTGCGCGTCGAAGACGTTGTTCTCGCCGAGGAACTCGGCGACGAACCGTGATTCGGGGCGCCGGTACAGGGCTCGCGGGTCGCCCACCTGCTCGACGCTGCCGTCGGAGAGAACGGCGATGCGGTCGGAGATGGCCATCGCCTCCGCCTGGTCGTGGGTGACGTACACCGTCGTGACGCCGAGTTCGCGCTGGATTTCTCGCACGTCGCGGCGGAGCCGTTCCCGGAGTCGGGCGTCGAGTGCGCTCATGGGTTCGTCCAAGAGGAGCACGTCGGGGTCGGGGGCGAGCGCTCGTGCGAGCGCGACGCGTTGCTGTTGGCCACCGGAAAGCTCCGTCGGGTCGCGCTCCTCGAAGCCCGCAAGCCCAACGAGGTCAAGCAGTTCCGCGACGCGCTCGTCGGTCGAGCCGCCGGGTGTGTCGGCGAACTTGAGCCCGTAGGCGACGTTTTCGGCGACGGTCATGTGCGGGAACAGTGCGTAGCTCTGGAAGACCAACCCGATGCCGCGTGCTTCGGGCGGCACGCCGGCCATCGACTCGCCGTCGAAGCGAATCTCGCCCGATGTCGGCGATTCGAAGCCGGCCAGAAGCCGGAGCGTCGTCGTCTTCCCGCACCCGGAGGGCCCGACAAGCGTGAAGAACTCGCCGTCCGCGACCGTCACCGAGACGTCCTCCAGTGCCGTCGTCGGGCCGTACTGCTTTGCGACCCCGTCCAACTCGATTCTCATCGTCGACTCCTCCTCATTCGATGCCTCCGTACTCCCCGATGCGCTCGATGATGACGAAACTGACGCCCGTGACGACGAGCAGTACCGACCCCATCGCGGTGGCGGGGCCGAGCGTCCGGTCGGAGAGATACCGCTCGACAGCGACCGGCATCGTGTAGACGTTGCCGCCCTCCGCGAGGATGACCGTCGCGTTGAACTCCCCGATGCTGATGGCGAAGGCGAAGGCCGCGCCGGCGGCGACGGCGGGCGCGACGAGCGGTAATTCGACGTCGAGAAGCGCGTCGGTTCGTGAGGCCCCCAGCGCGCGGGCGGATTCGACGAGGCGATTGTCCATCGAGGTCAGCGCGGGCGTGACGGTGCGGACGACGAAGGGGTAGGCGCCGACGGCGTGGGCGGCGACAATGGCGACCGCGCCGGTCACCTGGAGTTCGTAGCCGAACACCTCGACGCCGAAGACGACGGTTTGGAGGAGACCGAAGCCGACGACGATGCCCGAAACGGCGAACGGCAACATCGCGAGCGTGCCGACGAGGCGTGCGGTGAGGGTATCGCGGGCCGTCGCCAGCGCGACGACGACGCCCATCGGGACGGCTACGATGAGCGTCCCGACAGCAAAAAGCAGCGAGTTCCGGATGGCGGCGTCGGGTTGGGTGCCGACGACCACGTCCCGGCGGGCGAGCAGGAACTCGTAATAGCGGAGCGTGAAGCCGCCGCCGACATCGGTGACGCTCGCGAGCAGCATCGAGATGATGGGGCCGAGGAAGACGATGCCGATGATGAGTGCGTAAACGCCGATAGCGAGGCGTTCCAGGGGCAGCGCATCCGAGAGCCGCTCGCGCGGTCGTGGCGCGACCTGTCGCGTGGCAGCCTGCCCCGACTCGTAGTGGAGATAGGCGTACGTCAAGCCGAGCGTGATCGCGGCTTCGAGGACGGCCAGCGCGGCCGCCTCCTGTAACCGGAGGTTCCGGATGCGGTCGTAGAGCCACACCTCGACGGTCGCAAGCTCCAGCCCACCGAGCGCGAGGACGATGGGGAAGGACATGAACGTGAAGATGAACACGAGCAGCGTGCTCGTGAGGACGGCCGGGGCGAGCTGTGGGACGACCACGTCGAGGAAGGCCCGCCGTGGTGAGGCGCCGAGACTGCGGGCGGTTTCGACCAATCGGGCGTCGATGGATTCCCACGAGGCGGCGACGACGCGGACGACGAGCGGTGCGTTGTAGAAGGCGTGGGCGAGGACGATTATTTTCAGCGTGAACAGCAGTTCGAGTTTCGGCAGGCCGACGGCCGCGAGCGCGCGGTTCAGCGGCCCGCGCGTACCGAACATGGCCGCAAAGCCGACCGCGACCATGATGGAGGGCAGGACGAACGGAACGAGCGTCAGCGACCGAACGGTTTTGCGCCCCGGAAACTCGAATCGCGCGAGGACGTACGCGCCCGGCAGCCCGAGTGCGAGGCTGAGCAGTGTCGAAAGCGTCGCCTGATACGCCGTGAACTTGAACAGCCCCCAGTAGAAGGGGTCGGAGACCACGCTGGTGAGGGGCGAAAGCGACGGCTGGCCGTCGATGACGATGGCTTCGATGAAGACGCTGGCGACCGGGTAGTACAGCATGACGACGAGCAGCGCCGCCGTCGCGAGGCCAGTGAGGATGAACGGCCACTCAGTCCGCGCCCGTACCCGCGTCCGCCAGGAACGCATCCGTTACTGGGCGACCTGTCGCGCCCAGTCCTCGATCCACCCTTCGAGGTTGCCGGCGAGTTCGTCGTAGGCGAACGTGACCGGTTCGGGCGGGACGTGGGCGTACTGCTCGAACTCGGGGTCGAGTTCGGCGTCGTCGACCGCGGGGAACTGGACGTTCTTCATGGCGATCTGTCCCTGGGCTTCGGGGGTGAGCATGAACTCCATGAGGTCGGCAGCAAGGTCGGGCGAATCGGTGTTGGCGAACCGTGCCATCCCCTCTGGGTTCGCATAGCCCTGGTCGTTGAGGAAGCCGATCTGGTGCCGCGTCAGGTCATCGGTATCCTGGCTCGCGAACACTTGATCGGTCGAGTAGGAGACGACCATCGGCGCTTCCTCGCTCAGGTAGGCGTTGTAGGCGTCGCTCCACGACCCGAGGACGCGAACGTCGTTGTCCTGCAGGTCGCTCCAGTAGTCGAGGTAGCCGTCCTCACCGAACTGCGTGATGGTCCACAGCAGGAACGCCCGACCCGGGTCGGACTGTTGGGCGTTCTGGACGATGAGGTCGCCACGGTTCCGGTCGGCGGTGAGGTCGGCGAACGTCTGCGGTTCGGCCTCGCTTTCGTCGTAAACGAGACTGATGTAGCCGGTGTCGTACGGCAGCGCGCGGCCGTCGGGGTCGAACTTGAGCTCGTCGAGAATCCGGTCTTGTCGGGAGAGTTCCGCGGTCGGGACATCGAACAGCGCGTCGTCGAGCGTCTCGTCGATGCGGATGAGTTCGTCGACGTTGAGGCCGACGTAGAGGTCGGCGTCGATATCGGCACCCTGGTCGGCACGCTGGATGTACTGATTGACACCGCTATCGGGCACTTCGAATTCGACGGTGACGTCGCCGCCGTGGGCCGATTCGAAGGCATCCTTCAACCACGGGCCGACGGGGTCGTTGCCGTCGACGAACGATTCGTAGGTGGCGACGGTGACCGTGCCGCCCCCGGAATCGCCCCGGAAACCGCCGAGACAGCCGGCTGTCGCGGCGGCACCGGCACCGACTGTCGTCAGGAAGGCTCGTCGTTGCATTACTGGGTGGTACCTCGCCATGTACTTAAGCGGCGCGTTACGGGGCGGAAAAACGGTTTTGCCCTCGGCGAATAAATCGGGTTGCGTGTCATCCCTCCGACGCCGTCGGTACGTTCTCGCCGGCCTGTTGGTCGCCGTCGGTCTCCTGGCCGTCGCCATCCTCTGGGAGGTTGTCGCGATCGTCTTCTTCGCGATTACCGTCGCCTACGTCCTCTATCCGCTTCGCGAGCGACTCGTCGACCGGGGGGTTCCGCAGCGAGCCGCCAGCGCACTCGTCACCACCGGCGCGTTCGTCGCCGTTATGGCCCTGTTCGCGCCCGTCGCGTGGATGCTGTTCCAGCGCCGCAACGCCATCATCGAGTTGCTCAACAATCTGCCCGACGAGCTCCCCATCGAGGTCGCTGGCTTCGTGTATCTCGTCGACATCAGCAGCGTCGTCGATGCGACGAGCGCCGCCCTCCGGCAGCTTGCGTTCACGCTGGCTGCGAACTCGATTTTCATCGTGCTCGAACTCGTGCTGTTCACCATCGTCCTCTACGGGCTCCTATTGCGCCCGAACGCTGTCGGGCGGGCTGCCTTCGAAATCACTCCACCGGGGTATCACGACATCATTCGGGCGCTGCATCGCCGCATCGCCGGGACGCTATACGCGCTGTACGTCATCCAGGCCGCCACCGCCGTCATCACCTTCCCCGTCGCGTTCATCATCTTCTTCGCGCTCGGCTACGAGGACGCCTTCGTGCTGGCGGTCATCTCCGCTATCTTCCAGTTCATTCCGATTCTCGGCCCCGGCATCCTCGCGGTCGGGCTCGCGGCCCACGATTTCATCCTCGGGATGCCTCAGCGCGCCCTCGGCGTGCTCGTTCTGGGCCCAATCGTCATCGGTCTCCTGCCTGACCTGGTCGTCCGTCCGCAGTTGGCGACCCGGCGGGCACACCTCCCCGTGAGCCTCTACTTCGTCGGCTTCACCGGCGGCGTGCTCACGGTCGGCGCCATCGGCGTCATCGCCGGGCCGCTCGTGGTCGCGGTGCTTTCGGAGGTCGTCAAGCTGCTGAGTAACCGCCCAAGCCCCGACGCGGACTGACCCAGCTTACGTCTCCATCTCCCGCTCCAGTTCCCGGAGCGCGTCGATGCGTTTCTCCGTCCGCCGGTAATCGTCGCCGCACCGCGGTCGGCCGCGTACTCCCGGTAACCGCGAGAGAGCGCGGATACGCAGAAAGGAGGCAATCGTCATCACCGCCACGTCGCGGTTCTTGACAGCTTCGTCAGTAGCTCGTCACAGTGCCGTCCTTCCGCGGTTCGGTCGCGCCGGACAGCGTCCCGTCCTCGTTTCGGACGACTTGGGCGCCGCCGAACATGATGGGCGGCAGCACTTCGAGGTCGTGCCCACGGCGGATGAGGCCGTTCTGCACCTCGGTCGGCATCCGGGCCTCGACGGCGAGACGGCCGTCCTCCCGATAGCGCCACCGTGGCTCGTCGAGAGCCTCCTGCAGCGTCTTGCCATCATCGAGCATGTGGACGAGCGTCTGGAGGTGGCCCTGCGGTTGCATGTAGCCGCCCATGACGCCGAAGGCCGACCAGTCGTCGTCGCCGCGTTTCAGGATGCCCGGAATGAGCGTGTGGAAGGGCTTTTTCTTCGGTTCGAGCCGGTTCGGGTGGTCGTCGTCGAGCGAGAAGGAGGCGCCGCGATTCTGAAGTGCGATGCCCGTCTCGCCGGCGACGAGGCCGCTGCCGAAGCCCGCAAACCGGGAGTTGATGTAGGAGACGACGTTGCCCTCGTCGTCGCCGACACAGAGGAGGACGGTGTCGGCGTCCTCGGCGTTGGCGTCCGGGACGCCGAAGGAGACGTCGTCGTTTGCTTCCTCGCCGACCGTCTCGGCGCGTTGCTTGGCCCACGAGTCGCTCGCAAGCGGCGGGATGTCCTCGAAGTCGGGGTCGGTGATGTAGCGGTGGCCGTCGTGGAAGGCGAGTTTCATCGCCTCGGCGAGGTAGTGAACGCGGGCGGCCGACCCCGCGTCGTGTTCGCGAGCGCCGAGTTCCTCGGCGATGTTGAGCGCCTCGAGCGCGATGAGGCCCTGATTGTTCGGCGGGAGTTCGTACACTTCGGCGTCGCCGTAGGTCGTCGAAACCGGGTCGGGATATTCGACCTCGAAGTCGGCGAGGTCGTCGACGGTCATGAAGCCGCCGTTTGCCTGTACCTCCTCGGCGATGGCCTCGGCGATGTACCCCTCGTACACCACGTCGGCGCCCTCCTCGGCGATGGCCTGCATCGACTCGCCGAGGTTCTGAAGGCGCACGGTTTCGCCCGTCTCAGGGGCGCGTTCGCCGTCCACGAGGTAGTGGTCGCGCGCGTGCTCGGACTCGAAGAGTTCCTCGCCGTGCTCCCAGGCGCTGGCGATGACCTCCGTGACGGGGTAGCCCTCCGTCGCGTACTCGATTGCGGGCTGGAGGGCGTCGGCGAGCGTCCCGCGGCCGAACTCTTCGACGGTCGCTTCCCAGCCGCGGGCGGTGCCCGGAACCGTCACCGCGTGGGCGCCCGTCATCGGCATCTCGGCGTCTTCGGGGTCGACGTCCTGCTCGTCGGCGAGCGCGTCACGAACCGTCTCGCGGGTGGCGCCAGCGGGGGCACCGCCACAGGCCCGCATCGCACCGACATCGCCGTCGGCGCTTTTGTACAGCATGAACACGTCGCCACCGAGGCCGGTCGAGGTGGGTTCGGTGACGTTCAGCGCGGCGGCGGTCGAGACGGCGGCATCGAAGGCGTTGCCGCCGTCCTGCAGCGTTCGCAGGCCGGCCTGTGCGGCCAGCGGCTGGCTCGTCGCGACGGCCCCGTTCGGGCCGTAAACAGTCGAGCGGCGTGAACCGAACTCGTCGACTGAGGGGGTCTCCATATCGGGGGTGCGAGCGGCGAGGATATAGGCGCGGCGGCTTTCGAAATCCCGTTTCGTGAACGTCGCTCTATAGGAAAATCAGCATCCGAGCTTCTCGGTCGGCGGCATCTCGGAAACCCATCAGCGGGGACAACCGCAGGGCGGGCCGTTTAAACGCCTGCATCGACTACAGCGGGTAATGAGTACCAGTTCGGGTTCCGGAACGTTCTGTCCGCAGTGTGGCGACGCCATCGAGCGCCCACCGGACGTCGACCTCCCGGGCGGGCCGCCCGACTCCGAACGTGGCAGCGGCCACGCTGACGCCGTCCTCTGTGACGAGTGTTACTTCGAGGATTTCGACCTCGTGGACGCACCCGAGCGCATCGAGGTTCGGGTTTGCAGCCGATGTGGCGCCCTCCATCGCGGCAACCGCTGGATCGACGTCGACGCTCGCGACTACACCGACATCGCCGTCGAAGAGACGGCCGAACGGCTCGCGGTACACGTCGACGCCCGGGACGTCGAGTGGGGCGTCGAACCGGAACAAGTCGACGAGAACACCATCCGGATGCACTGTCTGTTCACCGGCGTCATCCGCGACACGCAGCTCTCAGAGGAGGTGACGGTGCCGGTGTACATCGCCCGTGAGACCTGCGACCGGTGTGGCCGTATCGCCGGTGACTACTACGCCTCCATCGTCCAGGTTCGCGGTACCGGCCGGACGCCGACGAAGGCGGAGAACGACCGCGCAGCCGAAATCGCGGAAGCGTACATCGCCGAGCGGGAGGCGACCGGCGACCGCAACGCCTTCATCACCGAGAAAGAGCGGATGAAGGACGGCCTGAATATGAAGATCTCGACGAACCAGATGGGACAGGGCATCGCGAGCCGCATCGTTCGAGAGCTGGGCGGTGACGTCTCCGATGCCCCGACGCTCGTAACCGAGGACAGCGACGGCAACGATGTGTATCGGGTCACGTTCACCGCACGCCTGCCCCCGTACACGCCCGGCGATATCATCGACCTCCGTGACGGTGAAGGGCCCGTCATCGTCACGAGCGCCCACGGTAATCTCAAGGGGAAGCGACTGGAAACGGGCGAGCGCTACGAGGCCAGTTTCGAGGAGGGAATCGACCCAGACGCACGGAAGATCGGGATACGAGCAGATGCCGATCAGACGACGGTCGTCGCCGTGGAGGACGACCACGCCGTCCAGGTGCTCGACCCCGAAACCTTCGAATCGAAAACCATCCCCCGCCCGGAGTATATGAACCCCGACGCGGACGAGGTTCCCGTCATCAAACACCGCAACGGGCTCCACGTCCTGCCCGATGAGTGACCTCGCGGCCATCGTCCCGAAACCTCGCACCGAGGACGCCATCGCATCGCTCCGTTCGGAGGGCGTCTACGACGCGACCCGGAGCGTTGCCGCGTACGACAACGGTCGGGTCGCGATTCCCGTCGGCGCCGACCCGACCGAGACGGCTGTCGACGAGACGCGTCCAGTCCAGTTACCGCTCAGGGAGCGGGGCCTTGAGGACGTACTCGCCGACCGGGGCTTCTCACCCGCGGAAATCGATGCCGCGCCGTCCTCATGGTCGGTTATCGGCAGCGTCATTCTCGTGGATTTCGGTGACGTCTCCGCCGAGGAGTCGCTGGATGCGGAACACCGCCGCGAGGTCGGCGACGCACTCTTGGAACTGCACGGCAACGCCGACACCGTCCTCGCACGCGGTGGCGTCTCGGGAATGCGTCGGGAGCCACAGACCGAGGTCGTCGCCGGCAGCGGCGAGACGGAGACGATACACACAGAACACGGCACGAAGTACGCCGTCGACCTCTCGCGGGTCATGTTCTCGCCCGGCAACAAGGCCGAACGCGCCCGGATGGGCGAAGTCGTCACGGACGGGGAACGGGTGTTCGATATGTTCGCCGGCATCGGCTACTTCTCGCTTCCTATGGCCCGGAACGGTGCCGAGGTGACGGCCGCCGAGATCAACCCCGACGCGTATCGGCTGCTCGTCGAGAACGCGATGTTGAACGAGGTATCGGAGCGCGTGCGTGCTGTACTCGGCGACTGCCGGGACGTAGAGGCGACCGCAGACCGGGTCGTGATGGGGTATTACGAGGCTCACGAATATCTCGACGCCGGGCTCGACGCCCTCGTTCCGGGAGGGATGCTCCACCTCCACGAGGCGACGCCGGAAGCGCGATTCCCGGAACGGCCCATCGAACGGCTCGAAGCGGCCGCCGAGACGGCCGGTCGGACGGTTGACGTGCGCGACAGTCGCGTTGTGAAGAGCCACAGCGCCGGCGTCGTCCACGGGGTCGTGGACGCCCGCATCGACTGACCGAAACCGATCCGCTTGGAACCCCTTTGTGGGTGGCGTACCCAGGCCGTGACATGAGCAGATACGTCGATTGTGGGGACGCTCGTGGATGGCACTGGCGCGCTCATCGAGGACGCGCGGGTTCGCATCGACGCCATCAGCGACATCGAGGCGGTGTTTTCGGCCGGCGAACGGGTCGGGCCGCGGACGGACGATTTATAACTGAGAGTCGGTAACATCGAGTATGGACAGACAGAAACTGTTCGCGCTGTTCTTCGCGCTCCTGATGGTGCTGTGGATGGTCGCCACGGCAGCCACGCTCATCTAACCGTCGCCCCAGACGTCCGAGAGCGGGTGGTCGTCGATGGAGCCGGAGCGACGCGCGTTCGTCGTGGATTCCGATGCCGACGAGCCGGAGCGCCGCCCCGGCGTCGAGGTCTCGTTCGTCGCGTCGCCCGTCGAATCAGGATCGAACGCCGGCAGTTCCGGCCGCTCCATGCGGTCGACCTGCGCCTTGAACCATTGTGGCATATCGTGGCGAGCACGGTCGAAGAGGTCGAGCAGCGACGAATCGGCGAGATACGTCGCGCCGTGGTCGTCGGGCGCCCGAACCACGCGCCCGCAGGCCTGGATGACGGTTCGGAGCGCCGTCCGGTAATACCAGCCCCACTGGTCGTCTTCCAGCCGCTGGGCGACGCGGGAATCGTTCGTGTTCGGATACGGCGCCTTACACAGCACCTGCCACCGACAGAGATCGCCGTTCAAATCGAGGGCTTCCTCCATCTTCACGGAGATGAAGACATCCGCGCCGTCGCTGCGCTTCCAGCCGGAGAGGGCGGCATCACGGTTCTCGCTGTCGTGGGCGCGGACACGGTCTGTAACGCCGAAATCGTCCAGCAGTTCGTAGAGACGGTCGGCGATGGCATACGAGTGGGCGTGAATCAACCCCTTCTCATCGGGGTGGTGAGCCATCAGCCGAACGATGGTGCGGGCCACCTTCGGCAGCGTCTCGTCTCGGTTTTCGTACGTCATCTTCCCCTGGGTCACGTCGTACAGCGGGCGGTTCTCGACGGGGAACGTGTGGGGCACGTCGACTAGGGCAACATCGGCAGGATTCAGCCCGGCGCCGCGACAGAACGACTCCTTGTTGAGGATGGTCGCGGACAGAAGCGCGAACTTCGTGCCGCGGTTCCAGACCGTGTGATGGAGGTATCGGGCGGGATCGAGCGGCTTAACGGTAATCGTGCGGTCGTCGCCCTGGTCTGATACCCACGTGGTCGGGCTCTCGGTGTCACGGAGGTCTTCGAGGAACCACCCGATGTCCCGCTGGAGCTCCGCGAGCTGGTCACGTTCCTCAGCTTCGGCCGGCGAGAGTTCGACGTTCCCGCGGAGTTCCTCCTGGCGACGCGAGCAGACGGTTGTGAGCTGTTCGGTGTAGTCCTCGATGTCGGAGAGGCCATCGATCTGCGGCGGTTCACAGGCGTCCCAGACCGGCACCGTGGCCGGCGAGAGTTCGATGGTCGCGTACATCTCGGCCCACTCCGCGAGACCGTGGGCCTCGTCGATGACGACCACGTCGCGGGTACCGAACACGTCGCTGCCGGCCGTCTGCATGAAGTACGCGAGCGTCATCGCGGCGATAGACCGGTTCGAGGCGATGGAGCGGTCGGAGAAGTACGGACAGCGGTGTTTGACCGGGCAGTTGAAACCGCGTTCGCGGGCACACGGCGCCTGATTGACCGGCGTCGAGGTTTCGCCCGGCAGGATACAGGAGTAGTTCGACTTCCCGCGGATGACGCTCAAATCTTCGAGCAGCTCGTCGCCAGCCACGTCATCGAGCTGGGAGACCTGCGGCGTCGTGTAGTAGGCGCCGATGGGGCGGACACCGGCAACCTCGTCGTCTGGGTGGCCGCTGCCACCTGACGAGTCGTCGGTCGACCCCGGCTGGCGCGCACAGCCGGCGATGGCGCGAGCCAGCAGGGACTTGCCGCTGCCCGTCGGCGCGCGCACCAAGACGACATCGTTGCCGTCCTCGAAGGCGTCACGGATGTCACTGAGGGCTTGCTTTTGGGCCCCGCGAAACGACGGTGCGGGAAACTCATCGACGATGCGCGACGAATCCACAGCGAACGGAGCGCCGGCACCGCCCTAAAGTCATCGTTTGCGCGGGCGTCAAAAGAGCGTGACCGCCGTCATCGCGATAATGAAGGCGGCGCCGATGACTGTGAGCGCCTGCTCGGAACGCGACATCATCTCGCTCTGTCTCGAAAGCGCTACGATACCGACCATTCCGACGACCGCAAACAGCACCATTAGCACGGCCAAGGCGTCAGTCACGATGCTCGCCATACGGACACGTCTCGGCCGAGCATCTTGAATCTTGGTAACACACCTGACGAAAGAATCCGATGACGGCAGCCGAAGGTATATTTCCGTGCTCCTCATTGCCACGGGCATGCGGATGGAACTGCGGGTGTGCAAGCACTGCTACAACGGTGAGCACGGCAACGAACGGAAAACCGCCGTCAGCCGTGACATGGTGGGCTGTGCCGAGCGCATCCGGGAGTACAAAGACCTCATCGGCATCGACGCGCTGTACATCACCCACGTCGAGGAAGGCGACACCGGCGGCGCCGAAGCGCTGCCCGCTATCGTCGCCTCCATCGAGAACAACCAGATCCAACTCTCCGACACCCAGCTCGTGATGGAGGATGAGGAGGGCAATATGCTCGTCTACCCCGAACCGGAGGATATCCTCGACGTGCTCACGAGAAATATCGACCAAATTGCCGACCAAACTCGACAGGACGTGACAGTCGAACTCTCTTCAGAAGCGGCGGAACTGATGTAAGTCAGTCCTCGCTCGTTTCCGCGTCGTCGGGCTGACCGCCGTCTGCGGCCGTCGTCGACTGCTTCCGTTCTTCCCGCTTCTGCTGTCGGTAGCGCGCCCGGAGCACGTTCCCGTACATCGACAGGAACAGCCCGAGGAACAACACGAGGAAGCCGATGTTGATGCCGATGGTTCGAAGCAGACCGCCCTCGTTGAACTGCAGTTGCGAGGGAACGGGGTAGCCGCCGTAGGTGGCCGACCCCAACGTGACGCTTATGATGCCGATAATCGTCGCGACGCCGACGAGGTTCGTCACCCACCGCCAGGACGCCTTACGACGGAGTTTCTCGATGCCCGTCGTCTCGTGCTCGTCGGGGTCGCCGTGGAAGTTCGGCGTCTCCTCTTTCGGCAGGAACGCCTTCATCTCGACGGGGTAGAAGGCCGGATGGAACCCATGCTCGAACGTGTGGAACATGATTCCCATCAGCATGATGATGCCGAGCAGGCCGTGGAAGACGACGAACGCCATCACGGCCGACTGGGAGTTGTAGACGTCGATGAGCCACGTTTTCCGCCAGATGAGCAGCCCCGAAAACATCAACAGGACGAGCTCAACGGTGAAGATGGCGATGACGCCCTTCCCGATGTAGGACAGAAGCGGCACCTCATCGGCCTTGTAGCCGGCGAACTGCCGGGCGTTCGGGTGCCGCTCGTCGACGCGGCCGAACGCGAACTGGACATCCTGGACGAACGCCTCGGCGTCGCCTTTCGTCGGGAGTAGCGACGGGATGCCGCCGCCCTTCGACTTGCTAAGCAGCATATACGGCACCCAGAAGCCGGTCAGCGCGATGAGCGCGAAGCCGGCTCCTCGGTGGACGGCGAGGACGCCTCGATTGCCACCCATCAACTCGACGAGCCACCACAGCTCGGCGTTGAACGCGATGGCGTAGCCGGTGAAAAACAGGATGAACACCGTCAGCGCCAAAAGCGAGTGGAACACCGTCGTCACGCGGGAGAACTTCCCGTGGTCGAGGTTCGTCATTCGCCGTCACCTCCGTCCGAGGGCGTCCCGCCATCAGCAATCGTCGGCTCGCTTGCCGTCTGTTCACCCTCTGGCGGTTGCATCTGTGCAGCGAGGCGGTGGAACGCCGCCCAGTGGACGAACACCAAGAGGAGGATGAAAATCCCCAGCAAGATGTCCGCGATGTGGATGAGTTCGATGAGGCCGTTGAGGAGCGCGATTTCGATGCCGTACTCCCAGTCGGCGCCGACGCCACCGCCGGCGAGCGCCGGGCGCACCCGCTGAAGCGCCTCGAACCAGATGCCCTGCTGACCGACGTACCACACGGAGCCTGTCGCGAGGGCGAGGCCGAAGACGACGCTCACCCAGAAGGCGACGCGGTCGGGCAGGCCGGCCGATTCCGACGACTCGGCTTCGGCTTCTGGTTCGGGGGCTGGTTCCGGTTCCGGTTCCGATTCGGTCGCGTCTGCGTCGGATTCGCTCATACCTCTTTCACCATATCGGCGTCTTCGCCGAAGATTATCTCGAGGGCGGTGTCGTTGAAGAACGACCCGCTGTCCCGTTTCTTCAGTTCATCCGAGATGTCGCCGGCCGACCCGACGAGGATGGCGTCGGTCGAACACTCCTCGGCGCAGGCCGGGCCCTTCTTCGCGTACTGCCGCTCGCGACAGCCCGTACACTTGTCCATCACGCCGCCGGTGCCGAACACCTCGGAGCTGATCGAGTCGGTGCCGTTCGGAAACTGCGGCGCGCCGAACGGACAGCCCGACAGGCAGTACTGACAGCCGACACAGAGGTCTTCGCTCACCGTCACGAAGCCGTCGTCTTCCTTCTGGAGCGCGTTGGTCGGACAAACCGACACACAGGGCGCGTTCTCACAGTGGTAACACTGCATCGGCAGTGCCGTCTCGCCGGGGCTTTCCCCGGCTGCGAGTGCTGCGGTCTGATCGCCCTGGTAGCCGTCGGCGCCCTCCTGGCCCTCCAGCATTGTCGTTATCTCGATGCGCTGTTCGTCGACGGGAACGTCCCACGTCCGCTTGCAGGCGACGACACAGCCACCGCAGTCGATACACGCCTCGACGTCGGGGAAGATGCGCATCCCCTCGCCGGTGCTCATCACGCCGTCGCCCATTCGGTTCTCGTTGTTGGTAGCCATGGTCAGTCGTCACCGAACCCCTCGTTCATGTTCCACTCCCGCGTGTCGTACTGCTTTTGCTGGCCAATTCCGGCTTCGTCCTGCGGATACTCGATGAACTCCATGTCATACTCCTCGATGAGCGCCGGGGTTGCCTTCTCCATGACAATCATCCCGGCTTTCGTCTCCTGCATCTGCGTCTCGGCGTCGAAGCCGGACGCCGTCACGATGTTCGCAGAGTCACCGATAGCGAGCGGCTTCGTTCCCTCGGGGTAGTTGTCCACCTGGCTCTTGCCGGCGAAGACGCCGCCCCAGTGGTACGGGAGGAATATCTCCTCATCGTTGGGGCGTTCCGTCACCTTCGCTTTCACCAGGATGCTGCTTTTGCTGTCGTCAGTGGGATGGATGATGACATCGTCATCGCCGCCAGTGATGTCCATCTCTTCGGCAAGGTCAGGGTGAATCTCGGCGTACATGTGTGGCTGGATGTCAGCCGTGAGCGGGTTGTTCCGCGTCTCGGCGCCGCCACCCTGGTGTTCGACCTGCCGGCCGGAGGTGAGGATGAGCCGCCGTGCGCCCTCCGAGACCTCCGATTCGAGCATCTCCATCGCGTCCTCCTGGGTCATCGCGTTGTTCTGGTCGAGCCGCCAGAAGTTGGTCTGCTGGCCGTTGGCGGGCCACTGCTCGACGAGGTCGGGGCGCGGACTCTCGATGGGTTCGCGGTGAACGGGCACCGTATCGAGGAAGTTCCACGCGACCGCCCGCGCCTTCCCGCGACCCGTCGGCGCGTCCGGCTGTTTGTTGTCGTACTCACGCCAGAACTCCAGGTCGTGGGTGTGGCCGTACTCCTGGTTCAGCGTGCGCGCGGCGTCGAAGGCCGATTTGTCCTCCCGGAGTGCGTACTCCTGTGGGAGCGACTGGTCGTGCGGACTCGTGATGTCGTCCGGCAGCGTCGTCGTGAACGCCGGATACTGCGGGACACCCTCGATGGTGCCGTCCCACCAGTCGGGCTCGAAGGGGTCACGCAGCATATCGAGGCCCTCCTCGCCCTCCTGGTCGTACGTCTCCTGCATCGGGTACGGCTTGTCGACGTCCATCTCCGCCCACTCTTCGGGCGTCGGCGCCTGCGTGCCCCAGCTGGAGCGGAAGTCGTGGCCGCCATCGCGGGGATCCAACTCCGACGTCCAGATGATGGGCGTTCCCGGGTGGTCGCCGCCCCAGTAGGGCCACGGCAGCGACCAGTAATCGCCGTCGACCGGCGTTCCCGGGGCGTCCGCCCGGAGCGTGTCGGTGTCGAAGAGGTAGTCGTACTCGACGTGTTGCTGGAGTTTCTCCGGCGGCTGCTGATAGCCGATAGAGCGGGTGCCGAGGTTGATCTCTCGGATGACGTCCTCGTGTGTCGAGCGGCCGTTGTAGATCTCCTTGCCCGAGCCCCAATCGAAGTGCTCGCCGAATCCGAGTCGGTCGGCCAGCTCCATGAAGATCTGGAGATCGGGCTTGGAGTTGTGTCCGGGCGGTGCGGCCCGCTCCGACCACTGAACGGAGCGGTTCGTGTTCGTCAGCGACCGGACGTGTTCGTACTGGCTGGACGCCGGCAACAGGAGGACGTTGTCCTCCTTCGACAGCGTGCCGGCGACCGCCGGGAACACGTCGACGACGACGAGGAGGTCGAGCGCCTCCATCGCCATCCGCTGTTTGTCCATCTCGGAGATGGAGTTCGAGGAGTGCCCCCAGTAGAACGCCATCTTCACGGGGTCGGGCTGGTACAGCTCGGCGCTGTTGAGCCGTTCGTTCTGCTCGATGGCCGCTTCGTACCACCGGGCCACGGTGAGACCCTCACGGAACATCATGTTCCCGCGCGTGTCCGGCCAGCTCTCATCACGGACGGGGCCGGGCGACTCGCCGTTGATCTTCTCGAACGTGTCGGCGTCCATCGTGGCGAAGTAGTCGTCGTGGAGCTCCTCGGGGGTAATGCTCCCCGATGTCCACGGACTCTTGTTCCAGACGTTCGCCCAGTGGGCCCACGACCCGGGGCCGCCGACGCCGTAGTAGCCGGGCAGAATCGACGACTCGACGCCGAGGTCGGTCGCACCCTGGACGTTGGCGTGACCACGCATCACCTGCAGGCCGCCGCCGGAGCGGGCCGCCGACCCCGTTCCGAGCGACGCCAGCGCGTACGACCGGATGTTCTGGGTGCCGTTGTTGTGCTGGGTGCCGCCCATCGCCCATTCGATCTGTATCTTCGGCTTGTTCTCGATGAGAAGGTCGCCGATCTCCGCCAGGCTCGATTCGTCGATCCAGGTGATGTCGGCGACCGTCTCGAGGTCGTACTGGTCGAGTTCCGCGTCGACGTCGGGCCACCCCATCGTCCGCTCGTCGATCATCTGGTCGTCGAGCTCGCCCTGGTCGCGGACGTACTTGATGAGTCCCATCATGGTGGCGACGTCCGTCCCCGGACGCATCCGGTAGAAGTAGTCGGCGTGCGCCGACGTTTTGGTGTACCGGGGGTCGATGGAGATGATGGTGCCGCCGCGCTGTTGGCCCTCCAGGATGTGTTGCATCACGACCGGGTGGGCCTCCGCGGGGTTCTGCCCGATGATGAGGAGCAAATCGAAGTTCCGGTAGTCGTTGATAGTGTTGGTCATGGCCCCGTAGCCCCACGTGTTCGCGAGGCCGGTGACCGTCGTTGAGTGGCAGATGCGCGCCTGATGGTCGACGTTGTTCGTTCCGAGGAAGGAAGCGAACTTCCGGGATGCGTAGGCCGATTCGTTTGAGTGGTGTGCCGACCCGAGCAACATGACGCTCTCGGGGGTGTACTCCTCGACGACATCCTCGTAGGTGTTCGCGATCTCCTCGTAGGCTTCATCCCAGGAGATCTTCCGCCACTCGCCGTCCACTTTCCGCATGGGGTGTTTGAGCCGGCGCTCCGAGTGTTCGGTTTCGAGGATTCCGGCGCCCTTCGAGCAGAGCGAGCCGTTGTTGAGCGGGTTCTCGTGCCACGGTTCCTGGCCGACGAAGGCGTTGCCTTCCTTGACTGCTTTGAATCCACAGCCGATGGAGCAGTAGTTGCAGACCACCTTCGCTGTCTCGGCGTCGTCTCCGCCGCCGTCCGGTTCCGGCTCGTCGCCCAGCACCTGTCCCGTCGCACCGCCACCGAAAGCGACCGCGCCGGCCAACGCGGACGCCTTCATGAAGGAACGACGGTCAAGGTCGATTGTTACGGGTTCACTCATGGCTGGCATCCTGCCGCCCCAGCACGCGTGTGCCGAGTTAGCATACGACTCGAAACGTCAGAAGCGAAGGCAAAGAAAGTACCGCCGGAACCCCGCATAACCAGCCATTTTTAATTAATGAGACGCATAGAGAAATCAACATGTGCATTTATTGTCTGGAATACTGACGGCACCGAGTACGACAGTTTAAATCCGGTGGCGCACTAGCCGACGGTAATGGATGTGGCCGACGTTGGCGGCGTGCCGTCGTGGTTCGCCGACCACCTCCGGAAGGAGGGAATCGAGTCGTTGTACCCACCGCAGGCGGAGGCTGTCGAGGCCGGCGTGACGCAGGGCGACAGCCTCGTCGCCTCCATTCCTACCGCGAGTGGCAAGACGCTCATCGCCCAGCTCGCCATGCTCTCTGCGGTGCAGCGCGGCGGCAAAGCGCTCTACATCGTGCCGCTACGAGCCCTGGCCAGCGAGAAACGCGAGGAGTTCAGCGCCTTCGAGGAGTTCGGCGTCGAGATCGGCGTCTCGACGGGCAACTACGAGGATACGGGCGAGTGGCTCGCCGAGAAGGACATCATCGTCGCGACGAGCGAGAAGGTCGACTCGCTCGTCCGTAACGGTGCACCGTGGATCGACGACCTCGATTGTGTCGTCGCCGACGAGGTACATCTCGTCGACGACCCCTCCCGGGGGCCGACGCTCGAAGTGACGCTCGCGAAACTCCGGCGCGTCAACCCAAACCTGCAGGTCGTCGCGCTGTCGGCGACGGTCGGTAACGCCGACGAGATGGCCGAGTGGCTCGACGCCGACCTCGTTGACTCCGAATGGCGCCCCATCGAACTCCAGAAGGGCGTCCATTACGGCCAGGCGCTGCATTTCGAGGACGGCACACAGCAGGAGCTCCGCGTCAAGTCATCGGAGAAGCCGACCGAAGGAATCGTCCGCGACACGCTCGCCGACGAGGGGTCGACGCTCGTGTTCGTCAACTCCCGGCGGAACGCCGAGGGGGCCGCAAAGCGGCTCGCGAACACGACGAACGACCTGCTCGAGTCGGACGAGAAAGCGCAGTTGGCCGACATCGTCGAGGAGATTCGGGACGTCTCCGACACCGAAACGAGCGCCGATCTGGCTGATTGCGTCGAGAAGGGCGCGGCGTTTCACCACGCCGGCTGTGCGAGCGAACATCGTTCCCTCGTCGAGGATGCCTTCCGCGATAGACTCATCAAGACCGTCTGTGCGACGCCGACGCTTGCTGCGGGGGTCAACACGCCGTCCCGGCGCGTCGTCGTCCGCGACTGGCGGCGCTACTCCGGCGAGGCCGGGGGAATGCAGCCGCTCTCGGTGCTCGAAGTGCACCAGATGATGGGCCGTGCGGGCCGGCCGGGGCGTGACCCCTACGGCGAAGCGCTCCTTTTGGCGAACAGCCACGACGAACTCGATGAGTTGTTCGAGCGGTACGTCTGGGCCGACCCCGAGCCGGTCGAATCGAAACTCGCACGCGAGCCCTCGATGCGGACACACCTGCTCGCGACGGTCGCAAGCGGCTTTGCCGACTCCCGAGAGGCGCTTTTGGATTTCCTCGACCAGACGCTGTATGCGACGCAGTATCGTCAGGGGGACGATGGGTCGGACAACCTGGAACGCGTCGTCGACGAGACGCTCGAGTATCTCGACCTGAACGGGTTCATCGACCGCGACGACCGCATCGAGGCGACGAACCTCGGCCACACCGTCTCGCGGCTGTATCTCGACCCGATGAGCGCCGCCGAAATCATCGACGGCCTCCGAGAGAGCCCCGACCCGACCGCGATGGGGCTGTATCACCTCGTCTGCCGGACGCCGGATATGTACGAACTCTATCTCCGGTCGGGCGACAGCGAGGAATACACCATGCTGGCCTACGAACGCGAAGCCGAGTTCTGCGGCGACCTCCCGAGCGAGTTCGAGGAGGGTCGCTTCGAGGACTGGCTGTCGGCGCTGAAGACGGCCCGAATGCTCGAAGACTGGGCCAGCGAAATCGACGAAGACGAGATTACGGAGCGGTACGGCGTCGGGCCGGGCGATATCCGCGGGAAGGTCGACACCACCGAGTGGCTACTTGGCGCCGCCGAGTCGCTGGCGAGTGAACTCGACCTCGCGAGCGTGCCGGCCATCCGGGAGGCCAGAAAGCGCGTCCAACACGGCGTCGGCGAGGAACTCATCGACCTCGCGGGCGTCCGGGGCGTCGGCCGCAAGCGCGCCCGGCGGCTGTTCGACGCCGGCATCGAAACGCGGGCCGACCTCCGGAATGCGGACAAATCGGTCGTTCTCGGGGCGCTTCGGGGGCGGGAGAAAACCGCCGAGAACGTCCTTGAGGCGGCCGGCCACCAGAACCCTGATATGGACGACGTGACGCCGGACGCCGAGGCCAGGCCGGACGAAGAGGAGGAGACCGAAGCCGCAGCCGACGGACAGGGCCAATCCAGCCTCGGTGATTTCTGATGGAGTTGCTCGAAGGCATCGTCAAAATCGGCGGTGAGGCGTTCCCCGACGTGGAGGCGTTCGTCGCGACGCTCGATTCCGTCGGCAAGGAGCACGGAGTGACGGTGCAGGCGTTCGACGCCCACTACGTCGTCTCGCGGCAGCATCTGGAGCGGGCCGTCGAGTTGGCCGACCGCGAGCGAGAGCGAGGGGCTGGCATCGCTCGCGACCGCGGCGTTGAAATCATGCTGTATGCAGCCGGCCGCCGCCAGATCGACCGGGCCCTCGATATCGGCGTTAGCGAGGGTGAAACACCCGCCGTGGTTCTCGTCGACGGTGCTGGCGACGAAGCCACGGCGGTCGAAACGCTCCGGGAACGGGGGGTTGTCGACCCCGCCGAGACGCTCGGGGAGTACGACGAGGCCCGCGTTCGCTCGTTTTTTGATATCGGGGCAGCGGAGTTAGCGGCGACCACCGCCGACCTCGACGCCCTGGTACGGGAACGGGTCGCGCTGCTCGTCGTCAACCGCTGACGCCGCAGTTCTTTAGTGGCAGCCGATTGAACTGTTTTCCAGTGAGCAACAGATGACCGACCCACAGGAACGCTCCGAGCAGGCAAAACGGGAGCGTGCGGAAATCGTCGAGAACATCCTCCAGCAGGTCGACCCGAACCTGGACGAGCACGCCTATCCGGTTCGGCGGGAGGAACTCGCCGCACGCTACGGCGATACGGCCGTCGAGTTGCCGAACGAAACCGAATCGCTCGGCGACGTGTTCGACCGCCTCACCGACCGCGAATACGACACCGCGCGAGAAGCACGCGAGGCGGTGTTGAACGAGATTACGGGCAACGCCTGGGTTCCGGGTGAGTTCAATCTGGAGCGTGACCTCGAACCGGACGAAGCCGGCGACGTCGGGGAGACCGACCACCGACTGGAAGCCGCCGAGGAGTCTCCGGTCGACACCGAAACGCGGCCGGCGCCCGAGGCGATTCCGGACGAAGCGGAGGAGGGGCCGGAGGGCGTCTACGACGGCGCCGAGGCCGTCGAATCCGACGACCGCGAGGAGGAACCCGAAAGCGAAGATATCTACGAGGAGCCGGGGTAGCGGCTCGCCGGAAGGCACAACCGTTTGTACGGCGAGTGCATCGACGGTGGATATGGACGCCGTGAACGCCACGACGCGGTCGATGACGGTCGAGACGACCGACGGCCGTGCCGGGCGAAACGAGACGGAGCTCACCTACCGGGTCGCCGGGGAGGGGCCGCCCGTCGTGCTGTTGCACGGTATCGGCCTCGATTCAGCCAGCGTCTCCTGGCGACACACGCTGCCGGCACTGGCCTCGAACCACCGAGTGTACGCACTCGACCTCCCCGGTCACGGAGAGAGCGGACGCCCGCGTGTGCGATACACGACCGACTTCTTCCGTGACGTGCTCGCGTCGTTTCTCGACGAACTGAATCTGCACGGCTCGTCGCTGGTCGGCATCTCGATGGGCGGCGGCATCGCGCTCGGCCACGCACTGGAACACGACGTCGAGCGGCTCGTGTTGGTCGACAGCTACGGCCTCGGAACGGACGCCCCCTGGCGGCCCGCAGCGAGCGCGATGCTCCGGATGCCCGGCGCCTCACAGGGCTGGTGGTCGACCATCCAGGCCTCACGGAGTTCGGTACGGCAGCATCTCAGAAACCTGACGGCGGACGCGCCGAGCGACGACCACGTCGACGACGTGTACGATGCCATCCAGGATTCGGCCGTCGGGCGAGCGATGTCGAGTTGGCAGCGCAGCGAGTTCCGCTACAGTGGCCTGAAAACGTGCCATCTCGACGAGCTGGACGAACTGGACGCGCCGACGCTTTTCGTCCACGGTGAGGACGACCCACTACTGCCAGCATCGTGGTCAAAACGGGGAGCGGAAAAAACGGACGCGTCGCTGGAGCTGTTCGAGAACTGTGGCCACTGGCCCTCGCGTGAGGCACCGGAGCGGTTCAATCGCGTGCTCGCGTCGTTCCTTTAATCCTCGATGAGGACGACGGCTTCGCCGTCGATGACGAGTTCCTCGTCGGTTTCGACGGTCGTCCGAAGCCGGAAGCGGCCGCCACCGAGGTCTTCGACGACTTCGGCGGTGCCGGTGACGCGGTCTCCGAGTCGGACGGGCGCGCGGAACTCCAGATCCTGGGAGAGATAGACGATGCCGCCCGGGAAGCGCGCGAGCGCGGCGCTGATGAGCCCGGAGGCGAGAATGCCGTGGACGATACGGCCGTTGAAACGGGTGTCTTCGGCCCACTCGTCGTCCAGATGGAGGGGGTTGGTGTCGCCGGATGCGGCCGCGAACCGCTCTACGTCCGCCTCGGTGAGCGTTTTGGTGAAACGAACGCTGTCGCCGATACCGACGTCGGCGGCGGCGTCGACCGCGACGTCCCACGCAGAGAGGTCGCCGGCGGGGTCGATGTCGTCCTCGACGCGAGCGGCGTCCGCTTCAGCCTCGCTGTCGGGGACTTTGAACGCCGAAAGGGCGGCCTGATTGGCCTCGACGACGCTGTCGAACATCCGAGTGGACGTCTCAGTCCAGGTGTCGAACAACGTCGAATAGGGGGTGTAGCTCATCTCATCCCTGCTACGCACTGTGCCTACTAAAATATGGCGTCGTCTCAGGTTGTGAAAGACACTAAATGGAACTGGCTGCCATCTGGTGGTGTGCTGCGGAACGTTTATTTGCGCCGGAGCCGCATATCACGGTAGTATGAGCGACGACAACGACAACGCTATCTGGCCGCCGAACCTCCTGAAGGCGGTTCAGGAAACGTCAGAGCAGGCGACCAAGAAACAGCAGGAAGCGCTCCAGCAGCTCCTCCTCGGCGCCGGCTCGGGAACGCCCGACCTCGGCAACGTCTCCGAACAGCTCGGCGCGATGAGCCAGATGGCGACGTTCAAAACGCGCGTCCAGAGCGGCGGGCGCATCTCCATTCCGGACGCCGAACGTGAAGCCCTCGACATCGAGGAAGGCGATATCGTCCAGACCGTCGTCCTCCCGGTCAAGCGGAACCGCGACGACGAATGAGCCGATAAACACTCCGAGTGCGGCGGGGGTAGATG
This sequence comes from Natronomonas sp., assembly GCF_047616845.1. Taxonomy (GTDB): domain Archaea; phylum Halobacteriota; class Halobacteria; order Halobacteriales; family Haloarculaceae; genus Natronomonas. Next base: position 22,066 of record NZ_JBLGBY010000006.1, on the reverse strand, counting down.
CGGTCGAGAGCCGCCGTGGCCCTAAATTCTGCCGCATAAACACTCAAAAACTATTGCGACAGTTTTTATCGTAGTATCGCATACATAGGGTATGAGCAATCAAGCCGAGGAGATGCAAGAGCAGTGGACGAGCCTCGTCCAGAACATGAACGAAGCGGCTGCCCAATCAGTCGAACAGAACATGGATGCAAGCGCGGCGTTCATGGAGTCGTGGGGCGATGCGATGGAGGACTCCATGCTCGAACAGGACGACCTCGCGGCGGGCGTCGAAGGGTACAGCAACGCCTACGAGGTGTGGATGGACGCCGCAGACCAGATCTTCGAGCGGACGACCGACGCCGCCGAAGGCGAGGACGTGGCGCTGACGGAGTTCCGCGACATCTGGCTGCAGAGCGCCAACGAGGCGTTCAAAGAGGTCATGGGGACATCGGCGTTCGCGGCAGCCAACGGACAGTTGGTCAATGCGATGATGGATATGCAGGAGCAGGCCGACGAGATGACAGAGGAGACGCTCGAAGACCTTGGAATGCCGACCCAATCCGACATCGAGGAGGTCGGCGAGCGCCTCGTCGAAATCGAGCGCCGCCAGCACAGCGTCGAAACGAAACTCGATAACATCCTCGAGCAACTGGAATGAGCGCCGATAACCCATTCTCCTTCGCGCTGAACGTCCAACAAGAGCTGTTCGAGGCGACGACTGAGGCCGCCGACAAAAGCGATGTCGCCGCCGAACAGCTCGAGAAGATGGAGGAAATCGAGGTCGGGATGACGCCGAGTGAGGTCGTCTACACCGAGAACAAACTCGAACTCCTCCACTACGAGGCGCTGACCGAAGAGCAGCACAAGACGCCGATTCTCATCGCGTACGCGCTCATCAACAAGCCGTTCATCCTCGACCTCCAGCCCGACCGCAGCGTCGTCCGGCGGCTGCTCGAGGCCGGCCACGACGTCTACCTCATCGACTGGAACGAGCCCTCGCGGCTCGACCAGCACCTCACGCTCGATGACTATGTCAACCGCTACATCGACAACTGCGTCGATGTCGTGCGCGAGCGCTCGGGCCAGGACAAGATCAACATCCTCGGCTACTGCATGGGCGGGACGATGACGGTCATGTACACCGCGCTCCACCAGGAGAAGGTGCGAACGCTCGGACTTATGGCTGCCGGGCTCTGTTTCGACCAGACGGGCGGCGTCCTCGAGATGTGGGGCGACGACGAATACTACGACCCACAGGACGTCGTCGACGTGTTCGGGAACGTCCCCGCGGAGATGCTCGATATCGGCTTCGCGCTGATGGATCCCGTCGCCAACTACGTCTCGAAGTACGTCCGGCTGTACGACAACATCGAGAACGACGACTTCGTCGAGAACTTCGGCCGCATGGAGCGGTGGCTCGGCGAGGGCATCGACATGGCCGGCCAGACGTACGTGCAGTTCCTCGAGGACATCTATCAGGACAACAAGCTCTACAACAACGAGCTGTACGTTGGCGGGCAACACGTCGACATCACGGAGATTGAGGTGCCCATTCTCCAGATAATGGGTGAGTACGATCACCTCATCCCGCCGGAGTCGAGCAAGCCGTTCAACGAGGTCGTCGGCAGCGACGACACCGAGACCATCGAGTACGCGACCGGCCACATCGGCCTCGCAGTCTCGGGGTCGAGCCACCGCGACGTCTGGCCGCGGGGGGCCGAATGGTACATCGAGAAGTCGACCGACGACCTCGAACACCTCGAAACGGTCGAGGACGCCGTCGAGGAGGCGACCGACCAGATCGGCATCGAGGAAATCGACGTCGAGGTCGAGGCCGCCGAAGAGGAGGCGGCCATCGAAGAGGAAGCCGAAGCCATCGAGGAGGCCGTCGCCGAGGAAGCCGAAGCGGAAATCGCCGCAGAGGACGTCGGGCCCGCCGGAACGGAGGGTTCCGACCTGGAGGAAATCTCCGGTATCGGGCCGACGTACGCCGAGCGACTCCGTGAGGACGGCATCAAGACGCTCGTCCAGTTGGCGGAATCGGATGCCGAAACCGTTGCCGACGCGGCGGGTGTCGGCGTCAGTCGCGCGGAAGACTGGATAGAACAGGCCCAAGGGTAATCGACGGAGCAGCGGGCGGCAGTATCGCTCGTATCAGGCGACCGGGCGGGGCGTTCCCGCCGGGGGCATCGCCGGGGACGGTGCGGACATCGAAGCCGAACTGTTTTCCGCCGTAACGGGGTCGACCGGCGGTGCCACCTGCCCGGAGAAGGCGAGTCTGACGTGGCCGAGATACGGCACCTTCATCTCGGCCGTGCCGATGACCCAACTCGGGCGGACTGGCGCCGACAGCGTCGATTGCTGGTCGTACTGTGGGTTCGCGTCGCCGAGCGTGATGAAGCCAGCATGCGGCGCCGGACAGTGGTTGAGTTCATCGCAGTTGTCGGCGCCGCCGACGGCGCTTTTGTCGGCGCGGTCGTACCAGTTCTCACCGTCCGTGACCCACAGCATCGCCCGATGGATGACTGGTGTGCGTCTGTCGTTCCCGTTCGGCATATAGACGACGACATCGCCGTTGCGGCCGAACTCCTCGTGTCCGGTTTCGGCGGCGGTGTCGGCGGGGATGACGCCGGTCGATTCGCCCTGATACATCGGGGCCTCTTCGGGGACGTAGCGGTCGTTATCGACGACGAACACGAGGTCGCCACGCACCATGTTCGGCTCCATGCTGCCGGATTCGACGGCCACCATCGGCGGCCAGATGCCGCTGATGCCGAACAGTACCAGCCCGATGAGCAGCACGGCCGCGACGCTCGTCACGACATCGCGAATGTAGATGACGGACGGTTTCTCCGTCGTCCAAAACCACTTGAGCCACCCGACGACGCCGTTCGGGCCGTCAGCCGGTGTGTCAGCGGCCTCGGACGGAGCGTCGGTACGGGCTCCGTCCCCTGAATCGGTCATTGAGCCTTCTTGCGTCCCGGCAGGTTTGAACGTTCTGGGTTCGCTAGCCTTTTGCCCGCTGCCGGCTACCTGCGGGTGTGCCACTCGAGGAGCCGGCTCGCCTCGCCCAGGAACTCGCGAGCCACGGCTACACGGCCGACCGCGAGGCGATAACGCTGCTCGCAGGCGCCGACAACCCTGCGGAAGCGCTTTTGCTCGCCGTCGAGGCGACGCCGGAGGACGCGCTGAAACTCACCGCCGCGGACGTTCATGACGCACTCGAAACCCGGTCGCCGGCGGCGCCGGGAGACGACAGTGACCACGGTCGGCGCGACCCGATTTCGTCAGACGAGAACCGTGAAACGGACGACGACCACGCTCCGGCCGCCAAAGCGGCGAAGCGGGCTGCTTCAGGGGCTAAAACGAGCGTCGAGAGCAGTACCGACGAGGGATCGGCGCCGAGCACGGAACCGTCGACGGGTGACGACCCCTCTGTTTCAACTGGAACCACAATGTCGAAACCGGCAATCGACAGGGGCGATGTTCCAGTTGAAACGAAGGGGTCGGCGTCGGGGCGGAGCGCAGACCCGGCGCTTCGGTCGCTTGAGATCGGCAACAACATGACCGGTCGGTCGACCGGAACCGGCGAGTACGGGGATTTCGTCACGACGTTTCGCGACCGCTACAAGCGGCTCGCTGGGAAGCTTCGGGGTCGGATCAACCACCGGAATGCGACGGCGCTCGAAGCGAGCCCCGGCGGCGGCGACGCCGGCATGGTCGGCATGGTCTCGGACATCCGCTCGACCACCAGCGGCCACTGGCTCATCGAACTGGAGGATACGACCGGCGTGTTCCCCTGCCTCGTCATGAAGGACAAAGCCATCGCGGGACTCGTCGACGAACTGCTGTACGACGAGGTCATCGCCGTCGACGGAACGCTCTCGGACGACGGCAGCATCATGTTCGTCGACGACCTCTATTTCCCCGACGTTCCGCGCACCTACGAGCCCTCGACGGCCGACCGCCACGTCCAGGCTGCGCTCATCAGCGACGTCCACGTCGGCAGCCAGGAGTTCATGGCCGACGCTTGGAATCGGTTTACCGACTGGCTTCACACCGAGGATGCCGCCAACATCGAATATCTGCTCATCGCCGGCGACATGGTCGAGGGGGTCGGCGTCTACCCCGACCAGGACGAGGAGCTCGACATCATCGACATCTTCGACCAGTACGAGCGGTTCTCGGAATACCTCAAACAGGTGCCCGGCGACATCGAGATCGTCATGATACCCGGCAACCACGATGCGGTACGGCTGGCCGAGCCCCAGCCGGGCTTCGACGAGGAACTCCGCGACATCATGACGGCCCACGACGCCCGCATCGTTTCGAACCCCGCGGTCGTCACCATCGAGGGTGTCTCCATCCTGATGTACCACGGCGTCTCGCTGGACGAGGTCATCGCCGAACTCCCGGAAGAGAAAGCCAACTACGACGAGCCACACAAGGCGATGTACCAGCTATTGAAGAAACGCCACGTCGCCCCGCAGTTCGGGAGCCACACCCGGCTGGCGCCCGAAGAGAAGGATTACCTCGTCATGGACGAGGTGCCCGACGTGTTCCACACTGGCCACGTCCACAAACTCGGCTGGGGCAAGTATCGGAACGTCCTCGCCGTGAATTCCGGCTGCTGGCAGGCCCAGACCGACTTCCAGAAAAGCGTCAACATCGACCCCGACGCTGGCTTCGCGCCCGTCCTCGATCTGGACACGCTGGATATGACCGTCCACAAGTTCTCCTGAGCGCCGCTGGCGTTCGTCGACGGCCGATGGCACGACGGCGATCAGTTCCTCGATGTGCTCTCAAAACTGTTGGATATCCAATGGTACATAAAATCGGCATAAATGAAGCGGCAAACCACGGTATGACACGGCGTCACATCGTTAGCGTTATATACCTACTGTCAACTATGCACATACATGGCACAGGACACGGCCACTCCGGTTACGGTTTCCGAATGCGAGGTCATGGCGTCCATCGACGATGCTGCAGACGGTGAGAAACTCATCATCGCCGAGCTTTGTCGAGAGGAGGCCTATCTCGCCATGTCGACGGAGGCCACAGTCGACGTAGACGGCTGGCGATAACCGAGCGGCCGCGTTCGGGTGGGGGTTGACGCAGACGACACAGCGACAGCGCCGTGCCGCACCCGGCGGGACGGACGGGAGAACAGCTTTTTGCTCCCTGCCGTCGTTCCACCAGTATGGATTATCAGCGCGTCGAGGGCGACCGCGAGTTCGTCGCCCGACTGGAACACGGACGGGACTGGCGCGAGCAGATCGAGGCGTTCGCCGACGAGGAGGACATCGACGCCGCCTTCTACATCGGACTCGGCGCGGTGCAGGACGTGACGATTTATTTCTACGACCAGGAGGTTCAGGAGTACTACCCCGTCGAGTTCGACGAACCGTTCGAGGTGACATCGTGTCTTGGCAACATCTCCCACCTAGACGGTGAGCGCTTCGCGCACACGCACGTCACGCTCTCTCGGGAGGACGGCTCGATGGTCGGCGGCCACCTCGATTCGGCGACGACGTTCGCCGGCGAGCTATACGTTCGGGAGTTCGACACGCAGCTCGAACGCGCTCACGACGACGTGACTGACCTCGACCTCTGGCCGCTGTAGATGCGAGACGACGACGAGGCGTACTTCGAGCGGTTGGAAGCCGGCCTGGATGAGGCGATGGACGTCGCCAGCCGGGCCCGCGAACGCGGCGGCGACCCCACCGAGGATGTCGAGATTCCCATCGCGAAGGACATGGCCGACCGCGTCGAGAACATCCTCGGCATCGACGGCGTCGCCGAGCGCGTCCGGGAGATGGAGGACGACCCCGACCTCTCGCGTGAGGAGGCCGCCCTCGAACTCGCCGAGGACTTCGCCGAGGGGCGCGTCGGCGACTACGACACCCGCGCCGGCAAGGTCGAAGGCGCCGTTCGAACCGCTGTCGCGCTCCTCACTGAGGGCGTCGTCGCTGCACCCATCGAGGGCATCGACCGCGTCGAGCTGCTGGAGAACGACGACGGTACCGAGTTCATCAACATCTACTACGCCGGGCCGATTCGCTCGGCCGGCGGCACGGCCCAGGCGCTGTCGGTGCTCGTCGCCGACTACGCCCGAGCACTCATTGGCATCGAAGAGTTCCAGCCCCGCGACAGCGAGGTCGAACGCTACGCCGAAGAGCTCGGGCTGTACGACGACGAGACCGGCCTGCAGTATGCCCCGAAGGACGCCGAGACGAAGTTCATCGCCCGGAACATGCCCATCATGCTCGACGGCGAGGCGACGGGCGACGAGGAGGTGTCCGGCTTCCGCGACCTCGAACGGGTCGACACCAACAACGCCCGCGGCGGAATGTGTCTCGTCCTCGGAGAGGGAATCGCACAGAAGGCGCCGAAGATCCAGCGCTACACCTCTCAACTGGAAGAGGTCGACTGGCCGTGGCTGCAAGACCTCATCGACGGCTCCTACAAGGAGTCGAAGGGCGAGGAAACACCGGCCGACGAAGACGACGGCCCGGCGGGCGAGGAAGGCGAGGCCGAAACGGACGAGGAGGCCGAGGACGGCGAACCGGATGGCCCACCACGGCCGGAGCCGGCCAAGAAGTTCCTCCGCGACCTCATCGCCGGGCGGCCCGTGTTCGGCCATCCATCCGAGGAGGGTGGCTTCCGGCTCCGATACGGCCGGGCACGCAATCACGGCTTCGCGACGGCGGGCGTCCACCCCGCGACGATGCATCTCATCGACGACTTCCTCGCGACCGGAACGCAGATCAAAACCGAGCGGCCGGGGAAGGCCGCCGGCGTCATCCCCGTCGATTCGATCGAAGGGCCGACGGTCAAACTGGCCAACGGCGACGTCCGTCACATCGACGACCCCGCCGAGGCCCTGGAGATTCGAAACGGCGTCGAGGAAATCCTCGATCTGGGCGAGTATCTCGTCAACTACGGCGAGTTCGTCGAGAATAACCATCCGCTATCGCCCGCTTCCTACACGCCCGAGTGGTGGAAAGGCGACCTCGTGGTGGCCGGCGCGGACGTCCAGGCGCTCGAAGACGCACCCCGCGTCGACCTCGAACACCCCAGTACGGAGCGGGTGTTGGAGTGGGTCGAGGAGTACGACGTGCCGCTGCATCCCGAATACACGTATCTGTGGCACGACCTCGACATCGAACGGTTCGAGGCGCTCGCGGAGGCGGCAAGTGAAGGCCATTGGGCCGAAGCCGATGGAGCTAGCGAGGCCGACCACCGAGAGACCTCGAAAGGACGAGCGGGGAGTGGAACGACCCGCGAGTCGGGCGGTTCAACGGATGCCGTGACAGGAACGGAAGCAAGCGCGGGCGCAAGCGCACTCGCCGAGCGCACGCTCGTGCTTCCGGACAGCGACCCCGTCCGGGAGGCCCTGGAGGTGCTTCTCGTCGGACACACCCAGGGCGAGGAGACGCTGACGATTCCCGACGCGGTGCCGCTGGTGCGGTCGCTCGGACTCACCGACGACCTCGAGAAGCCCTGGGACGACCTCTCCGCTGAGGCCCGCGAGTGGGTCGACGGCGAGAACGCCATCGAGGCCGTCAACGAGGTTGCCCCCTTCGAGATACAGGAGCGGGCGCCGACCCGCATCGGCTGTCGGATGGGTCGTCCGGAGAAATCCGAGAAGCGCGACCTCTCGCCGGCCGTCCACACCCTCTTCCCCATCGGCGAGGCCGGTGGCTCACAGCGAGACGTCGCCGCCGCCGGCAAACACGCCGAGACGATGCAGGATACCCCCGGCCTGGTCGAGGTGCAGGTCGGCCGTCGCACCTGCGGCGACTGCGGCACCGAAACGTTCCGGGCGCGATGTCCCGACTGCAACGGCGTTACCGACCCCAACTACGTCTGTTATGACTGCGACATCGACGTCGAACCCGACGAGGCCGGCCGCGCGATCTGCCATCGCTGTGAGCGCGAGGCCGACGCCGTCCAGATGAAGACCATCGACGTCAACGAGGAGTACCGCAACGCCCTGGCGAACGTCGGGGAGCGCGAAAACGCCTTCGATGTCCTCAAAGGCGTCAAGGGGCTCTCCTCGGAGCACAAGGTTCCCGAACCGATAGAGAAGGGCGTCCTCCGGGCGAAGAACGACGTTTCCTCGTTCAAGGACGGCACCGTCCGCTACGACATGACCGACCTGCCCGTCACCTCCGTGCGGGCCTCCGAACTCGATGTCTCGGTCGGCCAGCTGAAGGCACTCGGCTACGAGGAGGACGTCCACGGCCAGCCGCTCACTCACGAAGACCAGTTGGTCGAACTCCGGGTACAGGACGTCGTCCTCTCGAACGGCGCCGCCGAACACATGATGCGCACGGCGGATTTCGTCGACGACCTGCTCGAACAGTATTACGGCATGGAGCCGTACTACGAACTCGACGACCGCGACGACCTCGTCGGGGAACTCGTGTTCGGGATGGCACCCCACACCTCCGCCGCAGTGGTCGGGAGGGTCATCGGATTCACCTCGGCGGCGGTCGGCTACGCCCATCCGTACTTCCACGCCGCGAAGCGGCGGAACTGCTTCCATCCCGAGACGAAAGTCTGGTACGAGGACGAGGAGGGGTGGCACTACGAGGATATCCAGACACTGGTCGAACCGCGACTGGAAGACCCCGAAACCGACGACTTCGGTACGTTAGTCCAGGAACTCGACGGGGACGTGTACGTACCCTCACTAACCGAGGAGGGCGAGCTGGTTCGACAGCCCGTCGAAGCCGTCAGCAAGCACAGGTCGACCGACCACGTGATCAGCATCGAAACCCGAAGTGGGCGGGAGTTAACCGTTACCCCGGATCACGAGATGCAGGTCTACGACACGGAGGCCGACTCGATTATCGGAAAGCGAGCTTCGGCCCTGACCGAGAGCGACCAACTGGTGACCCCGAGTCATCTCGACGTTATCGACTCCCAGTCGAAGACGTTCGACCTGCTGGAGGAGTTCATCGAGGCGGACTGTATCGAGACCGAACGTCTAACCGTAAAGGGACTGGACAAAGACGCGCTTTACGACCGCTTCGAGGAAAGACTGGCAGGCGATTGGGATGGGGAGTTCTATCCACTGTACAGCACCGCCGAGTTCCTCGAGATGAGCGAGAAGACACTCAGCAACTATCTCTATCGGGAGAGCTTCCCGGTCGGGATTCTCCTGGAGCTCTTCGATACCGTCGACGAGCTACTCGAGTTCGTTCCTGACGACATCGAACTGGGTATGAAGCGGGATAGAACGGAGATAAACCGCATCATCGAGCTGAATACACGAACCGCGACCCTACTGGGGTATTACACTGCTGAGGGGTTCACTCGAGCACAGACAACCCCGAACGGAACCATCCACCAGACGACGTTCTGTGGGACGGAGGTCGAGATGAGGGAGTTCTATCTTGAAGTGCTGGAAGCCGAGTTCGGCGTGAACCCCTACGTCGAAAACGGCGCGAAGGTGACGGTTTCGGGGCGGCTGCTTCGGTCGTTCTTCGATACGGTGCTCGACGCTGGCGCCCTCGCACACACGAAACGCGTTCCCGACTGTATTCTCGGCGCGACACCCGAACTGATCGGCAGCTATCTGAGCGGGTATTTCAGTGGTGACGGGAGCATCGACGCGGACAGGCTGACCGTTACGGCGACCACTGTAAGTCGAGAATTGAAAGAAGACCTCCTCGCTCTGCTCACCCGTCTCGGAATCAAAGCGCAGGTTTCAGTCACGGAACCCGTTCCGTTACACCGGAAGTTCCCGGATTTCTACGAGAAAGACGACGGTGAGATGTCCTCGGAGACATACGAGTTGAACATCACTTCGGAGGACGCTCGCCGGTTCGAGAACCGGGTTGGCTTTCATCTCACCCGGAAGGACGAAGGCCTATCTCGACGCACCCGGGAGATTCAGTCGAGAAGTCGACGGGTCTTCGACGGCGGCTCCGACGACATGTGTCTTGACTCGGTTTCCGAGATCGAGTACAGGGAGTCAGAAACCGACTCCGTGTACTGTCTGAGCGTCGAGTCGACACACTCGCTCATCGTGAATGACTTATCAGAAAAGCAATGCGACGGCGACGAGGACTGCGTCATGCTCCTCATGGACGGCTTGCTCAACTTCTCGAAGTCGTTCCTGCCGAATCAGCGTGGGGGTCGGATGGACGCGCCGCTCGTCATGTCTTCACGCATCGACCCGGCGGAAATCGACGACGAGGCGCACAACATGGACATCGTCTCGGAGTATCCACGGGAGTTCTACGAGGCGACGCGGGAGATGGCCGACCCCGGCGAGGTCGAAGACCTGATTCAACTCGGCGAGGACACGCTCGGCACCGAAGACCAGTATCGGGGGTTCCGACACACCCATGACACGACCGATATCGCCCTAGGGCCCGATCTCTCGGCGTATAAGACGCTCGGGGATATGATGGAGAAGATGGACGCCCAACTGGAGCTGGCGCGAAAGCTCAGGTCTGTCGACGAGACCGACGTCGCCGAGCGAGTCATCGAATATCACTTCCTACCGGACATCATCGGGAACCTTCGGGCCTTCTCACGGCAGGAGACGCGGTGTCTCGACTGCGGGGAGAAGTTCCGGCGGATGCCGCTGACCGGCGACTGTCGGGAGTGTGGCGGCCGCGTGAACCTGACCGTTCACCAGGGGTCGGTGAACAAGTACATCGACACCGCCCTCCGGGTCGCAGAGGAGTACGACTGCCGGGAGTACACGAAACAGCGGTTGCGCATCCTCGACCGGGCGCTCGAGTCCATCTTCGAAGATGACACCAACAAACAGAGCGGCATCGCCGACTTCATGTAACGGTAGGCCCGAAGACTGATGGCCGTCGTCACGAGACCGAGTGCGAGCAAGAACACGCGTACACCGATTAAGATGAGTTCCCAGTGTCCGGTCATGGTTGCTTCTTGTTGGAGCTTGACTGTGGTATACGACCATATAATGAATACAGGATGACCAACATTCCTACCGCGACGATAGTCGTTTGAATGGTTCCCGAGAGGAATATCGACAATCCAACGACATCGAAGAGAACCCCCTCAATAACGGCTCCAACACTGATGAATAAGAAGCCGACTGCCACGTACAGCATTGGTTCGCTGTTATACGTTCGATACCCCCTGTAGGCTTGGTAGGTGATCAGTAACCCGAGGCCGACCGTGACGAGCTTTGCGATGACGAGTCCGATGTGCATGGTTATGTGTCTCTGATGTCGCTCCAAATGCGCGAAAAGCGCTCCGCAGCGTCTTCACGAACCTGCATACGAACCTCGATTGCTCCATCATTGACCTCGATGTTGAGGTGATCGACGTTCGCTTCGTACAGGCTGTGATGGCTTCCATCTGATTGGATCTGTGTCCGCTCGACGAGCAAGTCGTGTGCGATCATGTCTTCGACACGCCGGTATATCGTGGAGAGGGCGACATCGCATTCGTCACTCAGCTCTTTGGCCGACAACGGTTCACGGCTCGTTGCCGCGATAATCTGTCGAACCCGTTCTTCACCGAGCAGCTCCAGCAGTTCATCGGCGCTGTCGTCGCGGGACACAGCTGTTCCTCGCACTACTCGATACTTGCAGACGGGTATTTAAATAGAGATCCGTTTTGCGTGCCACGCAAAACAGGTTTCACGCCTTTGTGATAACTCCCGGTATCTGCAGATGAAAGGTGACCGACGCTATGACGAATTCACTATTCACCCGTCGCCAAGTACTACAACTAACAGGCGGTGCCGCTGCAGTCGGCCTCGCTGGATGTACGGGCAATCAATCGGGCGATGACAGCGGTTCTGAGCCAACGACTTCTGCGGAGTCTGGACACAGTGAGGAAGAGGGCGGTCACAGCGAAGGGGTCGGTGAACCGACTGATACGGCCGAAGTAACGATGATAACCGAAGGCGAGGATTATCACTTCGAGCCGCACGTCGTCCGAGTCACCGTTGGCGGAACTGTAACGTGGACGAACGAGAACGGTAGCCACTCGACAACAGCGTACCACCCTGACAACGACCAGCCCCAGCTCGTCCCGGACGGAGCCGCATCCTGGAATAGCGGTATCCTCTCTGAACAGGGGATGACGTTCGAACATACCTTCGAAACTGAGGGTGTGTATCACTACTACTGTACGCCTCACGAGAGCCTCGGCATGATCGGCAGCATCATCGTCGGCGATCCTAACCCTGACGAGCAGGTGGCGCTTGAAGAGCCGCCGGCAGACAAATCTGATCAGGTTCGGGAGAAACTCAAGGAACTCAATACCACGATCAGCGAAGCACTCGGCGACAGCCACTAAATCGGAAGCGGTTCAGATTTTCTTGCGAGTATGCGGTATTCCATCAAAGGGTCACGTTGTACGTGATGTGGGCGGCAGCCAATAGCAGATAGGAACAGACCAGAGACATTAGTGTTCGCCCGGATAATTGGGGCAGACCGACGACCCCGTTATTATGAATCCGTTCACCGAGGGCATACGCGATCCGTCCTGCGACGAGCGCAAGTGGGAGATGTATGAATATAACGGGTAACACCAACGTATCGAACTGAACTGCCCGCTCGAGTTCGGACAGATATTCGAGTTTGAGAGCAAGTTCGAGGGAGCTGACGGTTACTCCGGAAGCGATTGTCGCCACGAGCCCCTCCGTCTTGGTGAGAAGGTGACCACGACGATAACTCCAGAGGTAGAACGTGGCGATGAGAGGCGCGAGCCGGACGAGCGCTTCTTCAATAAGGCCAACTGCCACGAAAAATTTTGCCGGATCGACGAGGGAGAGTAACTGCTGTTCGCCCCAGTATGCGATTCCGGTGCCGACGGCGGTTGTCAGCGCACTCAGGATGAGTACCCAACCAACGGAGGTCACGCGCTGTGTCTCCACACCACGGGGAACGGAGGCCAATTATATACGTTTGAGGTTGTACTGTGTTCTCACGAACCACTCTCGGGCCCACCAACACGAATGGCTTCAAACGATTCCGACCAAGACGCATCGGAGAGCACGAGAACGGATCCGATAGACGATTTCGAACAGTCTCTCTTGGATCGTCGAGAGTTCCTACTCGGAGCCGGTCTCGGGGCCGTCAGTGTTGGTGGGCTGGTTGGAGGGCACGCGCTTGCTGAGGGGCCGAAAACCGAACGTCTTGCCACCCTAGCCAGTAGCTCTGTTGGGACTTCGTCCGTTCAGTATGCACTTCCTGCAACTGATGGGAACGGTAACGGCATCGTTGTGCGATTTACTGTCGCCGTTACACCGGGTGCCGGCGACATCTACGTCGGGCTTGACAACGTCGAAGTCCGCCACGATATACAGCTCGCAATTCGGGAGGCGACCGAACTGGCGGGAGATATGAGTGATAGCTCGCTTGACGGGCGAGATGTTCTGGTTTCGTTTACTCCGCCAGGCGACGACCGAATGGCTCTCAGGGGGAAAAGCTGGGAAGCCGGACTCACGGCGGGGCTTATCAGTATCCTCTCAGACCAGTCTCTCACTACGAATACGCTTGTGACCGGGCTTGTCGGAACTGAGGGAACATTGCTTCCCGTCGGAAATATCGACGCGAAAGCTCGTGGGGCTCGTGAGTTCGGGGCTGATCAGCTGTTTGTTCCGCCTGACCAGAGTATTTCTGTTCCGGGTATCCGTGTGGAAGGCGTCGAGAATGTCTCGGAAATAGCCGACCGGCTGTTCCAGTAACGATACCGAGTAAGAGCGAACAGCGGTGCTTTGGAGTTAGGCCGAGGCGTCGTATCCGGCGTCTTCAACAGCGTCCACGAGCGCCCCTGATTCCGCAGTCCCCTCGATCTTCGCGACCTCTGCCTCTCGGTCTGCGTTGGCCGCTGTGACGCCTGCCACGTCTTCGAGAGCCTCTTCGACGGTCTGCTCGCAGTGTTCGCAGGTCATCCCTTCAACGGAGATCGTCTGGCTCATAACCAACTGGATATAGGCACCCCTGTTCTATGTCAGTTTCTGCTTCGAACCTGGTGTTATACCCCCCATATTCTTTCCCATCGAAACTTTATTTGGGGAAACAGTATAGTATCCTGCGTCACAAGACGCCCTATGCGTAATTTGGACGAGACCGACCTCGAGATACTCTCTTTACTGGCGGAAAACGCGCGGCTACCATACAGCGAGATCGGCGATACTGTCGGATTATCTGGCCCGGCCGTCTCCGACCGCGTCAAGCGGTTACAGGAGGCAGGTGTCATCAATAACTTCACCATCGATATCAGCCGGTCACAGCTCCGGGCAGGCGTTCCAGTATTTATCCAATTAGAGATTCCAGCATCTGCTCACGAAACGGTTCGAGAGCGACTCCGGAACGCAGATGGAGTCGAACACGTCTTCGTGACTTCAGAAGGCGAGCTCTGGTTCTATGCGCGTGTGGAGGCCCAGAACGTTCGCATGTGGATCGACTCTCTCTTGGACGACATCGAGATTCAGGACTATTCGGTGACGCTCGTGGATGAACTTGAGTGGACGCCAGCGATCGATGGTGTCGAATTCGCGCTCACATGTGCTGAATGCAGCAATACAGTCGATAACGAGGGAGAAACAACGCGCATCGACGGCGAGATCTATCACTTCTGTTGCCCGTCCTGTTTGGCCCGGTTCGAAGAGCGATATCAACGCTTAGAGGAGGGTGTGTGACCGCCACTTTGGGATCGAAATTTTCCTTGGGTCTGAACCCGTTCCCTGCTAACAGTAACTGGCCTAAGTATGGAGGGCGTAGTAATGGACAAGCATGACAACCCGAACAACACAACTCGACATAACGGGGATGTCCTGTGCCAACTGTTCGGCGACGATACAGGACACCCTCGAATCCCTCGACGGCGTGGTGGAGGCGGACGCCAACTTCGCCACCGACGAGGGCTCCGTCGAGTACAACCCCGACGAGGTCTCACTCGCAGAGATCTACGACGCAATCGACGACGCAGGCTATGGCGCGCTCTCGGAGACTGTCACCATCTCCATCTCCGATATGACCTGTGCCAACTGCGCCGACACGAACGAAAGTGCGCTCGAAGACACGCCGGGAGTCATCAACGCCGACGTCAACTACGCGACCGACGAAGCACAGGTCACGTACAACCCGGCGGAGGCTTCCCTGAACGATCTCTACGACGCCATCGAGGACGCCGGCTACTCGCCCGTCCGTGAGGAAAGCGGCAGCGAGGGCGACTCGGGCCAAAGCGCACGAGACGCTGCTCGACAGGCAGAAATTCGCAAGCAGCTCCGGCTAACGCTACTCGGGGCGGTTCTGTCGGCGCCGCTGCTGTTCTTCCTCGCTGAGAACTACCTGCTCGGGGGTGCCATCGTCCCGGAAACGGTCTTCGGTATCGAGTTCGGCTGGGTCGAGTTCGCGCTCGCGACGCCCGTCCAGCTGATTCTCGGCTGGCCGTTCTACAAGAACTCCTACAAGGCGGTCGTCAAGAACGGCCGCGCCAACATGGACGTACTGATCGCGCTGGGGTCGACGACCGCCTACGTTTACTCGGTCGCCGTCCTCCTCGAAGCCATCGCTGGCGGCCTCTACTTCGACACCGCAGCGCTAATCTTGGTGTTCATCACGCTCGGCAACTACCTCGAAGCCCGCTCGAAGGGCCAAGCCGGCGAGGCACTGCGGAAGCTCCTAGAGATGGAGGCCGATACCGCAACCCTCGTCGACGAGGACGGCAACGAGCGAGAGGTTCCCCTCGAAGACGTCGAGGTCGGCGACCGGATGAAGATCCGGCCTGGCGAGCAAATCCCCACCGACGCTGTGGTCGTCGACGGCCAGTCCGCGGTGGACGAGTCGATGGTGACCGGTGAGTCCGTCCCTGTCGAGAAAGCGGAAGGCGACGAGGTCGTCGGGTCGACCATTAACGAGAACGGCGTGCTTGTCGTGGAGGCGACGAAGGTCGGCGAAGACACCGCCCTCCAGCAGATCGTCCAGACGGTCAAGGAGGCACAGTCCCGCCAGCCCGATATCCAGAACCTCGCTGACCGTATCTCCGCGTACTTCGTTCCCGTCGTCATCGCCAACGCCCTTCTGTGGGGTACCATTTGGTTCCTGTTCCCCGAGGCGCTGGCCAGTTTCGTCGACTGGCTCCCGCTGTGGGGCCAGGTCGCCGGTGGCCCCGCCCCCGCTGGCGGGACGGTCACTGTCTTCGAGTTCGCCATCGTCGTGTTCGCATCGTCCGTCCTGATCGCGTGTCCCTGTGCGCTCGGCCTTGCGACGCCCGCCGCGACGATGGTTGGAACCACCATCGGCGCACAGCACGGTGTTCTGTTCAAGGGTGGTGACATCCTCGAACGCGCGAAGGACGTCGACACGGTCGTCTTCGACAAGACCGGGACACTCACCGAAGGCGAGATGGAACTGACCGACGTCGTCGTCTTCGGTGGCAACGGCGAACCGGTCGGCGACGGTGGCGAACCGACCGCTGACGGTGGGCAGTTGACCGCCCGCGACCGGCTCTCCGAAGATGACGTGCTTCGGCTCGCTGCGACGGCCGAAAGCGGCAGCGAACACCCGCTGGCTCGCGCAATCGTCGAGGGTGCGGAGGAGCGCGGCCTTGACGTGACTGAGCCCGACGCCTTCGAGAACGTCCCCGGCCACGGGATCCGAGCCACGGTCGGCGGTAGCGAGGTGCTGGTCGGCAACCGAAAGCTGCTGCGGGACAACGATATCGACCCATCGCCTGCCGCAGAGACGATGGAGCGGCTGGAGAATGAGGGGAAGACGGCAATGCTCGTGGCATGCGAGGGCGAGCTCGTGGGCGTCGTCGCCGATGCCGACACGGTCAAAGAGAGCGCGAAGGACGCTGTGAGTGCGCTTCAGGAGCGCGGCGTCGACGTGATGATGATTACGGGCGACAACGAGCGGACTGCCCACGCGGTCGCCAAACAGGTCGACATCTCCCCCGACAACGTTCGTGCGGAGGTTCTCCCCGAGGACAAATCCGACGCAGTCGAGTCCATCCAGGACGACGGCCGGCAGGCGATGATGGTCGGTGACGGCGTCAACGACGCACCCGCGCTAGCTGTCGCTTACGTCGGAACCGCCATCGGCTCTGGGACTGACGTGGCCATCGAGGCGGCCGACGTGACGCTGATGCGTGACGACCCGCTGGACGTGGTGAAGGCGATTCGGATCTCCGACGCGACGCTCCAGAAAATCAAGCAGAATCTCGTCTGGGCGCTCGGGTACAACACTGCGATGATTCCGCTGGCCTCCCTGGGCCTGTTGCAGCCCGTACTGGCGGCGGCGGCGATGGCGTTCTCGTCGGTGTCGGTGCTGACGAACAGCCTCCTGTTCCGTCGCTACGAGCCCAACCAGGACTACAAGCTGTTCGGGCGGTTCCGCTAATCTCCGGGCGTTCCGATTTTTCAGATTTGGTTCACCATATCGACATCATGTGAGTACTCGGAGGGAGTCGAGCCTGCGCCAACGTACCTCCGGGCCCGCGAAGACGGCTCTCCGCACAGTGAAACGCGGGTTCATGAACGCGCACCGATTGGAAGCCACTTGATTGACCCGACCAATCAATACAGACTACCTTGACGAACGACACTGGCCCAATCCCTCCGTCCGAGCGGATCCGCAGTTTAGACGCGCTTTGAGGGTTCGCCTTGCTCGGGATCCTTGTTATCAACGTGCGCGTGTTCTCGATGCCGGAAGTGGTACTACTTAATCCGACTGTGTATGGCGACTTCACCGGGGGCATTACTGGATCTGGTTCGTCGGGCATGTATTCGCGCGATCAAAATTCATTACCATCTTCTCTGCGCTGTTCGGTACCAGTGTGTTGCTGTTCCTCCAGAGTTAAACGAATAGTCAGTGATCGTGCCCCATCTCTGCCGCACGGGAACCGTGGTCTGCATACTCGTCTGGCTCCTCCTCAAACGTCTGCTTGCAGATCCGAGAGCAGAAGTAGTACGTCTCGTTCTCGTACGTCGCGCTCGATCCATCATCATCCGTTCGCATCCCACAGACGGGATCCCTAAATTCACCAGGCGCACCCAGTCCCCGTCGGTAGACGAACAACAAGAATCCCGTAAGGGCGAATGCGATGAGGTTGAGGTAGAACGTGTAGTTGAGTTCGAAATAGGTCTGCTCGGTCGCCGTCTCACCGCCGGCGAGGTTCGGAACGATATCGAGGGCGTTGAACAGCAGTTCCATCAGGAAGCCGGTGAACGCCATCGTGACGAAGAAGACGCCGAGGATGTACAGCATGATCTTCCAGCCGTAGTACTTCCGGTAGACGTTCAACACGGGGATCGTGATGAGGTCAGCATAGACGAACGCGATGACGCCCGCGAAGCTAATCCCGCCACCCCAGAGCGCGACGGCGAACGGGACGTTGCCCATACTGCCGACGAAGCTGATGACGGCAATGGCGACGCCCATGATGGCGTTCTCGGCAGTCACCAAGAGGCCATCTCCCTGGAGGAAGAGCGTGTTCCACACCCACTGGGGAACGAACACGATGACGAACCCCGAAATCAGGAAGCCCGCGATGACGTCCTTCCAGATCATCGACCACTCTTTACGGTACTGATTTGCGATCTTATACCAGCCGCCCCACGAGAACAACTCATCGCGCCAGCTACCGTGGCCGGCGGCCTGTTGGCGGTACGTTTCCAGACAGCCTTCTGAGCAGAACTTCAGCGTCTCGCCGCCGTCAGTCGTGAGGGTGTACTCGTCTTTGCCCTCCATACCACAGGTCGGGTCTTCTATCGTTCCGGATGCTTGATCCTGTTCGTTGAGCGTTTCGCGAACCTCATCGAAGAGGTTCTCGGGCAGCGTCAGATGGACAATGACGGCCATAACGGCGATGAGAACGAGGCCGCCGAGCAGTTCCGCGAGAAGGAACTCCCATCCCAGCAAGATGAGGATCATCAATCCGAGCTCGACGATCAAGTTCGTCGACGCGAACATGAACGCCAAGAAGTTGACCGCGTGAGCGCCCTTCTTGAAGAGTCCCTTCCCGATGGCGACTGCGCCGAAGCTACACCCACTGCTGGCCGCCCCGAACAGGGTTGCCTTCGTCAATCCACTGAAGTCACCGTCTCCAAGCACCTGCGCCATTCGCTCCTTGGAGACGTAGACCTGGACGAGGCTCGTGATAGTGAGGCCCATGATGATGGCCCACGCCGCCGTCCAGAGAAACCCGACACCGATGCGGAGGGACTCAAGAACCCCATCGATCATCGACGCCTGCAGTAGCATAATTGTATCAACGCAAGCATCAACTAATGCAGTTTTCCTTAGGTGAGTGCAACTCAACAGGGAATGTAATTATGGAATCGAAAGTCGACAGTGTCGGATATCGATGAATCAAGCGTGAAGCGGCAACCTCTACGACTGGCCACTGTCTCGCTGTGGCCGACCATCGACATCTTCCTCCGCCTGAAGGCAGAGGAATCCTCGCGCTTTAGCGCGGGGAGGATGTCAATAGTCTTGGAGCGTAGCGACTGTTCGGCCCGTTTCCTCGGCCTCAATATGCGAGTACTGTTCCCGAACCATCTCCTCGGGGTTGTCCAGATCCCGAGCGGCGACCGTGTATCCGAAGGCCCGGACGAGAACCTCTCCCATCCCACGTCAACCGACGTGAGGTGCGAGATAGTCATGTTTGGGATGGTCGATGTCGATCTCTGCGTCGCTTGAGAGTCGCTGGAGAATCGACCGAGCGCCGTCCGTCGTGATCGACGGCGGCCGGATGTCCTCGTCGATCGCCAATAAGCGATCCCGAGCGTACTTCTCACGGCACTCAGCAATTGCCTCCGGGTGTTCCCCTCGGTCGGCTAGCTCCTCCTGCACGATCGTCGCGATCGTGCGTTGGTCGAACGTCGGGAACACCGGCCAGCGCTCGGTTGGTGATCCATGAGCTTCTGGTAGGCAGGAGGTGGGGCAGGAAGTGAGACTAGCATCGGAAAATCCCCGATGAAGTTTTGCCCCATGACGGCCCAAGGCATGATAGATGGAACTCGACGAGTTGGAGGCGATTCCTGGCGTCGGGTCGAAGACGGCCGAGCGGCTGTCCGAACTCGACGACCCGACGGCGGCGCTTTCGGCCGGTGACGTCGCCGGTCTCGCCCGAGCGCCGGGCATCAGCGAAGGGCGAGCGGCCCGCATCGCCCGTGCCGCGATTCGGCATCAACACGACGATGACGGGGAGTTTCTCGCTACGCCGCGGGCACGCGAAGTGTACGAATCGGTGCTCGACCTGCTACAGGAGCGGGCGGTGACAGGCTATGCCGAAAAGCGCCTGGAGACGCTGTATCCGAGCGTCACAGCCTCACGCATCGAAGAGGTGCGGACGTTCGCGCGCGAGGCCGTCGAACGTGAGCCGTCGACCGAGGTGTTGGAGGCGCTTGCCGGCGTCGAGCCGCCCGAACAGCCCCGCGACGTTCGGGTTCGTGACCGCTGTCTCGCGACCAACGACGCTGAGGCGTACTCAAAAGCCCGAGAGGCGGTTCCCGAGGTCAGCGTCGAATTGGTCGACGACGCCCGCGGCATCGCCGACCTCGCGCGCGGCTACTCGACGGTCATCGTGCTGGACGAGGAGTTCTCCGGAATCGAGGTCGAGGGTGACGTTCGGGTCGACCCGCAGGCGCTCGATGACCCCGCAAGCGTCGTTCCCGAGCGAACTCTGGCGTTCTTCGCTCGCAATCGGGAGCGGTTGCGCGCGGCCGCTGCAGTTCATCGGGCCGCCGACCTCGATGCTCCGTGTGATGTCGAAGCGCTTGATGCGGCGCTCGTGCGACTCAACGAGGACGGCACCGTTGCAGGCGACGACGCGCTCGACGACCTCGAGGACGCTATCGCCGACCTGGATGCTACCGTCTCGATGGCCGAAAACGTCGCGAACGACCGGCTCCGGGAGGCCATCGAGAAACGGGACGTGACAATCGAGGGCGCGGATCTGCTGTCGCTCGTCGAGCGCGGCGCGGGCGCCGATTCGCTTCTGGAACGGGAGCTGGCCGACGAGTTCGCCGAAGCGGTCGAGGCCGCACGCGACCATTTCGCCAATGCGCTCGGGGTCGACGATTACGAGTCGATGGCCCGGCAGGCGTTCGGCGACGACCCCACGTTTCCGGTCGAACACGACAAACGCGTCATCGAGCGACTGCGCGAGGAGTTGACCGCCGAGCGCGACCGCCGGGCGGCGGGGCTGAAACGCGACCTTGCGGACGACCTCCGGGAGATGCGCGAACCGGCCGCCGAACTCATCGAGGGCGCACTCGAACTGGACGTCGAACTCGCCGTCTCACGGTTCGCCCGTGATTTCGACTGCGCCTTCCCGACGTTCGAGGGTCGTGGCTTCGAAATCGAGGGCGGGCGGTCGCCGCTTCTCGACGTCGGTTTCGAGGACATCGAGTCGGTCGACTACGGCGTCGATGGGGTCGCACTACTGTCCGGCGTCAACAGCGGTGGCAAAACCTCGACGCTCGATTTGGTCGCTCTGGTCGTCGTGTTGGCACAGATGGGGCTACCGGTGCCGGCCGAATCCGCGCGCGTCGAACGGTTCGAGGCGCTGCATTACCAAGCGAAAACGCAGGGGACGCTCGACGCCGGGGCGTTCGAAACGACGCTTCGGGAGTTCAGCTCGCTCGTCGCCGGCGACCGGACGCGGCTCGTGCTCGTCGACGAACTCGAATCGATAACCGAACCCGGGGCGAGCGCGGTCATCATCGCCGGTATTCTGGAGGCGCTCGAAGAGAGCGATTCGACGGCGGTGTTCGTCTCGCATCTGGCGGGCGAGATTCGCGAGGCTGCAGCCGTCGACGTGACGGTCGACGGCATCGAGGCGCTCGGCCTGCAGGACGGTGAACTGCAGGTGAACCGCTCGCCGGTGAAGAACCACCTCGCGCGGTCGACGCCGGAGCTCATCGTCGAGAAACTGGCCGAAGAGGACGGTGATGACCTCTACGACGAGCTGCTGGAGAAGTTCGAGTGATGCGGGCGGTGGGCGTGTCGCGGGCGGTGGGCGTGTCGCGGGCGGTGGGCGTGTCGCGGGCGGTGGGCGTGTCGCGGGCGGTGGGCGTGTCGCGGGCGGTGGGCGTGTCGCGGGCGGTGGGCGTGTCGCGGGC
>NZ_JBLGBY010000005.1:0-71047 GCF_047616845.1 Natronomonas sp. | reverse complement strand
GTTTCAGACGAACCCTTGTGGGGTTGAAGCAGGCTGGAGGAGTGATCATGCCGTCCGCAGCAGATTGTTTCAGACGAACCCTTGTGGGGTTGAAGCGATCGATGGCCGCGTCGAGACGGTCAGCGAGGAGGTTTCAGACGAACCCTTGTGGGGTTGAAGCTGCCCTGTCGAGCCGACGCCGGCCAGTACCTTGTGGGTTTCAGACGAACCCTTGTGGGGTTGAAGCCCACCGAAGGCGCGCTGGAACGTCTCCAGCGTCGGTTTCAGACGAACCCTTGTGGGGTTGAAGCTGTCGACGGTTGTGTCGGTTGCGGGCGCGAGCAGCGTGTTTCAGACGAACCCTTGTGGGGTTGAAGCAGCAGGACGAGTTTATCGCCGGCGCCCGCCGCGGCGTGATCCAGATAGAGTTTCAGACGAACCCTTGTGGGGTTGAATCAGGGCACCGTGACAGTCACGACCGGCACCGCCACCGGTTTCAGACGAACCCGCTGTTGTTGAAGTGAATAATGCAGACACAGCGGGGTGCGTCGGGTCAGTCCTGTAGTTCGTCGAACAGCGAGACGACGTGCCGTTCGATTTCGTCGCGAGCCGCTCGCACTGCGTCCAGATCTTGCCCATCGGGGTCGTCCAGCGCCCAGTCGCGGACATCGACGGACTCGCCCACCTCACCGACCTCAAGGGTCGAACAGCCCATCGTCGCGACGTAATCACAGGTGCGGAGTTCCGCCAGCGTGATTTCCTGTGGCGTTCGGGTCGAGAGGTCGAAGCCGGCTTCGGACATCACGTCGAGTACCTCATCGTGGACGTTGTCGGCTGGTCGCGTCCCACCGGTCACGATTTCGACGCGGTCGTCGAGACCGCGGCGCTGTCGCTCCTGCTCTGCGAACGCGGTGGACATCTGTGAGCGGCCGGCGTTCTGGACGCACACGAAGGCGATGCGAATCGGATCGGTCGAGTCGGTGTCGGTAATGGTCATCGTCGGTATCATACGGACTGCTGTACGTCATTTCCGCATCGACCGCCCCATCCGGGTGGTCGTCGCGGTACACAGTTACAGCAGTCCGTATCATACTGCCGGACGTAATTAATTGAACTGTAGAGCTGCTCAACCGACCTGTACTGGGGCAGAGAGGACATTTACTCAAACATGACTTTACGAACTTACGTCCGGCAGTATCAGTCGTCGGTCGAGTCGGGTGGGGCCGTCTCGATTCGGCCGGTGTCGAAGCCGCTCCAGTCGAACCGACGCTGGAAGTAGCGGGCGACGCTGACGAGCGCCAGGAGGACAGGCACCTCGATGAGCGGCCCGACGACGGTGGCGAACGCAACGCCGGAGCCGACACCGAACACCGCGACTGCGACGGCGATGGCGAGTTCGAAGTTGTTCGACGCTGCGGTGAAGCCGATGGCCGTGGTCGTCGAGTAGTCCGCCCCAATTCCCCGTCCCATACCGAAGCTTACGAAGAACATCACGACGAAGTATATCGTCAACGGTACCGCGATCAACACGACGTCGGTCGGCGAGGCGACAATGGCACCACCCTGCGTGGCGAACATCACGATGACGGTAAAGAGGAGCGCGATGAGCGTCAGTGGGTCGATTTTCGGGACGAACTCCTCGTCGTACCACGTCGCGCCGTTCGTGCGCGTGCCGATGTAGCGGGTGAAGAAGCCGGCCACGAAGGGAAGTCCGAGGAACACCACGATGGCCTGGACGACTTGCATCGGCGTGATATCAAAGGTCGTGATGCCGGCGACGAGTGTCTCCATTCCGAGTAGCGGGGGCAAAAACAGGGCAAAAAACCAGACGTACACCCCGTAGGTGACGATCTGAAAGAGGCTGTTGAACGCGACCAGTCCGGTCACGTACTCCGTCGAGCCCTCGGCGAGGTCGTTCCAGACGAGCACCATCGCGATACAGCGGGCCATGCCGATGAACACGAGGCCGAGGAAGAACTCGGGGCGGGCCGGCAGGCCGGGCACGAGCCCGCTGAAGAACACGACCGCGAGCGTGAACATCAGCGTCGGCCCGATGAGCCAGTTTTGCACGAGGCTGAGCCCCAGCACTCGCCAGTTGCTGAACACGGCGGGGAGGCGCGAGTAATCCGCCTTCGCGAGCGGCGGATACATCATCACCACGAGACCGACCTCCACGAGATGCAGGTTCCGTATCGGCTCGGTGACCGTGGGTGCAAAGAAACCGATTCCCACACCGAGCGCCATTGCGCCGACGATCCAGACGGTGAGATACTTATCGAGGAAATCCATCGAGCGTGGGTCGCCACAGCTCTCACAACCGCAGTCGGGGCCGTGGTCGTGGGCACTGCTCATTCGAGACATCCCTCAAGCATCGTCACGAGCGCGACAGCCCGGTTCGTCGCGCGATACGTCTTCCAGCGGCCGTCTTTCCGCCCGTCGACGAGGTCAGCCTCGACCAGCGTGGACATCGCATGGCTCAACCCACTCTCCGTAATGTCGGCGACCGCGTTGAGTTCGCACACACAAAGCTCCTCCTCGGCGGCGACGAGGACACGCAATAGCGTGTATCGCGTCTCGTTTGCGAGCGCGGACAAGACATCGAGTTCCTGTTCGAACTGCGCGGCAACCCCCGACCCCGACCGCAACTCCTCGAGTTCATCGAGCCGCTGTTGGACGTCCTCGCTGCGGCACTCCCCCAGCTCGTCTTCGAGATAGCGCGACAATCGCTGTGCCTGTTGCATCGTGTGTAGTTGAATGCTTCCTCAACTATATTTTTCGATTTGCGCTCTATCCCACCACTTTTCGAGGTACGGTAGATATACTGTTGAACAGATAGTAAAATAGAACGCGTGTCGATGACGCAGGAGGCGCCTTTGTTTGACGATACCAAGCCACTATCGTTTTATTTCCGTACACTCATACTCCCCGTGATGAGCACACGCCAGCCATCGGTGAGCGAAGACCTCCTGCGTCTCAGCGAGACGGGAGCCATCACAGTGCTTCACGTGGACGACGAACCGGAGTTTGCCGACCTGGTATCTATCTATCTCGAACGCGAGAACAGCGACCTGGAGGTCATCACCGAACAGAGCGCCGAGGCGGGACTTGAACGGCTCGGCGAGGCCGATATCGACTGTATCGTCAGTGATTACGACATGCCGAAGACGGACGGGCTGGAGTTTCTGGACGCCGTTCGTGACTCACACCCCGACCTCCCATTCATCCTCTTTACCGGCAAGGGCAGCGAAGAGATCGCAAGCGAGGCGATCTCGGCCGGCGTGACCGACTACCTCCAGAAAGCGAGCGGCACCGACCAGTACGTCGTTCTCGCGAACCGCATCACGAACGCGGTTCGTCAGCATCGGGCCGAACAGGAGATCGACCGCGGCTTCCAGGCGCTCGAGAGCGCCCGCGAAGGCATCAGCCTCCTCGACGAGGAGGGCAAATTCCTCTACGTGAACCGGGCGTATGCCGACACCTACGGCTACGACCGCGAGGAGCTAGTCGGCGAACACTGGGAGATGCTCTATCCCGACGACGGCGCGAGTCAGGTGTACGAAGAGGTGCTCCCGGCCGTCCCCGAGGAGGGACGATGGCAGGGTGAGCACGTCCACCTCAAGAAGGACGGCACCCGCGTGGTCGTCGACCACGCGCTCGCACGGGCCCAGAGCGGCACGCTGATCTGCCTGATCCAGGATCTGACAGATGAAAAGCAGGCACAGCGAACGCTCCAGTGGGAACGCACGCGCTTCGAGTTGTTCATCGACGCCGTCGAAGAGTACGCCATCTTCTCGCTCGACCCCGACGGCCACGTGACCAGCTGGAACAGGGGCGCAGCGCGTATCAAGGGCTACGAACAGGACGAGATTCTCGGCGAGCATTTCTCGACGTTCTATCCCGAGGCGAAAAACGAGGCGGGCTCCCCCGACCAGTTGCTGGCAGAAGCGCTCGAAGAGGGGTGGGTCAAGGACGAAGGCTGGCGCATCCGTGAGGACGGCACCCAGTTCTGGGCGAGCGTGGTCATCACGGCCGTTTTCGACGAGGACGACACCCATCGTGGCTTCGTGAAGATCACGAAAGACCTCACCGACCAACTCGGGGCCCAGGAGGTGCTGACGGAAGAACAGCAGGTCACCGTCCAGGCGCTCGACGTGCTCGAAGACGTGTTTTACGTGATCGGGCCGGAGGGCAGCATCGACCGCGTGAACGACCGGGCCGTGGAAGTGCTCGGATATTCGCGGGACGAATTCCGCTCGATGGACGCGGCCGAACTCTTCCCGGAAGACCAGCGCGCGGCCATCAAAGCCGACATCGAGGAAGCGCTTGCGACCGGCAGCGCCCATCTGGAAGCCGACCTGGTGAACGACGATGGCCGCACCATCCCGTACGAGTTCCGGAACCGACGGCTCACCGACGAGGACGGAAGCGTCATCGGCATGGTCGGAATCGGTCGCGATATCACCGAGCGGCGGCGCCGAGAACGGCAACTCCAACGGCAGTTAGCCCAGTTCGAGCATTTCGGAAGCGTCCTCTCACACGACCTGCGAACGCCGCTCAGCGTCATCAAGGGGCGTCTGGAGCTGGCCCGAGAGACGAACGAGCCCGACCATCTCGAACAGGCAGAGAAAGCGGTCGAGCGGCTCGACCAGCTCATCGACGACCTCGCGGCGGTGATGCATGAAGGAGAACTGGTGAGTGAGTTCTCGACGGTCGACATCGAGGACTGCGTCCGATCCGTCTGGGAGTCGCTTGCGACCGATAGAGCGACGCTTCGAATCGCGGAGACAGCAGCGATTCGCGCCGACGAAGACGCGCTCACCCGACTGTTCGAGAACCTCATCAAGAACGCGATCGAACACGGTGACGACGACGTCACGGTGACGGTCGGAACGCTCCGGGACGGCTTCTACGTCGAAAACGACGGCCCGGAGATACCAGAGGCGATCCGAGACGAAATCTTCGAGGTCGGCTACTCGACGAAACAGGAGGACGAAAGCACCGGCTACGGATTGGCAAGCGTTCGGCAGATCACGGTCGCCCACGGCTGGGAGATAACGGCGACCGAGGGGGCCGATGGCGGCGCCAGATTCGAAATAACCGACGTCGAAAAGGAGTAAGCGACGCGGCGTCTCAGCGCGACTACTCGAGGTCGAAGCGGTCGAGGTGCATCACTTTGCTCCAGGTATCGACGAAGTCACGGACGAATTTCTCTTCGCCGTCGGCGGCGCCGTACACTTCGGCGATGGCTCGGAGCCGGGAGTTCGATCCGAAGATGAGGTCGAAGCGGGTCGCCTCCCATTCGACCTCGCCCGTCTCGCGGTCGCGAATCTCGTAGATATCCTCGGAATCCGAGGACTGCTCCCACTCGTAGCCCATATCGAGCAGGTTCACGAAGAAGTCGTTGGTCAGCGTCCCCGGCTCGTCGGTGAACACGCCCAGGTCGGACTGCTGGTAGTTCGCGTTCAGCGCGCGCATCCCGCCGACAAGCACCGTCATCTCGTCGGCCGTCAGGTTCAGCAGTTCAGCCGTATCGACCAGCAACTCCTCGGCGCGGCGGTCGTGGCCGTCTCCGAGGTAGTTACGGAACCCGTCGGCGTTCGGCTTGAGCGCCTCGAAGGAGTCGACATCGGTCTGCTCCGGCGAGGCGTCGGCACGGCCCGGTTCGAACGGAACGGTGACGTCGTAGCCGGCATCCGCCGCGGCCTGCTCGACGGCTGCATTACCGCCCAGCACGATCAGGTCGGCAAGCGAGACCCGCACGTCGTCGGTTCGGGATTCGTTGAACTCCGCCTGAATCTCTTCGAGCGTTTCGAGCACCGTCTCCAGCTCTGACGGCTCGTTGACCTCCCAGCTCCGCTGCGGTTCGAAACGGATTCGAGCCCCGTTCGCACCACCGCGTTTGTCGCTGTCGCGGTACGTCGACGCCGACGCCCAGGCGGTTTTCGCCAGCTGGGAGACGGACAGTTCCGAGTCGAGAATCGTCTCCTTGAGCTCGGCAATCTCCTCGTCTCCGATGAGGTCGTGGTCGACATCGGGGAGCGGATCCTGCCAGAGCATCTCCTCGTCGGGAACCTCGGAGCCGAGGAATCGTGACGGCGGCCCCATGTCACGGTGCGTCAGCTTGTACCAGGCCTTCATGAAGGCCTGCATAAGCTCGTGTGGGTTCTCGTAGTATCGCTCCGCGATCTCCCGGTAGTCCGGGTCGACCTTCAGCGCGACATCCGTCGTGAGCATCATCGGGGTCTCTTTGTCGTCCGGGTCGTGGGCGGCCGGTGCGGACTCGACGGCCGACTCCTCTTTCGGCGTCCACTGCCATGCCCCGCCGGGGCCTTTGTGCGGCTCCCACTCGTACTCGAAGAGGTTCTTGAGATAGCCCATGTCCCACTGGGTCGGCGCGGACGTCCAGGGCCCCTCGATACCGCTCGTAATCGTGTCGTCGCCCTTGCCGGAGCCGTGCTCGTTCTCCCAGCCGAGGCCCTGCTGTTCGATGGAGGCCGCCTCGGGTTCGGGGCCGAGGTTATCGGGCGAGTCGGCGCCGTGAACCTTCCCGAACGTGTGGCCGCCGGCGATGAGCGCGACCGTCTCCTCGTCGTTCATCGCCATGCGGTCGAACGTCTGCCGGATATTCTTCGCCGACGTTTCCGGGTCGGGCTGGCCGTCGGGGCCTTCGGGGTTGACGTAGATGAGCCCCATCACGGAGGCGCCGAGGCCCTCCTCGATTCCGCCGGGCTCGTCGAAGCGCTCGTTCGTTTCCATCTCGCTTTCGGGGCCCCACCAGACGGATTCGTCGGGCTCGAAGGCGTCCTCACGCCCGCCGGCGAAGCCGAACGTCTCGAAGCCCATCGACTCCAGGGCGACGTTGCCAGCCAGAATCATCAGGTCAGCCCACGAGAGACTCCGGCCGTACTGCTGTTTGACCGGCCAGAGCAGTCGCCGCGCCTTATCGAGATTCGCGTTGTCGGGCCAGCTGTTGATGGGCGCGAGGCGCTGTCGGCCGCCAGCCGCGCCGCCACGGCCGTCAGCCGTGCGGTACGTGCCGGCGCTGTGCCACGCCATCCGGATGAAAAGCGGCCCGTAATGACCGTAGTCAGCCGGCCACCACTCCTGGGACGTCGTCATCACCTCCTCGATGTCCTCCTTCACAGCCTCGAGGTCGAGGCTCTGGAACGCCTCGGCGTAATCGAACTCCTCGTCCATCGGGTCAGCTCCCCGAGCGTTCTGGTCGAGAATATCAAGGTTGAGTTGGTTCGGCCACCACTCCTGGTTGGACCTGCTCATGGTTGGGTAATTGCTGCTATGGGATGTTAAGATTGTCTCATTGAGTAGAACTCTTGGCTGCAACCCAAGCAGTCTGCGGAGTTCCTGAACTTTTGTTAGCGCCGGCCTCATACGGATTGTTGTACCAAAGTACTGGCGAGCGGCCGGGACGGCTCGGCGTTCGCCGGGAAACGACTACAACAATCCGTATCAGCCTGTGATTCAGTCACAGGGAGGCCGAAACGGCCCATCGGCCGAACCGGAGCAGAAGACGAACAGCTCCGCGAACGAGCGGCAGAAGCTCATGACCAGAATGCTGAGGCTGGCGAAGCGGAGCAGAAGCATGATGTCCACGCCGACGCAGCGGGGGCGATGGTGGACGCCCGCCGGTCGCTCTCGAAGGCCGAGCGTGAGGCGGCCGCGCCGGCCCTGATTCAGAACAGGGGTTGTCGCTACCCGCCGACCTCGATGACGAGCGTCAGGTTTGCTTCGCTTCTTGGCCCGACGACGCGCACGTCGAAGCCGACCGCGAGCAGTACCGCCTCACCAGCACGTTCCTGCATGACGACGCCGCCATCCGTCTCACAGGCGCCGAACCGTCTGCCATCGCCGCGCTCGCAGTTGCCGGATCGCCAGGCGGCTGCGGCGGTGTCGTTGTAGCTGACCTCGTAGGCGACCCCCTCCTCGAGACGGGTCGTCTCGAGCGTCTCGATATCGTTCCCGATTGCGTCCCGAACCGCCGCTGCCATCTCCGACCGCTGGCTCCAGTCGTACTCACCTGCCGTCGCTGCGGCCGCGTCGTGGGTCGAGCGGTCGAGGAACGATTCCGCCTCCACCCCGCTCGGGGCAGGGGCACCGGCGACGTCCGGATGGAAGCCCAACTGCAGATACGCGAACAGTATCGGAACAAGCGCGATGGCGATGACGGCGGCCGCGACGAGGACGAGTTGGCCGCGTTCTACACGTGCCATATCCATACTATCACCTCCCCACCTGCAGTCGGCACCGTCGCGTGGCCGGTCGGCGCGTTCTTGGGTCGCCGGTAGCCGACAGCCCCGTGCGGCGTCTCGATGCGATACATCAGGTTGTCGTCGAGCAGTCGGTCGACGCGGGCGTCGAGGGCGGCCCGCTCGCGCTCGAAGGCCGCCGGCGACCGTGTCACCTCCGCCAGTCGCGTCTCTCCCGCGTGTCGCGGCGGCTCGTTCGCGAGCACGGTCGCCGTGTCCTCGGCGTACGCATCGAGCTGTGCGGCCTCGGTCGGTGGTGCCGAAACGCCGAGTGCGAACCCCATCGTAACCGCCAGGACGAACACTACGCCGACGCCGGCTTCGATGACCGAGAGTGAAAGCTGGCCTCTATGCATCGACGGTGACCTCCAAGAGCGCCTTGGTTCGCTGCCGTGGGTAGTACGTCACAGTCACGTCACCGTCGTCGACGTCACCCTCGAACTGGAGCGTCGTCGTCTCGTACCGCGAGAGCGCGACATCGTGTTTCCCCTCGATGCCAGCCGGGTCGTGGAGCACGACGCGGTCGTTCGCCCGCACGGTTCGAACGTTGGCTCCGGCCACGATGCCGAGCGTTACGCGCGGGCTCCGACGCGGCAGCGTCACCGAGCCGAAATCGAGCGACGGGGAGATGGTGACTCGCTGGCGGTCGGCGACGAGCACGAGGCGGCGCACCGTTCGGCCGTCGGTCGGATTCCCCCGTGAATACACCACCTCCCCGTCGACAGTGACCTCGACGTCGGCGTCCGGCGGCACCATGGAATCGATCTGCTCGCCGTCCAGTCTACTGCCGTTCAACACGTTCGACCGGTCGCTCACCGGGCTGTCGGCTGCGACGAGTCGGTCGGCGACGGTTTCGGCTGTCGTTCGTGCGGTCGCGTCGCGTTCTGCAGACGTGAACGCTCCGTCCGCGACCGTCAGCGACAGCCCTGCAACGGTCGTGACGACGAGCAAGGCGATCGCAAGCGCCGGTAGGTTCGCCTGCCCTCTCATTCGAGGCGCACCTCCAGTCCGCTCTCGGTGGTTGTGACGCGAACGGTTGCCGGGTCGTCGCTCGTCCAGGCCCCGGAGACATTGCCGACGCGTTCCGGGAGCGTGAGTGGCACCCTCGCCTCGATCGCGGGGTTCGGATGCCGGAGTACGAGCCGCTCTGTCGACGCCTGAATCCGGTAGGCCGAACCGGCGATTGTCGCGGGGATATCGACCTCGACTCGCACGTCCGCGGTCGTAACGTTCGGCGGCAGCGCGGCTTCGATATCGCCTGCCGCGCTCGCGACGGTTCGTTCCGCGACCTCGTTGCCCGCTGCCGTCCGATACTCCGTGACCGCACCGCCGTACAATGCGGTCGTTATCAGCCCGAGATACAGCACGACGAGCGTCGCCTCCATCGCCTTTCCGACGACCGGGCTCATCGCGCGGTCAGCCACCGGCGTCCACCTCGGCTCTGAGGTCGTGAACGACGAGGTAGCCGGTTCTGTCGCCCTCGAACGTCGCGACGACGGTCGGTGGGTTGCCGCCTCTCCGCTCGACGTCCGCACCGTGCTCCGTGAGCCACCGTTCCCAGGCCGCCGGGACGGCGGTTTCGATAGCGACGGTGAACGTCGCGTCCCCGAGTCGTCTCCGGTCGTGGCCGACGTCCGTCTCGACGCTCGCGGTGACGCCGCCACTCCCCGAAACCCCACCGACATCGTCACCGAGGCGCGCGATACCGATGACGAGGACGTCCTCATCGACGGTAATCGGTGGTGGCGATGCCATCCATGCGGCCTCACCGCGACCACGGATGATGGCGCCCGACTGGAAGGCGACCCGACGGTCACCGGACTCGAAGACGAGGGCATCGACCGCGATTCGCTCGACGACAGTGCCGTCTCGCCGTAGCTCTATCGTGCGGTCACTCGCCTGTATCGACCCTTCACTGAACGTTACCTGGCCGCGCTGTGGCCCGGTCGCTGCGACCGGTTCGAGTGCGGAATCGAAGTCGGTGGCGACGCGCTCCGCGTCGGCCTCGGCAGCGGTCGAATCGACGATGACGCCGACCGCGGCAGTGAGCGTTCCCATCGAGATGACCGCGATGCCGAGGAGCAATGCGACCCCGACGACGTTTGACTGTCCCCGATTCATATCATTCCAGCCCCCGCGAAGACGACGTAACAGACGACGACGAGCGCTGCCGAGTGCAGGAGCGCCTCGTATCGCCCCCGGGAGGCCGTCCCAGCGAACCAGCCGCAGGCGAGCATCGTCGACTGCGTGACGAGGTAGAAGCGCCAGCTGTCACGTTCGAGGTCGACGGCGTCTGGGTCGATTGCGACACCGGTCGTCTGTGAGACGGTCGAGAGCTGGGCGAACCCCTCGAGGACGTACACGTTGACCGCGACGACGATGCCGACGACGAGCAGCGCGGTCGTCCACCCGACGGCGACGTAGATGAGCAGTTCCGACCGGAGCTTCTTTCGAGTGTGGTACAGCGCGCCCACCTCCGTCTGGAGCGTTTCGAACGTCGTTTCGGCGTCGCTACCGACGTCCATCGCGCCCGTGACGAGGCCGACCGTCTGGTCTGCAAGCGGCGTGCCGACGCGCTCGACGAACCGGTTGAGTGCCTCCCCGCGAGCATCGCCGTCGTCCCCGCCCGTCGTCAGCCCGAGCGTGAACGCCAGGTCGTCGACATCGCGCTGAAGCGGGCCGAAATCCACCTCCCGCGCGACCGTCTCGACGGCCTCGCCGAACGGTTTGCCGAGACTCACGTGCCCGGCGACCGCGTGGACGAAATCGCGTATCTCTCGGTCTTTCGCGTCGTCGCGACGGGCACGCCGCAGTGCGACGAGGCCGACGGGGAATCCGTAGGCCGCATATCCCAGCAGGAACGCATTGAGGGGCTGTTCCCCGAGCGTCCACAGCCCCGCAGTGCCGACGAACGCGATGGGAAGAAAGACCACGGCAGCGCTGGCCGGGTTCGTGAGCGCTGTCGTGAGCGTTGCCGTTCCACCCGGCCGCTCGTAGGTCGGTGCGTGGTTCGGTGGTCGGAGCTGTGTGACGAGGAATGCGGTACAGAACCCGACCAATAGCACGAAGGCGGCGCTACCGTAGACCAGAAGGGCACGAACCGTCGGCTGTCCGGGGAGCGTCGTCGGCCGTGAAAGCCCCGGTGCGAGAACGCTCATCACTGTGACGATGATGATGAGCAGCGCGGGCAACACGAGCAGGACGATGAACAGTTCCGCGAGGAGTTCGAGAAAATCACCCGCCCGTTCACGCGAGCGCGACTGCTGATGGGAGAGCATCCGTGACTCCATCTGGAGATACCCTTGAAGCGCGTCCGACCCCTGGCTCGCGTGTTCGCGGAATTTCAACAGGAACGGCGCGAGCAGTTCCCGTGACGGCGTTTCGCGGGCGACGCTCCGGAGGGCAGTGTCGAGGCTTCCGGTCAGGGCGGCCTTCTCCAAGACGCGTTCGAACGCCGCGCTTGTCTCGCCATAGGCGCCCTGTCGCGCCACTTTTCGAAGCATCGCATGGCGGTCGTCGCTCCCATCCGCGAGCGCGCGCAGGTATCGAACCGCTCCGGGGAGCGTCCGTTTGATCGCGGCTCGACGGGCGTCGGCGCGCCATCGCAGATAGACGCCGCCGGCTCGTACGACCCCTCGCTTCGTGAGCGCGCCGACGAGACACGCGACGCCGACCGCGGCGTAGGGTCGCGGGACGGATGGAGTCGGGACGTGACTCACGCCGGGTGTGACGGCGTAGGCCGTTCGGCCGAGTGCGTCGACCGTCTCGGGCGGAAGCGTGAGAACGACGACGACGGCGAGCCAGCCGACACAGAGTGCGCCGGCCCACGAGAGGCCGTACAGTCGTGCGAGGAACGTGTCGAACCCGATATCGAGCGCCGCACCGCGGTATCGACTCCGGTCGCGGCTGTGACGCGCCCGGTCGGCGTGCCGGGAGAACAGCGCGTACAGCCCGCGGTCGAGCGCGGTCGTGACCTCAATCATCGGTGGCTTCGGCGCGCTGTCGTTGAATGCGCTCGACGGTTGCGGCCTCGTTCGCTCGGAGATCGGCGAGGAACTCGAACAGCGAGTCGATGTCGGTCAGCCCCTCACGAACCAGATACTCGACGTAGCCGTGCTTCCGATGGAACGCTTCCTCTATTTCATCAACGGGCTGGTCGGTTCGGGCTGCGAGCCGGTCGAACACGCGGGTGTCGCGGCTCGTTGTCGGGTCGCCGAGCTCCGGATGGTCGTAGGCGAACTCCCAGCTGCCATCCGGCGTCCGACGGAGTAGCTCGCTGTAATAGATCTTCTCGTCGCCCTTCTGTATGGTTTGGACGGTATCGAGGGCTCGGGCCTCCTGCTCCGAGAGGAGCTCGACGACCGTTCCGACGTAGCGGTCGCCATCGACGTGCCGCGGGAACACCACGAGGTCGATTTCCTGTAAGAGATACGCCGGCAGCCCCTTCTCGATGACGCGGTTCACGAGCTTCTCGATGTCCTCGGCGTGGGTGGTTCCGAGCGCCCCATGACCGGTCTGGAGAACCTCGCCGAAGGTGTCGAAGGATTCGGCCGTGTTGATCTCCGCGATGACCTCCGTATCTGGGTTGAGGTAGTTCACTTCGGTCATCAGATCGGCCATCGAGACGTCCTTGTAGTCATCCTGGTGTTCGCGGGTCGTCAGTGAGACGCCCGTCTCGTGTGGCAAGAGCACCTCCCGAGAGCCTTCGTCGATACTCACCGGGCGGTCTTCGTAGGCGACGAACGGCATGTGAGCGTTCATCAACGTCGTCTTCCCGACCCCGGTCGGGCCGGAGAAGAGGACGACGCCGTGGTTCTCGTACAGCATCCACAGCAGCGTGACGAGCTCCGTCGGCAGCGACCCAGCCTCCACGAGGTCGACCGGCGTCAATACATCCGGCGCCTGCTTGCGAATCGAGATGTGGGGGCCGTCCTCGCTGATGGTCGGCAGTGCGACCGCACACCGGATGGTCTGGTCGACCCCTTGCGGGTCGAGGTTCACTTTCGCCGACGGGCGGCTCGCTGAGAGTTCGACGCCGTCCTCGGCAGCCAGTTGCGTGACGACGTTGACGAACGCCGACTCGGCGTCGAATCGCAGGTTCGTCGGCTCCCGGCTGCCGTCACGGGGAACGACCTTGATGCGCTCGCCGACGCGGTTCGCCTCCACGTCTTCGAGCCGGCGGTCACGAATCGGGATGGTGAGCTGTCCGTAGCCGACGAGGTCACGGAGCACGTAGTAGAGCAGGTCGTCGAGGCGGTCGTCGGCGAAGCGGCGGTCGACCGGCGGTACCGCGAGGTCGTACTCGGCGAGTGCCGTCCGGAGCCGGTGTTCCGCGGCGTCCAGCCAGGCGCGGGTGTTGCGGGCGGTGAGCCGCCGGGACAGGAATTTCACGGCGCGCTCCCGGACGACGGCGGCGCGGTCGTCGAACGCCGCCTCGCCGTCGAGGCCGCCGACGCCGACCTCCCAGATGCGTTCCTTGCACTCCTCGATAAGCTGGTCGTCGCCCGGCAGGCGGTCGGGTTCGAGGACGGCGTACTGCTGCTCGAAGGGGTCGGCGCCGAGCAGCCGCTCTCGGTACCGAACCACGAGCACCTCATAGCCCGCAAAGGAGACCGTGTAGCGTTCGAGGCGCTCGGCGCTGAACCGCTCGACGTGCGTCGGGTCATCGGCGTTGGTGCGAGCGGGCGCGTAGTCGGTGAGGTGCACGCGGAGATCGCCGTCGGCGTAGTCAGCTACCTCGACGTTGTCGTCGAGTGCGTGCGGCGTCAGCTCGCCGAGGCATTTCAGCTCCGCGAGCGCGTGATACTCGACGCGGCGACGCTCGGCCGGCGAGCAATCGACGAGCCGGTCGATAGCGGCCTCGTACTTCGAGTCGAACCCTTCGTGGATGCGTTCCCTGGCCCCCTCACGCGTCCGGGGACGGCTCAGCTCGGCCGTTGAGAAATGCTCGCGAACCGATTCCAGGTCGGCCGCCGCACCAGCCGACAACGACGGCTCACGAACCTCGTAGACGAACGCCTCCTCGTCACTCCGGACGGTCGCGACGACGCCCGACGCGAGTTCGTACTGGTCGTGAACGTTCGGTGCGTACCACGCCCCGGCGCTGTCGGGTGGTTCCGGCGCTGGAATGTCGTACCCTTCGGCTTCCATTATGCATGTATCTGGCCATTGTATCGTTCTTAAACGTTCGTAAATTTCCGCGGAACGTATGCCGGGCCCGGAATGTCGTCCGTGACGCAGCGCTGTGGGCGGTCGCTCCGCGAGCGGCTGTTCGCTCCGACATCACCGAATCGTGTTCGACTCCAGGTCACGCGGGAAGTACGTGAGCCACTCGATGCCGTCGTCGGTGATGGCGATGGTATCGGAGTGTCGATACCCTTCGTCTTCGGTGTAGAGTCCCGGTTCGATGGTGTAGACGTGGCCGGGCTCCATCACGGCGTCGTCGGCGTCGTAGTTGGTGTCGTCGCGCTCGCAGTGGGCGGCCCAGCCGCGGTCGATGTACGGCGGTTCGTGAGCGCCGAGCCCGATGTTGTGGCCGACGTGGTGTTGGGCGAGGTCGGCGACGCCCTGCTCTTCGAAGAAGTCGGCCACTTCGCTGTCGACGGAGCTCAACTCGACGCCGGGGCCGAGTGCCTCGATGGCGATGGTCTGGGCTTCGAGCATCAACTCGAAGTAGTACTCCTGTTCGTCGCTCGAGTCGCCGACGAACATCGTCCGTTCGAGTTCGGAGACGTAGCCGTCGACGTTGGCCGTCGCGCCGGTGATGATGACGTCGCCGACCTCGAGCCGCTGATTCGGCGTGTGGCCGTGCGGGAGGCTGGTCTCCTCGGCGCTGATGTAGCCGGCGTGGACGGGGCCGTCGCCGCGAACCCGCTCGACGTAGCGGTCGCCGAGCGTGTCCAACATCGCGCGTGAGGCTTCCATCGAGGCGCGCTGGCTCACCGTCGTCGGGTGGGCGCCGGGGGCGGTATACTCTGCGAGATAGCGATGCCCGAGATTCGCCCAGCGGGCGGACTCCCGAATCAGGTCGACCTCGGCATCGGATTTCGCCCACCGCATCCGGCCGACCCAATCCTGGGTGTCGATGTCGATGTCGGCGGCGTCGGCCTCGCTCAGGGCGGGGCCCTGATACCCCATGACGCCGGGGGCGCCGTCGCTGTCGGCCAGCACCGAGTCGACACCGAGGGAATCGAGCATCTCGGCGGCCGTCTCGATGGGCTCGCCGCCGGGGTAATCGAAGTAGTGGTCGACGCGGTCGATGTGTGCGACCGGCTCGGCGCGCTCGACTTCGAGCCGCGGCACCGTGATGCCGACGGTATCCTCGGTGACTGCGAGGACGACCGGCCGCTCCGTCTGGATGTGGTCGAAGCCCGTGAGATACTCGATGGACGTGGCACCGAACCAGACGCCTGCATCGGCGTCCGATTCGGCGATACGTTCCCGAATCGCCGCGAGCCGCTCGTCGAACTCCGAGCGGGGCAGTTCCGTGAACATGGCTGTACGCGACTCTGTGGCCATTCTGGCCAAAAGGATTCCTTCGAGGGGAGGTTCGGTCAGGCGTCGGTCGCCGTCTCTGCATCCCGGAACTCGAATCGTGCCCCGCCGGATTCGGCGGCTGTCACGTTGACACGCCAACCGTGGGCCTCCGTGATCGTGTCGGCAATGGAGAGGCCGAAGCCAGTTCCGTTGCCGCCCGAGTAACCGGACTCGAAGATGGGCTCGCACTCGGATTCGGGGATGCCGACGCCGTTGTCCTCGACGTAGAAGCCGTCGGAGAGACCGCCCACCGTAACCCTCGTGGCGGTTTCGCCGTGGTCGTGGACGTTCCGAAAGAGGTTCTCGAGCAGTTGCCGGAGCCGTTCGGGGTCGGCGTCGACCGTCGGCGGCTCGTCGAAGGCCAACTCGAGGTCGCCCGTCTCGGCGGTTTCCCAGGCGCGTTCGGCGACCGACCGCAGCCCGACTGGAATCGGGTCGGCGGAGAGTTCACCCTGCTGGGCCAGCGTCAACAGCCCGTTTATGAGCTCCTCCATGCGGTCGTGGGCGCGGTCGATGGCCACGAAATGCTCCGCTTCGCCGGTCATTTCCGCGAGGTCGAGCCGGCCACGCGCGACGCTCAGGGGGTTCCGGAGGTCGTGTGAGACGACGCTTGCGAACTGGTCGAGGCGCTCGTTCTGGCGTTCCAGTTCCCGCTCGTACTGCTTTTGCTCCGTGATATCCGTATAGATGGCGTAGCCACGGGTGGTGTCATCGCCACCGTCGTGTGGCGCGGCATGGAGGATGAAGTCTCGGAGCCCGTCGGCGGTCTGTCGCCGCACTTCGTTGTGGAACCCTTCACCAGCCGCGATTCGTTCGTTGTACTGGCCGATGTTCGATCGGGCTTCCTCCGGGACGATGCATTCGTCGAGGTTCTTGCCGACCACGTCCTCGTTCGTGTAGCCGAACACCGCCTCGAAAGCGGGGTTGACCTGCTGGATGATCGGGCGTTTGTCAACCATTTTGATCTCGACGGTCGGGTCGGGAATGTTCTCAAACAGCGCCGCGAGATTGTCTCGCTCCTGTCGGAGTGCCGCTTCCTTCTGGGCGCGGTCGATGGCCGCCTCCGCGTTGGCCGCAAGCACCGTCGCCAACCGGATGTCGCCCTCGTCGAAGGCGTCTCGCTCGGTCGCACCGATGATGAAGATGCCGTAGTCCCCGAGTGGGAAGTACGCGGCCGATTTCGCCGCGCCGCGGTCGACAGTGTCCTCGACCGTCGCGACATCCGGTTCGACGCGGGGTTCGCCTGCCTGGAACGCCTGGCCGGCCGCCGGCCCCTCGATGGGGTACGGCGGTCGGTCGCCCATCTTCTCGATTGTCTCTTCGGTGACGGCGACGAGTTCCAGCGTGTCGCCCTCCTTGAACCGCACCGCGGCAATCGGGAGGCCGAGGATATCCTCCGCGGCTTCCGTCGTTAGTTCCGCGATACGCTCGGGGTCGCTTTCGGCCATCAACTTCCGTGTCGCATCGTGCAGCCGGCGCAGTCGCGTGTCGTAGCGTTCGTCGGCGCGACGCAGGACGCCGACGGTGCCTTTGAACTCGCCATCGTCGATAAGGGGTGCGACGTGATTCTCCATGTCCAACAGCTCGCCATCGCCCGTCTCGATGGTAATGTCGTAGGTGGCGGTCGTCTCCCCGGTTCCATCGAGCAGGTCGCGAATGACGGCCTCGCCTCGCTGGACGTCGCTGGAATCGAGTATTGCCGAGACGTGTTCACCGATGAGTTCCTCTGCGTCGTAGCCAAGGAGTTCCTCGGCGCGGTCGTTGAACCCCGTGAAGTTGCCCTCGTCGTCGATGGTGTAGATGGGGTCGCCCATCGCATCCACCAGACGGTCATACTCGGTGAGCGCGCGCTTGCGGCGCTTCCGGCCGGTGACATCGGTGATGAACCCCTCCAGTGCGACCGGCTCCGCATCGTCCTCGTTCTCGAAGATGCCCTGTCCTTTCTCGCGGAGCCAGCGGGTGTCGCCGTCCGCGTCGGTGATCTGGTAGGTCACCTCGAAGGGGCGCCGTTCATCGAGGGCTTCCTGTATCGTCTCCCAGATGGTCTCATTGCTGGGTTCCTCGATGAGTTCCGACCACGCCCGGTCACCGCCGAGGAATTCTTGGGCTTCGTAGCCCGTCAGCTCCTCGACGTTGCCACCCATGTACTCCATCGGCCAGTCGGGTTCGTTGCGGCAGCGATACACGATGCCCGGGAGGTTCGACACGAGCGTCGAGAGCATGCGCTCGCTCTCTTCGAGGGCCGCCTCGGTGCGGCGCTCGGAGACGGCGCGCTCGATGCGGTTCGACAAAAGCGTGAACTGGTCGGTCGTGGTGTCCTTCTGGAGGTAGTCGGTGACCCCGGCGCTGATAGCTTCGCTCGCGATTTCCTCGCTCCCCTTGCCGGTGAACAGGATGAATGGCAGGTCGGAGTGGGATTCACGGACGTCTTCGAGCAACTCGAGGCCGTTCCGATGTGGCATATCGTAATCCGAGACGACGCAGTCGATGTCGTCGGATTCGAGCATGTCGAGGGCCGCTTCGGCGCTGTCGGCCGTGACGACGTCGTACCCTTCGGCTTCGAGATGCCGCATCGAAAGCTCCTGGAACGCGTCATCGTCGTCGACGTGTAATACCTGTGTCCGCGGTGGCACTGTTCGTGCTAGGGCCACCTCGGGTCATAAGGGTACTGGCACCCACGGAAAACGATTCTCGAGCGTCTCGACGATATTTGTCGCCTGTATGACGCGAACGAGCGGTAGCCCCATTAGCAACAGTGTCGCCCACAGCCCCGGCTGCAGGTAGCCAGCGTGAGCGGCGATGAACGCACCGCCCGGAACCCGGCCCGGTAGCACGTTCACGAGCGCGTAGAGGCCGTAGGCGTGGACGGCCGCAAGCCACAGGCCGATGACGGGAACGAGGGGTCGGCCACCGTCGTTCCGGGAGAGTTCGCTGGCGATGAGGACGACGACGACCGGCAGAAAAATCGCGAGGTCTTGGGTGTAGGCCCGCGGTGCGATGAATGGGATGGCGGCGACGCCGAGTGCGAACACTTCGCTGTCGAGGCCCTCGTCGGTCGTCAACAGCGCGAGCACGGAGATGAGGGCCGCGAGTGCGAACCGAACCACAAGGCTCGCGGTCGCGCCGATGACGTACAGCGGCCGATAGTAGGCGACGCCCCACAGCCGCGGGTCGCGGGACTCACCCCAGCCTTTCCCCCACGCGAGCACGTCGAGATACGCACGGTGAGAATCGACGCCGAACACCGCGACCGAGACGACGAGCAGCGTGAGACCCATCCCGACGGCGCCTGCGAAGCGCCGGCGGTTCTGTAACAGGTGTGCGCCCGCGGGAGCGAAGATGAGCTTCATCGTCCCGGGAACCGCCGTGAGCGCGCCGCTTGCGTACTGGGCGGCCGGGCCGCCAGTGCCGTTCTCGGCGTGCCGCATCGCGGCGAGGGCGACGGCCAGCAGGCCGGCGAGGAAGACCGATACCTGTCCTAATCGCATCGACAGGATGACCGGCTGGAAGCCGAGGATGGCCCACAGCAGCAGGCCGCGTTCGTACCACGCCAGCCGAACTCGGTAGGTGGCGACGAGCGCCTGCAGGCCGACCCAAAGCAGCGCGACCGAGACGGCGTTCCAGACGATGGCGGCCTGCCGGAACGCCATGTCCGACAGCGGGACGAAAAGCAGCACGAACACGGGCGGGTAGAGATAGCTCCCGTGGTAGCCGCCGTCCTCGTTCGGGACGTACAGCGCTTCACCGGCTTCCCAGTGGGCGACCGCGGTTCGGTACACGCCGAAATCGTAGAAGCCGAACTCGCCGGCGATGCCGAGCGAGTTGAGCCACCAGTGGATCGCCGGGTACGAAAGCAAGAACCCGAGGGCAGCGAGCGATCCAGCGACGAACCGTGGTCGCCGCTGGCGGAGGGCCAGCAACGCGTGGAGGGCGGACATAGCTAGGCGTGTTTCGACGACTCATAAAACGCTTTGTGGTACGCTGGATGGTCTCGCCGCTCGGCTATCTGGATAGCCACGGCCGAGCTGCCGGCGTTCGACGCGTCAGAACGAATCAGGCCGGATACTCGATATCGTAGCGGGCGATCTCCTCGGAACCGCAGTTCGTACAGCAGTCACACTCGGGTTCGAGCGTCGTTCCGCAGTTCCGACACTCGTAGAGGTCGTGGGTCGTGCCGAGCAGCTGCCGTACGTGTCTCATCAATGCCATGGGTGTGTCTCTGGAAGGTTCGCTGCCGCTCCGCAGTGGCGCCGCGTCCTCCCCTCGCGGGCCTGTCTCTACCGTTCGAATGGCGTCCATATAATTAGTTCCGACGTTTCAAACGCACGACTACGCCCAGTTATACACGTTGGTGTGTACCCGAGCGCGCCTGCGGCCCCCGCGCGACCGGGCGTGAACCCGAAGGTTCCTGTGGGCGCTGGCCCCATCGTTCGACAATGAGCGACGACCGACGCACGACCGTCGAGACGCTCCCTGGCGACCCTGCCGAGTGGCTGGCGACGCTGCGCGACGTGCTCCGGTACGTCGAAGCGGACTCGCCGGACACGGAGTCGCTGACAGCGTGGTGGCGCGACCGGACAGCCGCGGACGGGACTCCCGAAGAACTGATGGCGTTTCTCGACGCCATCGACGTCCTCGACCACGCCGACGGCCCCTGGACAGTCGGCCGTGCCGGACGTGAGTTCCTGGATTCCCACGACGAGCGCGTCCTCTATTCGGCGCTCACCGACACGGTCGCCGGCTTCGAACCGCTGCTCGAATCGCTGGCGGTTCGACCGCTAACCGACGTGGAGTTCATGGATCTGCTGAACCGCGCGTTCGATGCGGAACTGGAATCGCCAGAGGCCGTTCACCCTCACCGCGAGTGGCTGCAGGCGCTCGGCTACGTCACCCACGACGACGGCATCAACGAACTGACTCGGGCGGGCCGGCGGCTGGTGAAAACCGACGACGAACTGACGCCGCCCGGCGCCGATACCACGGAAGCGCAAGCGATGGGTGGGCAGAGCGCCTCCGAGCCAGCAAGCGGGGAAACATCCTCGTCAGACACGCCGTCCGACGCCGCCACCGGATCTGTGGAACCGACGGACGACGACTACGCGGAATCCCTCCGCGAGCGCTACGACGACACCTGCATGGTCTGTGGTGACCGACGCCGGCGGACGCCGGATGAGGGGTATTCGCTCGTCCATCATCCGATGCCGCTCGCGGAGCCACACGACGGGCCAGCAGAGCCGTCCAACGCCGTCGTCGTCTGCCCGAACCACCGCGCTGATTTCGAACACGGCCTCCTGACTGTCGACCCACAGACGCTCGCCATCACGCACGCGTACGAGCCAGCAGTGGACGGCCACACGCTCGCGACGACCGCCGACCACGATGTCGGCGCCCAGTATCTCGCCTACCACAACAACGTCATCGCCGACTTCTAGACGACCGCCAGCCAGTCGAAGACCTGCTGTCGCAATCGCGCCTCGGCCCCCTCGGAGAAGCGATGCCCCTCGTCCGTATATTTCTGCAGGAGGACGTCCGTCCCGAGGTTCGCCGCTGCATCGAGGCTGTCGGTCACGGACACCGAATCGTCGTCGGTGCCGTGAACCAACGCGACGGGCACGTCAAGCGCCGCCTCGACCTCGGTGAATGGGTGGTCGTCGAACTCCTCGAAGAACCGCGCGTCGATGGCGTGGTCGGCATCGAGCTGGAGCGTGCCCGCCTCCCTTACGAGCCCGCGGTAGGGCTCAAATGCGCGGTTGTAGGTAACCGGCGCCCGTCCGACGACAGCCTCGATTCGGGGGTCGTCTTTCGCGGTGTGCAGTGCGACCTTGGCGCCGAAACTGGAGCCGAACAGGACGCACTCGTCCGGGTCGAAGTATTCGAGAACAGCCCGCAGATCTCGCATGCGAGAGCCAAGCGTCTGGTCGATGAACGCGCCGTCGGAGTCGCCGCTCCCGCGGAAGTCGAACCGGACGGCGTCGTACCCCTCTGCGACGGCTCGCTTACAACGGCTCTCGTAACTGCCCGTCTTGTCGCTGCGGAAGCCGTGACAGAAGACGAGCCAGCGGCGCTCCGCATCGGTATCGGAGTCCGGAGTGTGGTGGACAGCCGCGATGGATTCGTCGCTGTCATCCCCGACCGGAACGGTGTGAGTGTCGGCCATTGGCTCGCGTGTCGCCACCCGTGCGTGTAGGCTTATTGACCACGAAGCAGTCTGTCTTACTATCGTGTGCCGGTGTAGGGCGGAACGTTGGCTCGAAGGGGCCGGGAGACGGGCTCTCGGCTCACACTGTTCGCGCCGGATTCAGAGAACTCCGTTCCACGATTTGAACAGGTGGGAGACGGTTGCGCTCACTCCGTTCGCGCGCTGCGACTCCCATGTTCAAATCGGCTCGGTT
Organism: Natronomonas sp.; assembly: GCF_047616845.1. Classification (GTDB taxonomy): domain Archaea; phylum Halobacteriota; class Halobacteria; order Halobacteriales; family Haloarculaceae; genus Natronomonas. The sequence continues at coordinate 48,876 of NZ_JBLGBY010000005.1, read as the reverse complement.
GGACGTTTTCGATTCTGACGGTTCGCTTCGCTCACGGTCAGAATCAGAGAAGTCCGCCCTCCCCGATTTGAACGGGGGGCAAGTCGATCTACAGTCGACTGCTCTACCAGTCTGAGCTAAGGGCGGGCGCGCATCTATTAGGAGATGACTCCGGGACTTAACGGTTTTGACCTCCGGCGGCGGTGTGGCCGTGGCACACGCCGTCGGTCGTCTGACGGACACCTGTCAGACATGGCGGGAAGATTGAAATACTGTCACACACAACGGTCTGACGAGTAATGAGCAAGATAACGTTCCGGGCGGACGATGACCTCATTCGCCAACTCGAGGAGTTCGACGCCTCGAAAAGCGAGGTCATGCGTGAGGCGCTCCGGGAATACCTCGACGAGGACGGCCAATCCTCCGTAAACGGTGCCAAGAGCGCCGTAAACGCGGAGACGGGCGCCGCCTCGGCCGAGGATTCGCTCGACGACCTCATCGCCGAGCGCGTGGACGCCGTCCTCGCCGACCGGCTGGAGGGGACGTTTGCGCCGCGTGAGCCCCAGGACGTGAACGTAAACATCTCGCTTGATGGCGATTCTACGGCTGTGTCACACGAGGCCGACGAGGAGCGTAAGACAACCGCGCGCGAGCCGGAGACGGGGGGCGACGACGCACACGAATCGTGTAAACAATGCGGCGAAGACCTGCCGCAGTCTGCCGTTTACTGCTCGAACTGCGGCGAGAAAACGTCACACAGAGTGTTCTGTGAATGCGGCGATGAGATCCGATCGGACTGGGGATTCTGCCCGAGCTGCGGTCGTCGCACCCCCGCAGCGGACGTTCTCGGTGATTCGTAAACGCCGAAAACAGCGCCGATAGGCTCGTAAACGGGCTTCTTACGGTTCTGTCTTACACCCTTCCAAAAGTTTAAGTATTCTCCTTCTGTGGATACGTCTGCGTAAGACGGTGCGTCTTACACCTGGGCGGCCAACGTACATACACGGTCGCTGCGGCGCGGTTTCCCGGTGTAAACGCGAAACGATTCGCGTGTGCAACGCCGTCTTACCACAGACAAAGGGGAAGATCAAAAATGGAGCGTGTGACACTACGGATTCCGAAGCAGCAGATCGAAGAGGTCGAACGCATGGTCGATACGGGAGAGTACCCGAATCGGAGCGAGGCGATTCGCTCAGCCGTGCGCGAGATGTTGAATGAACAAGACGGCGAAACACGGGACAGCAACCGCCCGTGGGCCAAGGTGTAGACGATGCAGGATATCGTCAACTCCGCGCTCGAAAACGCGGAGAAAGAGTCGCGTGAGATGGACGCCGACGCCGGTGACGGGAGCGGTTTCGGCGACCCCCGCATCGTCATCGTCGGCGCCGGCGGTGCCGGTAACAACACTGTCAACCGACTGTACAACATCGGCGTCGATGGCGCCGAAACGATCGCCATCAACACCGACAAGCAGCACCTGCAGATGATCGAGGCCGACACCAAAATCCTCGTGGGTAAATCGCTCACGCAGGGGCTCGGTGCCGGTGGCGACCCCTCGATGGGCGAACGCGCCACGGAGATGGCGCAGGGTACCATCAAGGAGGTTCTCGGTGAGGCAGACCTCGTGTTCGTGACGGCGGGCATGGGTGGCGGCACCGGTACCGGTGCGGCTCCGGTCGTCTCGAAGATCGCCAAAGAGCAAGGCGCCATCGTCGTCGGCATGGTCTCGACGCCGTTCAACGTCGAGCGTGCCCGGACGGTGAAAGCCGAGGAAGGCCTGGAGAAACTCCGCAACGAAGCGGACTCCATCATCGTCCTCGACAACAACCGCCTGCTCGATTACGTCCCGAACCTGCCGATCGGCAAGGCGTTCTCGGTGATGGATCAGATCATCGCCGAGACGGTGAAGGGCATCTCCGAGACCATCACGCAGCCGTCCCTCATCAACCTCGACTACGCCGACATGACGTCGATCATGAATCAGGGCGGCGTCGCGGTGATGCTCGTCGGCGAGACCCAGGACAAGAACAAGACCAAAGAGGTGGTCAGCGACGCGATGAACCATCCGCTTTTGGATGTCGACTACCGGGGCGCGTCCGGCGGGCTGGTGCACATCACTGGCGGCCCAGACCTCACGCTGAAAGAGGCCGAGGGCATCGCCCAGAACATCACGGAACGGCTCGAAGCCTCCGCGAACGTCATCTGGGGCGCTCGCATCCAGGACGAGTACAAGGGCAAGGTGCGCGTCATGGCCATCATGACGGGTGTCCAGTCGGCCCAAATCCTCGGCCCGACGACGCAGAAGCAGGCCGATGCCTCCCGTGAGGCCATCGAGGGCGTCGACGACGAGGACGACTTCGCCTCGACGCCGCCCGAGCAGACGGGCACCAGCCGCTCCAGCAGCTTCAGTCGCGGCGAGACTGACGGCGGCCGGTCGGCGGAAGAGAAGAACAACGGGCTTGACGTGATCCGATAAGTCAAAATCCCGAGTGGTTATTTTTGTGGCGCTGCTGTGCGATTAGCGGCTGCTTTTGTCAATCTATCTAATCTGATAGGTGTTGCGTAAAACGACGCGTATGACGCTCGGCTGACGGTGCTGTTTCCGCGGCGGTGCCGTCACTCGACGGATTCGGCGGGGGTGCCCCCGACGGCATCGAGGAGGTCACATTTCCGGCAGACGTCGTTTTTCGTCGGCGCGCCACAGCGTTCACATTCGCCACGGGCACCGTCGCCGTTGCGGTAGGCTTCGGCAGCCAGCCTCGCCAGCTCCTCGTAGCCGGACATGATGGAGTGACGCGTCCCCGGGTGGTTCTCCTCGAGTTCGTGGAGGTGGTCGCGAAGTTCGCCACGGTACGCCTCGCTGGCGTGGGGACACTCCGCCATGTGCGTCGGGAGGTCACGCAGGTGCGCATAGAGGGCGACCTCCTTTTCGGGGATGTCCCGCAGTGGTTTGGCTCGGGGAACGAAGGGGGCGTCGCCGACCTCTCGCTCCTCGAAGTCACCCAGCGAGGCGTCGAAGTGTTTCGCGACCTGTTTGATATCGCCCGAAAGGAGGTTCATCATCGCGGTCTGAGCCTCGTCATCGAGATTGTGGCCGGTCAGGAGTTTGTCGGCGTCGTACTCCTGGGCGTATCCCGCAAGCGCATCGCGGCGGAACACGCCGCAGTACGCACAGGGGGCCATGTTCAACGGGTCGTCGGCGGCGACGTCGTCCATCTCGATGCCGTACTCGTCGGCGTAGCTGACGACCTCGTGTTCGATGTCGAGGTCGTCGGTCAACTCGATGCAGGCGTCGAGTGAGGCGTCGCGGTAGCCCTCGATGCCCTCGTGGATGGTGAGTGCGACCAGCTCGATGCGGGGGTCGTCGGCGAACGTCTCGTGGAGAATCTGTGTGAGGACGACGCTGTCCTTGCCGCCGGACAGGCCGATGAGCCACGTCTCGGGGTTGTCGGGCCTGGTGTCGGGTGCGAGCATGCTATCCTCGCGGATGCGCTTGCGCACCCGGGTGTCGACGGATTCCCGAAAGTGCGTCTCGCACATATGCATCCCCGAGTAGGCGGCGTGCATGACGGCCTCGCGGCCGCATTTGTCACACTCCATTACCTGACGATTGCCGATACGGCGGCATACCGGTTTCGACTCGAGAGATCCGCTGCCTCAGCCCAGCGGCATCCAGGTGCAGGCCCCCAACGCGACGAGAAACTGTTTTCGGCGCTGCCCCGCTACTGACGTCAATGAGTTTCAGCCGTGCGGAGGCCGTCGACCGCCTGCGCGATATCGTCGAGACAGTCACATCCGAGCCGATTCCCGTCCCGGTTCGAGAGGTGTGGGTGTACGGCGACATCGTGCTCGGGATGGATCCGGTCGACCGTCTGGACGTGTATCTGACGAAAGACCTGCTGTTCAAGGACGCCCCCGACCGCGAGCCGGCGTTCAAAGAGCGCCTCGGCGTCGCCGGCGTCGGCAAGACCGTCTCGGCAGCCTGGGCCGACGAGCACCCGGAGTACGTCCGCGCCAACGCGAACGGTCACGTAGCCCCCGAGAAATGCCTCGCCGCACACCTGCTTGACGATGCCGAACCCATCCATCTGGAGGTGTGTAACACGGGCTTTGAGAACAACGTCACCCAGCGGCTCAAGGGTGCCCGTGCCCGTGACGATTACACGCAGTTGCTCGACCCTCGCGCGGCCTGTCTGTGGGTGGACTCGGACGAGGGTGGGCAGACGAGCGAGGAGGCGTTCCGGAAGCTCGAAACCGGCGAGTTCGTCTTCCCGACGCTTTCGGCCTCCCTGGAGATGCTCGGCATGGACGAGGCCGAGGCCAGCGAGGCCGCAGCCGAGCTCAAAGCGTACCACGAGAACCAGGACGGCGTCACGGTTCGCGGCGACGTCGTGTAACGGCGGCCTGCGTCACTTTCCTCACCGAAAAGCGTTTGCCGATAGTATCCGATTGCGTCGCCATGGGAGCCCTCCACACCATTGTGACAGCGAGTAGCATTCCGATCGTCCCCGCACAGGCCGGCGGTGCGTTCCTGCTCGGCCTGCTTCTGTTCGTCATCTTCGCCATCGTTCTCCCGTACTGGGTGTACACGGACGCGAAGTCGAAGGGTAGCGACAACGCCCTGCTGTGGGCGATTATCGTGTTCCTCGCGCCATTGCTCGGCCTCGTGCTGTACCTGCTGCTCGGTGACGATTACTAACGAACGGGAGAAATCGAGCCGCGTTACCGAAGGTCGGAAACGAGCGGGGCGTCTACTTCGCCGGCGTCGTAGCGTTTGCGACGGCCTCCGTCGGCGCGGATGGTGTCGGTTTCGTCTTCGGTGGGCATGACGGGAACGAGCGGCTCGATTTCGTCTCGGGTCATCTGTCTTGTACCAGATTCTACACGGTCTTAAACCTTAATGATTGTTAGTCAAAGTTACGGCAATCCTTGCCAGCCGGCTATCCCAACTTTTAGGTACGGAAACGAAGCACTCGAAAGCAAATGGTCGAAGCGTTCGCGGTTGCCTCCGGGAAAGGCGGCACCGGCAAGACGACGAGCACGCTTGCACTCGGGATGGCGCTGGCCGACGAGTACGACGTGACCGTCGTCGACGCCGACACCGGGATGGCGAACCTCCTGTTTCACGCCGGTCTCGCAGACGTCGAGACGACGCTTCACGACGTCCTCGTCGAGGGGGGAGCCCCCGTCGAGGCGGCCACCTACGAGCGGTTCGGGATGTCGGTCGTTCCCTGCGGCACCTCGCTTGCGGCCTTCGAGTCGGCCGACCCCGAGCGACTGCGTGCGGCCGTCGCCGAACTCGCGGCCGACACCGACGTGCTGTTGCTCGACTCGCCGGCGACGCTCGGCTCGAAAAGCGCCGTCCTCCCCATCGTGTTGGCCGACCGCGTCGTGGTCGTCCTCCAGCCGACCATCCCCGCCGTCTCGGACGGGCTGAAAGTTCAGGAGTACGCGCTGTCGTACGGCTCCGACATTGCCGGGACGATCTTCAATCGCGTGCAAGGCGACGTCACGAATGCCGCCGAGAAGGCCGACCGCTACTTCGAGGGGCCGCTGCTCGCGACGGTGCCGGAAAGCGACGCGGTGCGGGCTGCCCGCTCGGCCGGTGAACCCCTCCTCGCGCACGCCCCTGACTCGCCTGCCGCGGCCGCCTATCGGGAGGCTGCTGATGGGCTGGCTCCCCGTGACGGCGACGAGGACGCCGTCGCCGAGCGGTTCCGAACCGCGGTCATCCCCGACCCGCCATGATACCGGACGGCGACATCTTGCGCTCGCGGGTCGTCACCGATCTCGCGGTCGCGCTTGAGGATGTCCTCGACCGCCGCCTCGACGGTTACGCCGTTCTGGAATCTCGCGCTGCGCTCCTCGGTGAAACCGACACCGCCGCCGACGCGCGCGGCGTCCTCACGTTCGAGGACGGCGTTCCCACCCTCGCCTACCACGCCGGCACCGACCGCGGCGGGCCGCCAGCGCTGGCCGATATCGGCGCCGGCCCCCATCGGTTCGACCTCTACGCGCTCGATGCGGCCGACCTCGACGTGCCACACGCGGCCGATGCCCTCCGCATCCCGCCGGGCATGCCCGCGGAACGACTGGCCGGTGACTCAGCGCTGGCCGAGCGAACCCGGAGGATAGCAACGAACGACCACACGACGGACGGCGACGCCCTCTCCGCGTTCCTCGATAACGAGGCAGCCGTCGAAGACATCCGAGAATCGGCACGGCAGGAGGCGACTCGGCGCGCCGAAGAGTGGGGCTTCGACGACGCCATCGACCGGGACTGATAGCCAGATACATCAAACTCCTGCTGCTCGCGGCGCTTTGGGATGGCCCATATTATACGCGCCCCAGATACTTGTGTATTGTTAACAAGCCATATGGCGCTCGACCGACTACGTCCATTGTTATGAGCTCCACAGGGCCGCCCGGTCCCGGAAAGCGCGACATCGTCGCGATGCTCCCGGACGCCGTCCGAAACGACCCGCTCCAGTCAGCGACCGCGCTCCGGGAGGACTACGGCGATGTCGTCAAGTTCCCGTATCATCCGAGCGTCGGTGGCAGCGGCTATCTCGTCTGTCACCCCGACGATATCCGCACCGTCCTCCTGACCGAGCAGACGAAGTTCCGCGCCCACGAGACCCGCGCACGCGAGGATTTCAAGGTCGTGATGGGCGAGGGGCTGGTCACGAGCGACGGCGACCACTGGCTCCGACAGACGCGGATGATCACGCCGATGTTCCACAAACAGAGCGTCGAGCGGTTCTGTGACCTCTTCGTTCGAGAGGCCCGACGCGCCGCCGCCGAACACGACCCCGGCGAGGAGTTCGAACTCCTCCGGGAGGCCAAACGCATCGCGCTCAGAATCATCGGGCAGGCGCTTTTCAGTACCAACCTCGAGGAGCGTGAGCCCGACATCTACGAGGCGCTGACGACGCTCCGGAACGGCTTCAAGCGGCGTAACTACTCGCCGGTGTCGCCGCCGCTGTGGATGCCGACGCCCGAGAACCGCCGCATCCACGAGGCCCGGGACTTGCTGTGGACGGTGGCCGAAGAGCTCATCGAGGAGCGCCGCGGCGACGCCGACGCCGAAACCGACCTGCTGTCGCTGCTGCTCACCGCTGAGGACGAGGTGACGGGCGAATCCATGACCGACGAGGAGGTTCGCGACGAGGTCATCACGTTCCTCATCGCCGGCCACACCACCATCGCCGCCGCGCTGACGTGGACGTGGTATCTGCTCGCCTCGAACCCCGCGGCGCACCGCCGGCTTTACGAGTCGGTTCGGGACGTCGACCTCGATTCACCGTCGCTGGAAACGATTGGCGACCTCGAGGAGGCGACCCGCGTCGTCAAGGAGACGCTCCGGCTCTATCCGTCGGTGCCGTTGATGGGCCGGGAGACCGACGAGCCGGTCGAACTCGGGGGCTACGATATCCCCGAATCGGCGACGCTCATCATCTCGCCGTATCTCGCCCACCGGGACGCTCGCTTCTGGGAGTGCCCGTCGGCGTTCGACCCCGACCGCTTCCGCCCCGAGCGAAGCGACGACCGCCACGAGTTCGCCTACTTCCCCTTCTCGGCTGGCTCGCACATGTGCACCGGCCGGGAGCTCGCAATGCTCGAGTTGCCGCTCGTCATCTCGGCGGTCGTCGCCGAGCGCCGCTGGACGTTCGCCGACGGCACGGTGCCCGATGTCGACCCTGATTTCGGCATCAACCTCGAACCCGACAACCCCATCGAGATGCGTTCGGAGCCGTGGCCGTAGGCGGTCGGAACTTTTGTTGCCGTCGGCGTCGCACTCCGAGTAATGCAGGAAATCGACGGCGCCGAGGGCGGCGGCCAGATCATCCGCACGGCAATCTCGCTCTCGGCGCTCTCCGGTGAGCCGATTCGTATCGAGAACGTCCGCGGCAACCGCTCGACCCCCGGCCTTCGCCCGCAGCACCTCGCCGCTATCGACGCCGCAGCCGAACTCTGCGGCGCCTCGGTCGAGGGCGCCGAGCAGGAATCGGAGACGCTCGTGTTCGAGCCGAACGAGGTGCAGGCTACCGACGTCTCCGTCGACGTCGGCACCGCCGGCAGCGTCGCGCTCGTTCTCGACACCGTCCTCCCGCTTGCGGTGGCACTCGATGACCCCGCGTCGGTCACCGTCTCCGGGGGCACGGACGTCAAATGGGCGCCGCCGGTCGGCTACCATCGGCACGTGAAACTCCCGCTGCTCGCCGAGGCCGGCCTCGAGGCGTCCCTCTCCGTCGACGAGCGCGGCTTCTACCCCTTGGGCGGCGGCGAGACGACGCTCTCGCTTGCCCCCTCCTCGCTATCGCCGCTGGCGTTCGAGGGGCGCGGCGACCTCCGCCGCATCGAGGTGTACTCGACGGCAGAGGCGGCGCTCGAAGACGCCGATGTCGCCGAGCGGCAGGCTTCCGCGGCGGCCGAAAACGCCGATATCGACGTCCCGATGGGCACCGAGACGAACTACGTCGAGGCCGACTGCACGGGGTCGGTCGTCGTTCTGGCGGCCGTCTACGAGCGAAGCCGAGCGGGATTCGCAGCACTCGGGTCGGCAGGAACGCCCTCCGAGGAGGTGGCCGCGGAGGCGGCTGCGGCGTTCCAGAAATTCCACGACGGGCCGGGCGCGGTCGATTCCCATCTCGCCGACCAGCTCATGGTGTTTCAAGCGCTCGCGGGCGATGCCGTTTACGCGCCAGAACTGACGAGTCACATGGAGACGAACCGTACGGTCATCGAGCAGTTCGGCTACGACATCAGTATCGAGGAACGCGACGACGGCATCATTATCGAGAGTTAAGCAGTCCCGCTCACACCGGATATTCGGCGTCGGGGTCGACGACGCGGTCGACCTCGTCGGGCATCTCCCAGTCGGTCGCGAGCTGGAGAAACTGCACGAGCATCCGGCCCGTGGCGCCCCAGACGGTGTAGCCGTCGACGTGGAAGAAGTGGAGTCGAATCTCGCCGTAGTGTGGGTGGTCGCGGCGCTCGGATTCGTAGTTCGAGAGGTCGATGAGGTCGTCCAAGGAGAGCACGGCGATTTCGGCCACCTCGCGCTCGTCGGGGGTGTATTCGCGGTCGGGGACGCGCGCGACGAACGGCCGGACGGCGTACTCGGTTATCGTGCGGATGTCGTCGAGGCGGCCAACGACTTCGACCTCGGAGGGCCGGAGGCCGATCTCCTCGAAGCCCTCGCGTTTCGCGGTGGCTTCGAGGTCGTCGTCGCTCGGCTCACGGCCGCCGCCGGGGAAGCTCATCTGGCCGGGATGTTCCCCGAGGTGGTCGGCCCGTTTCGTGAACAGCAACGCCTCGTCGTCGGAACGAGTGATGACCGGCGCGAGGATGGCGGCCTCCCGCTCGGCCCCGGACACCTCGGCCGGCTCGTGTGCGGCCACTCGCTCCCAGTCCATACCCCTCATAATGGCCGGGCGCTCTTAGTTCGTCCCATCGGCAGCGTCGAGTCGCTCCCGGACGCTCCCGAGGTCGACGCCACCCCACGCTTCGAGGTCGTAGCTCACGTCGAGCAGTTCGTCGGCCCGCTCGGTGTCGCCGGCGGCGACGGCCTGTGCGGCTTCGACTCGGAGTCGTTCTTCGGCCGCCCGCCCGACGGCCGCGCGGTCGATACCCCGCGACTCTACGTCGAGGATGTGCGGGAGGTCTTCGGCGCCGTCAGGCAGCGTCGGGAATGCTGCGGGGCCGGGCGCAAGCAGCTCCTCGCTTTCGTCACCACGCTCGAAGGCGACCAGTGCGAAGGCATCGATGGCGTCGTCGATGGCGTCCTCGGGGACATCGGCCCCCTGTCTGTAGGCGAGTTCGGAGAGGGCCTCGGCCAACTCCCCGCGCGTGAGCGCGCCGAAGAGGTCGACGATGCCGGCCAGGTCGTCGGGCGTGAACATATCTGCGGGAGCGAGAGCCTCGGTCAAGAGCCTTCCGGCGTCACGCCGAGCGGTTCCTCCTCCGTGGTCGCTGCCCGAAGGTCGTCAGCCGCGGCCGCAACGACATCGGTCGGCTCGATAGGGGCGTTGCGCCACGCCGGCAGTCGCGTATCCTCGCCAGGCGGCGCGATGCCCTCGGCGTAGGTGTCGACCTGCTGGCGTTCGTCGGTGCGGTCGTATTCGAGGCCGTTGAACGCCGCATCGAGCGCGTAATCGTCGATGAGCCGCTCGGCGGCCGACCGGTAGCGTTGTCCCAGCGTCGCATACGAGGGGTCACCGCCGTTGTCCTCGACGGCGCGGAACAGCGCCGCGGCGACCTGCTCGGACATGTCTTCGAGGCCGCTCGGCCCCGACACGGAGCGGTGGTCGTGTTCGTGGACGCCGAGGTCAACCTGTGCGCTGCCCGACGCGCCGACGAGGCGGAACGCCTCCCCGAGCGTGCCGACCTCGAGTCCCCAGTCGCGCTGGATGCGCATCTCGCGGGCGAGGTCGCCATGCATCGCGAACTCGCCGGCCAGGGCGTACCGGAACGCACCGAGATACTCGAGGATGGCCGCGTCGTCGTCATCCGAAAGCGCCTCGACCATCGGCCGGTAGAACAGCCGGAAGAGGCGCCCGTACAGCCGGCCGTTCTCGACGCGGGCGTAGTACCCCTTCGAGAACTCACGGCCGTTCGCCAGCGGATAGAGCAGCTTCGGGACGTGGTGTTCGTCGTACGTTTTCGCGTCCGCGTCGTGGACGACGACGTACTCCTGTTCGGCGGCGAGGCCGAGCGCGAGCCACACGTCGCGGCCCTTTCCGCGCGTGCCGTTGAGGCCGTGGTCGTGAAGCAACTTTCCGAGTTTCGGGCCGTCACACCACAGCACGTCGAGCGGCAACTCGAACCCGGCGAGCCACTCGGCGACGGCCTCGACGCGCTCCGCCGAGGCACGTAACGGAACGATGACCCGTGCTGGGTCGACAGCCTCCAGCGCCGAAAGGACACGTTCGGCGGCGAGGCCGGCGTGTTCCCGCTCGGTCATGGGAACGACGACGGCGGCGCGGTCGGTCGGCGCCGACGGCGCGGCGTCACCGAAATCGTGGAGCGTCGTCACCCGCTCCTGGACGTATTCCATTACCGGATGGACGGGCTACGGCTCGAAAAAGGGCGTCGTTCCGGCATTCCGTGCGGGGTTACGCGGCCGGTTCGCTGGCCCGCGATTCCGGCCGGCCGCCGGCGGGGAGCCGCCCGGCCCGATAGAGAACGAACATGACGACGACGACACCACCGACGGCGGCCGCAAGTCCCTGGAAGACGACCGTGTAGCTGACGCCGCGGGCGACGGCCGTGCCGACCGACCCCGACCCGAGCGCCTGAACGAACATCATCGTCGAGGAATACAGCGCGTAGGCGCTCGCGCGGTGTTTGTCGGGCAACGAGGCGAGCATATAGGTGTCGACGGCCGGGAACAGCGAGTGGATGACGTAGCCGAGCAGGAGGCTGACCGCGCCGACGGCAATGAGTCCCTCGGCCAGCGTCAACGCGACGACGCACACCACGAACCCACCGACGATGCTCAAAAGCAGCGGCACGTTCGGGAAGCGGTCGGCGAGTTGACCGGTGACGAGGAACGCGGGGACACCGGCGGCGAACATCATCGACAGCATCGCCCGCCCTGTCGCGGGGTCGATGCCTTTCACCGTCTCCAAATAGTCGCCGTAGAGGTTGAACACGCCGTTCCAGAGGAAGCCGGCGGCGCCGATGAAGGCGATGCCCGTGAGGATGATGGGCCACTGGGCGCGAGCAGCAGCGAGCAGGCTCCGGTCTTCGCCGCCGGCTTCCGGGAGGTCGGTTCGGCGGGCCGCCCACACGAGGAACGCGGTCGCCGCTGCCGCGACGCCGGCGATACAGAGGAACGTCGTTCGCCAGTCGCCGACCAGCAGGATGGCGCTGACCGCAAGCGGCGCCGTGACCGCTGCCAGTTGGCTCGCCATGCCGTGGATGCCGATGGCGCGGCCGACGCTCTCCGGGAACAGTTCGCTCACGAGGGGGTTTGCGGCGATGAAGTACATGCCGCTTGAGAGCCCCATCAGGAACGCGCCGATTGTGAGATGCGTGACCGACTGGGCGAACGCGGTGAACGCCGCGGTGACGACGAGCAGCATCCCTGTCGCTCCAACGACGTAGCGTCTGGGCACTCGCGTCAGCAGATAGCCGGTCGGGAGCCGGGGTGCGGCGCTGCCCATCCAGGCGGCGCTGGTGACGATGCCGAGCGAGGCGGCCGTCACGCCGAAATCGGCGGCCACCGGCTGGACGAGCGGCGCGAAGACCACCCGTGCGAGGTTGACCAGAAACACCATCGCACAGAGCGACCCGAACAGTTCGCGGCGGGACACAGTGGCGGTTCGGGGCCCCGCGATTTCAACGGATCGAACTGTGTTCGACTCCGCCGCGTCGGGCGGGTGCTGGATTTCACCAGGGCTCGCGTCGCTCGCGCCGCGTTACTCGAACACGGCGTCGAACGCGTCCGCCCCCATCGGCTCGAACGTGCCAGCCGCGATGTTCTCGCTGACGTGTTCGGGTGTGCCAGTCCCGACGAGCGAGCACGTCACACCGGGGGCGCTGCGAGCGAAGTTGATCGCTCGCTGGGCCGGCGTGTCACCGGACAGTTTCGCGTCGACGGCCTCGGGAATCCCGCCCGGCTCTGCGAGGTCGCCCTGCAGAATCGACGCCGACGTGAACACGTCGAGGCCCGCCTCGTGGGCCACCCGGAGGACGCTCTGTCGCTCTTCGGCCCCTTCGTGCACGTCGAGCGTGAACCCGTCGGCCATATGGACGTTGAACGGCAACTGGAGGGCCCGGAAGTGGGTTGCGTTCGTGCCAGCGCGGTCGGACGCCGCCTGGGCCCGAGCGACGACCTCCGAAAGCGAGAGGTACTTCTCGTGGTCTTCGGGCACGCGGAACGCCTCCCAGGTCGCGACGCCGTAGTGTCGGATATCGCCCGCCGCCGCCCGTTCTTCGAGTCGCGTGAACGCGTCTTCGAGCTTGTCGTACACCGTCTCGTGGTCGAACCGAGCCAGTTGGGCCTCGGGATTGTGGACGTAGTAGAGGTCAACCGTCTCGACGTCGAGATTCGCCAGCGAGCGGTCGAGACTCCAGCCAAGGAAATCGGGCGAGAGACAGTTGCCCATCACGAGGTCGTCGCGGTCGATGAGGCCGGTGTCGAGGAACTCCGATTCGATGTACGCCGAGGCGTCCGCCGGACGCTCACCGTCGAAAGGGACGAAGCCGCCCTTCGTCGAGAGCATGACGGCCTCGCGGTCGACGTCGGCGTCGTCGATGGCCCGGCCGACGGTTCGTTCGGAGCGCTGGTGGCGGTAGTTCACCGCCGTATCGACGACGTTGATGCCGTTCTCCAGCGCCTCGACGATGGCGTCGTGGTACCGCTCGTCGGCGGTGTCGGTCGCGTCACCGAGATACGTGCCGACGCCGACCGAGGAGACCAGACAGTCCGCGAACCGACGGAAATACGCGCGTGCGAACGACTCGTGAAAACGGTCGCGATAGGCCCACGTCGCCGATTTCGTCGCCATGCCAATCCGTAGACGTGTCGGACACAAAAGCGCCGCGTCCGTTCATACGGATTGTCGTACCAAATTACCAGCGAGGGCCGGTACGGCTCGTCGTTCGCCGGGAACCGACTGCAACAATCCGTATCAGTTCTCGTCAGCGCGGTAGGCGCCGATAGCCGCTCGATAGCCCTCCCGATACGTCGGGTACTCGAAGGGATAGCCCAGCTCGCGGAGCCGGTCGTTCGAGCAGCGCTTGCTCGTCAGGATGCGCCGGCGAGACGCCTCCGAGAGGCTGTCGTCGTCGAGCCGTTCCGCTTTCGCCCGTTTCGGGGGCGCCTTGACGCCGCATTCTTCAGCCAGCCAGTCGGCGAACGCCCATTTATCGACCGGCTCGTCGTCGACGGCAAGCAGCAGTTCCTCGTCCGTCGATTCGAGCATGAACCGAACCACGCCGGCGGCGTCGTCGCGGTGGATCATGTTCAGATATCCCTCCGTGACCGGCCCCTCGATGTAGCGTTCGAGCCGGTAGCGGTCGGGGCCGTAGAGCCCGGCGAAGCGAGCGACAGCCCCGTCGATACCGTGTTCGGGTGCCACCTCGCGGGCGACGCGTTCGGCTTCAGCGAGGACGCGCGTCTTATCGGTCGTCGGGTCGAGCGGCGTCGTCTCATCGACCCAGCCGCCGTCGTGGTCGCCGTACACGCCCGTACTCGAGGTGTAGACGAGCGTTTCGGGGCTATCCTCGCGTCCACCGAACGTCTCGATGGCCGTCCGCAGCCCCTCGACGTAGACGCGTCGGGCAGCATCGGCGCCGCGGCCACCGGAGGAAGCCGCAAAGACGAGCGCGTCGACGTCCGGAACTGATTCGAGTGCAGCCGCGTCCGTTACGTCCGCCTGCACCGCTTCAGCGCCCGTCGCTTCGACGGCCGCGACGCCGTCATCGGAACGCCGCACGCCGACAACGTCGTGGTCGTCGTCGAGCTGGCGGGCGAGTTCGAGGCCGACGTAGCCGCAGCCGAGGATGGCGACCCTCATTTCTTTGACTCGATGTACTGATGCAGGAGCGCGAACTCCTCGAGCGTTATCGGGAACCGTCCCTCGACTTTCGATTGAATCTCGCGGGCTTCCAGTTGCCCGCCGATGCCGGATTCGACCGCCTCGACGTCGAGGACGGCGGTCGTCATGCCCATCAACAGCGCGTCGCGAGCCAGCGTGGCGATGGTTTCGGCGTCCGGCTTGTCTTCCAGAACCGCGAGGATGGCCGACGCTTCTTCCAGCGTCAGTTCCGGCGCGCTGCCATCTCGGAGCTCTCGAAGCGTCGCCCGTTCGACGCCCGAAGCGTCCGCGACCTCCTGTATCCCGTGTGCGTCGATGGCCGCTCTGAGCTCGGCCTCGTACAGCTCGCGCAGCTCTGCCGGCGTGTACTCGTGGGGATTTTCGGTGACCTCGTGAATCATACCCCCCGCTTTGGCCTCCCGATTGAAGTACGGTTCGGGGTCGCTGCCGTCACGGTGGCCACCCCGATGACCGCTCGTCGGGAACGCCGTTCGTATCGCCGACGCCGCTGCGCCCCGGCGGCACGACGACCACCACGGCCGTTTCGGTGCGAAAGGAGACGCGTGTGGCCGTCCCGAGACGCCGCCGCTCGCCGTCGTGATGAACCCACGCTGCCCGGCCATCCCGAAGATACGTCGTCGCTCCGGCCGGGCCGCCGCGATTGGCCCGAACCGCGAACCGCTCGTACGTGCCCCCGACACTGACATACCAGACGTTCGCCGTTGCATACCAGTACCCAGGAACAGGGGCGATGGGGAGGCCGGCCGGGAGCGACCCCATTCGTTTCCCGAGCGCACGCCGTCGGGCGCGCTCCTCGGCTGACTGGATGCCGTCCGAAGCCAGGGTTTCAAGCTGCTTGCGATACGACCTGCGTGCCGCAGCAGCGGCAGCCGTCGTCGGGCGTCGTGGCGGTCGGGCAGCGTCATCCCGGAGCGCGTCGTCGAGCGTGGTCTCCAGCCGAAGTCGAAGGCGTTCGCGCTCGACGCCATCCGCATCAGTCGAGTTGACCGCTTCGTCGACCACCGTTCCGTTCGCCAGTGCCAGCGCAGCGTCAGCGGTCGTGGCGTCGGTTTCCAGTGACTGCCTGGCGGCCTGTTCGGAGATGCCCGAATCGACCATCGCGGCCAGCAACTCGCCGCGGACGTGGGCCGCCGATGCGGCGACCGCACGTTTCAGTGGCCGCCGTCGCTCCTTGGGCACGGATGTATCCATCGCTGCGAGCGTTTCCGCGGCCGTCGAAAGCGCGACGCGGTCGCCGCCGATGAACGGGATTCGATTGACGAGTGATTTGGCAATCCGCCCGTGAGGGGTCACGAAGACGTTGACGTTGCGTGTCGATAGCGGGCGTATCGAGCCGCCGCCGCGGACATCGATGCGGTCGCGCTGCACGCTACCGGTCGGCAGATACGCCGGCGCAGTGTCGACCGCAAGCGAGAGGTTCCCTGCGGGGTCGGTGTACGATTCAGCCGTCGGCTGACTCGCTTGGCGGTGTGCTGCGAGCGCACCGTCGAGCCGGTCGTTGTCGAGGTATTCCGCAGTCGCGTCATCGATGCCAGCGTTGGTCTCGACGTGCCGGTCAGCTCGCGTTTCGAGCCGCGTCTCGACAGCGTCGAGATACGCGGCTTCGGCGGCGAGTCTCGCTCGATGCTGGGGCGTGGTTCCTGCGTCGCTTCGAAACCCCTCGCGTGTGTCGGCCAGCTCGTCTCGGAGCAGAGCCGGCGGATTCGCACGACCACCGCCGGCCGCTGGTGCCGAGACGGTCACCGAAACGTTTCGAACGTGCTGGTGGAGGCGGCGAAGACGCGATTCCAGCCGTGCGCGGTCGGTCGTGTGCTGTGCTGTCGCGGTCGCTCTCGCTGCCTCAGCTGTCGTCTGTCCGCTGGCCGCCGTTCGAGCAGCGCCTCGAAGACCGCCAGCCGACTGTGTTGCACGTCGCGTCGCTCGCTCCGTCGCGTTGGCCAGTCGGCCATCGAGTGCCCCCGCCGGCGCACCGTCGACCGGGAGCGTGCGAGCCTGTACGGCGACGCGTATGCGCGAGCGCCGTTCGACGGTGGCAGTCGTCGTTCGCGTCTCGTTGCCCCGTCGCCACGTTCGGGTCGTCGTCTCCGTTATAGTTGCATCGAAGGTCGCGCTCTCGCGCGTCTTCCAGCCGTCGGGTTTCGGTGGCGTCCCGTCGGCCCTCCGGAGTTCGACGCGACTGGTCGTGGTTACCCCGGTTCGCTCCCAGCCGCTGCCAGCGCTGTCGTCGCCCCGCTGGGTGCTACCGCGGTGTTCGCGCTCGACGTGGACGCGTGCCTCGACCGTCTGGACGCGTTCGATGAGTCGCGAGAGGTCGTCTTCGCTATCGATGCCGACGAGATCTGCGAGCGCCCGGTCGGCGGAGGCGTTGATGCCGACGCGTAGTTCCGGTGCTGGCGTCTGCCTCCGCCGTGCGCCGACGGGCTCGTGTGCGGGCTGTGCCGCATCGAGGCCGTTCGCAGCCTCCAGCACGTCGTCGGTTCGTGCCTTCTCACCACCAACTGCGGCTAACGCGTCGGTTACGGCGACTCGTCGACCGGCGGCTGCCATCCCGCGTCGGCCCGCCGGGTCGACCGCTCCGAACACCGCCCGCTGCTCAGCGAGGAGCGCATCGTTCGTCGCCACCTCCACGTGTCGCGTCGCGAGGACGTTACTGACGGGTGCGCCGCCGTACTGGGCGTAGCCGCGCGTCCAGACGAGCGGATAGAGCCGTGCGGTAAGCCGCCGCCCAGTGCCCGGCCTCGTGGCCGGTGCGTTCGCCCGCGTCTCGAACCGCGCTGTTCGGTCGTGCAACAGCAGGGACGGGTTGGCGATAACGAACGAGGGGGAGCGCTCGGCCGTTGCGATGATTCGGTTCCCGTCGGCTGCTATCAGCTCGACGCCATCCAGCTCGACCCGGAGCGCGGCGCCATCGCTGCCAGCTCGCTCGACTCGAACGCGCTCGATGGCAGTTCGATATCCCTCCGTTGTCGGTTCAATGGCCGGCAACGAGGCAGTCACGGTAACGCCACCACGTCGAACGGCGATCTCGCCGAGGCGGGCTCGCGCGCGAAGGTAGATGCGCAGTCGAAGTGCGTCCCGGAACGGTTGGCTCTCGTTCAGTGCGCGCCCTGCGGTCGTATTTGCCCGAGTGGTGACGGGCGCTGTCGCGGCGTCCGTCGCCGCTTCGTCGGCCGCCCCGCGGAGGGCGGTCGCCAGTTCCGCCGTCGCACCGTCGACCGCTCGGTCGGCAGCGGGCTTGCCCGGCGGGGCGTGGGTACCGACCGTCGCCGCGAGCGTCGTGCTAGATATCAGAAGCACCACGCCGACGAGCGCGAACGGAACGCGAGCGCGGTCGTTCACGGCTCCCACCGCCGAACCACGATGCGAACCTCGTCGGTCGTCACGTTGGCTGCGGCCGCCTCCGGCGTTCGATACTCTGCGCGAAGCGACTGCTCGAACCGGGCCGCGAGGGCGCTCGCAAGGATGCGGTTGGCTCGACGTGCATTCGCCGCCGTAATTGGGTCAGCCACGTCGATACCGAGGCCGAGCTTCGTCGTCGCCGTCCGGTACCGGGAGATTGCCCACGGCGCCGCTCGTGAATCCACAAGCGCTGCTCGTGTCCGCTCGGGCGGAAACAGCCGGTCGACGTACGCGCCCGCGAGCGCATCGGCAAGCGCAGTGAACGACGACCGGCGTTCCGGGGGCCGAACCCCCATGTCGACGGTCAGCGTCGTCACAGCAACATCGACGTGCTCCGGCGGCTCCGCCCCGAGCGTGAAACGACTGCTGACCGACGCGTTCCGGAACGGTTCCCACACCACGGTGACGAACGTCCGGTTGTCGACGTGTGCGACCGTCTCGTTTCTCGTGTTCCGTTGATACTCGGCGGTGGGCTGTGCTGTGTTTTCGACGGCTGCGGTCGCGAGATGGCCAGCCAGCGTGTCGTGTTGTAGCCGTCCGTCCGCCGTTGGCACCGCGGCCGTCACGGTCGCGAGTCTCGCTGCGGTCGCGTCCGCGCTCGGGGATTGGTCGCCCCCATCCGCTGGGGACACGGCCGCAAGCGTGGCGACGGCGGCGCTGATGAGCAGCAGACACACAGTGACGTCGAGCACTGTGCTCACGCCGCGCGCCATACACACACCTCCAGCCAACCGGGCCGAATCCGGCCCGGAGCGACGCGGACGCTGACGCGTCGGTGTTCGCACTCGGCCGACCGCGGTGCCGGTGGCCCGACGACCCAGCCCTCGTCGCCGGCATCAAGTGTCGCATTGAGTTCGTGGGCGGTCGGGCGGCTGGCCGTAGCCGCCGTCTCGAGCGGTGGAACGACCGCACCGAGTGTCGACGTTTCCGCGATGAGCCGATCGGCTGCAGTCGGCGCCAGGTTCCGGTCAGACGAGTGCGCCGGCAGCGTCGCGTCGACGGCGCCGATATACAGCGACAACCCCATGCCGACAGCGAAGACGGCGACCAGCGCGGCCACTGGTTCGGTTTGCCCCCTACCCGACGAGGACGACATCGGTTTCCTCCCATGAAATCCGGCGGACGAGGAGTCGGTCGGTTCGGTGCCACCGTGGGTCGGCCGCTCGCGCCGACTCGACGGCGCGCTCGAAGGCTTCGGCCGTCGCGAAGACGCGTTCCGGTGGTTCGCCGTGGAGGACGGCCAGCAACCGCTCGTTGGTGGTCGCCGGCGTCACTGGGCCGTATCCAAGCGTCGCGTGGGTCGTCTCGCCGGGGCCGCGGAGCGATACCGTATCGCGGCCGATGCGGACAGCGTCGGCAGCCGAGAGTGGATGCGATCCGACCGAGCCGTATCGACTCGCTGCGACGCTATCGACCGTTTCGGCTGCGCCGCTCGCGTCTGGCGGTGGCGCGGCTGGAACCGCACTCGCAACGCCGAACGCCGCCCCGCTGACGACGGTGAGCCCGAGCCAAACGTACAACGCATCGAGCGGGATGTCGAACATACGGCTCCTGGTCGCGGTTTGGGTTATAAACCCCCGGCAGCCATCCCGGTGGCAGCGAACGCGACGAGATACGTGGCGGTGGCTGCACACAGCGCTGCGCCGGTTCGATAGCCGACGGTGGCGCGGTCGAGGCCCCGTGAGAGCCCGGTCGAAAGTACCGTGAGTATCGCGGCCAAGAGGAGGACGTAGACGCCGATGGCGGTGCCCAACCCCGCCGTTTCGGGTGCGCTCCCGCCGAGCGTACTCACGGTGCCGACGTTGTCGGCAAGCGCAACGGTCGCGCCGCCGACGAGCGGGGCGAAGAATGCAGCTGTGTTCCCCAGCGTCGCGGTCACGCGCCCGAGGTCACGGCGGGCCTCTTCCTCGACGCGGCGGAGGCTGTCCAGATGGTCGGCTGTCTCGATGAGTGCCCGTCCAGCCGGGGGCCCGGATTCGGCCGCGACGCCGAGCAGTCGTCCCACGCTTTCGGCTCGTCGACTCGGCATCGATTCGAACGCGCCGTGCTCGCCGTTAAACGCTGTTTCGACGCCGACGCGAAGGTGCCGCTGGCGTCTCGCGGCCGACTCAAAGGCAGTGCCGGCGACGCCGTCGAGCTCCGTTGCCGTCTCCGCGACGGCGCGTTCGACCGCGACGCCGTCGGCGACGCGCCGACCGACGAGATAGAGTGCGTCCGGAAGCGCGGCGTCGAGTTCGTCGGCCCGTTTCCGAACGGTGACGATGGGGCGATAGTGGCTGATCAGCGCCGTGCCGACGCCGATCCCAAGCGCCGCGAGCGGCCGCGTCCACGACGGTACCATGAGGCCAGCCAAAAGCCAGCCACAGGTGCCAGCGACCCCACCAACGGCGAGCGGCACGGCCCGGTGGCGTTTCCGGGCGCTATCGATGCTCGCCGGAGGGAACACGACCGGGCGATTCGCGAGGAGCCAGCCACCGGCGCACAGTAGCCCAACGGGTAATACGAGGTCGTAGATGACGACGATGGCCGGTAGCGTCGCGGCGACGCCGGCGGCGCCGGCGGCTGGAACCACGCTGACAAGCGCAAGTGGCAGGAGCACCCCGAACGCGTAGATGGCCGTCGCGGGCCCGCGAAGCGATTCGGCTGCGTCGACCGCACGGGTTCGCGTGCCATCGAGAATCGCGTCCATCGCCCGGTCGAGTGCTCGGTCGCGCTCGCCGGGCGGGGCGGCGGCCGCGGCGGCGACCAGCGTCACCGACCGATGCAGCGCGGGGAACACCTCGCGCCACGCGTCCGCGAACGTGCCCAGCCCGGATCGTGGCGTCCCGCGTGCCCGCCTGACGTGTTCGGCGAGGCGGTCGCCGAGTCGTCCACCGGAACCGGCCGCGAAATCCGCTGCGGCCTCAGCAGTCGGCTCGATTCGCGTCCGGAGGACGGCACGGCTGACGAGCGCCGGAGCAGCCCCGAGTGCTCGGCTCTGTCGGGCGTTCGCCACCGCAACGGCAGCGCCGCGTACAGCAACCGTCGCACCGTAGCCCGCGCCGACGGCGACGAGCAGGAGCGACGGTCGACCGACCAGAACACCCATCGCACTGAGGACACACACGAAACCGATGCCGACACTGTCCGCCGCTTTCGCCAACAGCAAGGGGTCGCTGTCGAGAAACGGCGACACCGTTCGAAGCGATTCGGGGACGGAGTCACGCGGCGAGAGTCGTGCGAGCAGCCTACCTACCCACATCGCTCTTGGAAGGCTTCGATACGACACTCGATCACGTCGCGAGCGTCCGCGGCGGTTTCCGTCGGGTCGGCCAGCGCACCCGGCAGTCGGCTTTCGTGGAGGTCGAGCGTCCGCTGTTCGGCGTCGAGGAGTGGTTCGAAGCTGACGCCGGACGACGTTCGAGTGACCGACTCGATGGAGCGAAGACGCCGCTTTCGTCCGTCTTCGCTGTCGTATGCTTCGAGCGTAACAACGAGGTCGGTGTCGGCGAACGCGCTTTCGGGAACGCCGAGGTCGGTAACGACGCGCTCGCGAACGGAGTCACCACCCCCTCCGTGAATGGTGCCGAGGACGGCTCCGTCGGCGGCACCGATGCGCATCGCCTCATAGAGCGCCTGCGCTTCCTCACCCCGGACTTCGCCGACGACGAGCGCACCGTCACCGAGCCGGAGCGCGGTTCGGAGCGCCTCGGTCGGCGTTATCGAGGCGCCGTCGTCGGTCGTGACCCGGAGCGGCTGGACGTCTCGCCCCGCCGATTGGAGCTCCTCGACCGGCAGCTCCGGTGTATCCTCGATGACGACCGTCCGAACGGTCGGAGCCAGCTCCCACAGCAGCGCGCCGAGAAGCGTCGTCTTGCCAGCACCGCGGGCGCCAGCCACCAGGACGGCGGCGCCCCGCTCGACTGCGACCGACAGAAAGCCGGCTGGCTCGGGGGACAGCGTCCCGTTCGCCACGAGGTCGGTCAGCCGGAACGCCGACTCATCGTGGGCCCGGAACGTGAAGCCGACGCCGTCGCTGACAGGGTCGGTTACGCCGGCCACGCGAACCCGCCGGTCGCCCGCCGTGGCTGTGGCTGCGAGCGTCGGACTCGCTCGCGAGAAGGCCCGGCCGCTGGCTCGACGGAACCGGGATGCGAGCGCGGCAGCGCCCTCGTCGGTGAGCCGGACGTTCGTCCGGAGCGTCTCGCCGTCACGGCGGACGCGCAGTAGATTCTCCGCGACCGGCGCGGTCGCGAACACGTCGGTGACCGCCGGGTCGGCGAAGCAATCCTCGATGACGCCGAGGCCGCGCGTGTGCTTTTCGAGCGCGGCGACGAGCGTTTCGACGGGCGCGCCCGAGGGTGCGACGGAGCGGACGGCACGGCCCGGTGCCCGGTCGCCTCCGGAGACGGCACCGCTGGCCAGCCGCTCGTAGGCGTCCGCGAGCGTCGCTGTTTCGGCAGGATCGAACCGGTGTTCGACCGGGACGAGATGGAAGGTGTCCATGGCGTCGGTGCCGTACCGGCGGACGACAGCGCCCGTGTCGAGCTCCTGCCGGTCGAGCAGTGTTGCGTTCTCGGGCGGTCGTGCCGCGACACGCGAGCGAGCCAGTGTCGGGCCGACGTGCGGGCGCAACGCGGTTCCGTACTCGGCACCGAGAAACGAGGCCAAGCCGGTCTCGGCGGCAACTCGAGCCAGCGGGTCACCACGGCCGCTCGCGACTCGGGCGGCGCCGAGTGGATCGCTCCGGGCCCGCTCTGCGAGCGCGCCGTCGTGGAACGCCGTCGCGGCAGCGAAGCGGCCGGCAGCGACGAGTAGCCCGGCGGCGCCGTCCTCGTAGACGCGCTCGAAGCCGGATGAGCGGGTGTGAACGATGTCGGCATCGCGGGCTTCGAGCGCCTCCACGACGGTTGCCCGACACGCCGGGTTCTCGGCCAGCCGTCCGTCGCCGGCACAGTCGGTGCTGTCCACGCGGAGGTGATCTGCCTCGAACTCCGCCTCACACCGGCACTCGGCGTCGGAACGCAGCAATCCTTCGAGCACGGGCCGTCTGGTTCCGGCTTCGCTTTTCAACCCTCGCCCGTTCGACGTGAACCACGGCTTGCCCGCCGATACGGACGAACGACAACCGAAGCCGTGTTCGATCCGAAATCCGAACCGGCGAGGCGACGTGAATCGGAACATCGCTATCGACGGTTCGGTTGCGGCCGTCGACCGGCTGCCAGACGAGGCGGTCACACTCAATGATGAGTCGTCCACCGTCGGTCAGCGTCGGCTGTGGCACGGCAACCTCGATGACTGTCCTCGCGGGCGCGTATCTGGATTCGATAGGGTCGTTCTGGGCCGCCAGTCGGGCGGCTTCGGTTGCGACTCTCTCCAGTTCTGCTGTCGCGAGTTCCGTGTTCCGCTCGCGTTCGGCGTGCTCTGCTGCCGGCAGACTGGCGCCGAGAAGCGCCGTCGCGAGTACCACGGCGAGGACGAGACGAAGCACGTGCCCGGGCGTTAGCGGCGAAGTGCTGCGAGTACGCCGCCGTCATCATCCGTTTCGGTCTGTGTTCCCCGGGTGTCGCCGTCACCCTCATGCTCGAGCGTCTCGGGAACTGCGCCGACGTGCCGTTCGAGGGCTGCTGCCTTCCGAAGCGCGAGGTCGGCCCGATGCTCGATGTCGTCGTTGACGGCGCGAACGGAGCCGACGTAGCCACGGAGCGCCTGCACGGCCGCTTCGAGTTCGGTGACGCGCTCATCGAGGTCGTCGAGCCTGGTCGTTCGGTCGATGTCCTCGTTTTCGGTGAGCGCCCGCTCGACGGCGGCCAGTCTGCGCTCGACCGAATCGCGGTCGTGGCTCGAATCGGCGTCGTTTCGAGACATGGGGGAGTGTGCCCCCGGAATCGTTCAAAAATGTTCGGCCGTGGTGGTGCCGAGACAGCCCTACACCAGCGAGGCGCCGTCGAAGTCGCTGCGGTCGATTTCGAGGTCAACCAACTCCAGAAGCGTCGGCGCGATGTCGTAGAGGTCGGCGTCCTGAATCTTCGCGGTCTCGTCGTCGATGAACAGACAGGCGTTGTCGAAGCTGTGCATGCCGTTTCGGGGGCCGACGGTGAACACGTCGTCGCCGCCCTTGAACCCCGACTTCAGGTCGAAGCCGTGGTTCGGGATGACGACGAGGTCGGGTGCGATGTCGTCGTGGTCGCCACGGAAGGCCTTCTCCTTGGTCACGACGCGGTCGGCGACCTTCCGGCCGTCGGGGCCTTCCAGCTCCTCCAGTTCGGCCTTGAGCTCGCTCCGTACCGCCTCGTACTCGTCTTCGGGGACGGAACCACGCGGCTCTCGGCCCTCGAGGTTGATATAGAAGCGACCGGGGATGAGTGAGTAGGCCTCGGTGTCGTCGGAGATGTCGCCGAGGCTGTCGTGGTCGTCGTCCTCGTAGGAGAGCCAGCCGTTCTCTTCGAGCCAGACGTTGCATTTGACCTCGTGGTCGAGTTGCGTGAAGCCGTGGTCGGAGGCGACGACCATCGTCGTCTCCTCGTCGAGCATCTCGCGCAGTTCGCCGAGATACTGGTCGACCTTCTCGTAGAAGGCCAGGAACTCCGCTTTGTACTCGCCGTCCTGTGTGTAGTGTTTGAACAGGAAGTGGTTGACCCGGTCGGTCGTCATGAAGACGCCGAAGAACAGATCCCAGTCGTCCTGCTCGATGTACTGTTTGAACGCGTCGAAGCGGGCGTCGAGGGTGCGGTGGGCGTCCTCGATGAACTCCTCTTTGTCCTCGTCGTGGCCGAGTTTGGCGTTGACGTCGATTTTGTAATCGAGGCCTTCGAGCGTGTCCCGCAGTTCGTCGGGGTAGGCGGCCTTCTCGACGCCGGGCGAGAGGAAGCCGCTGACCATCCGCTGGATGTCCCTGTCCGGTGGGAACGTGACGGGCACGTTCATCACCGTCGCGTTGCGGCCGGCGTCGGTCACACGAGACCACACGCGCGTGGCCTGGACGTCACGCCCCATCGGGACGTACGTGTCGTAGCTGCCGACCTCGCGGTCTTGGAAGCCGTAGACGCCGGTCTCACCGGGGTTGACGCCGGTCGTCAGTGCCGGCCAACACGCGCTCGATTCGGGCGGGACGATGGAGTCGATAGCGCCGCCAGCGCCCTCGTCGGCGATCGCGTTGAGGTTCGGAAACGTCTCTTCGTTCTCGGCGACCAGCGAGTGCGGGACGCCGTCGATACCGAAGAAGGCGACTCGCGGCCCTTCGCCGCCGCGAAGCCGGTCGAACAATCCCATATCGTTGCCTGGGTAGGTGGATACAAGAACGTTCGTTTCTACTGCCAAAAGCGGCGCCGCTCCACGAAAGCGGCAAAACTGGCAACGTCAGCTGTCGTCGGATTCCTCGCCCTCGGCCGGCGGCTCGAAGTTCTCCGGCACGACGGTCAGATGCTGCATGCCAAGCGGCTCTCGTTGTTCGGCGCTCATACACACCCCTTCCGGCTCTACCATCAAGTATCGTTCCATACGCATAATGTATCGGCGTAATACTCGGTATGCTTATCGGGTATTATGGGCCAGAAACCGACAGCAAGCGGCGCGCCGATACATGATTACTACTGGGTATCTCACCGCGTAGCATATGTGTTGAGCGAATCTCGATCCCTGCCGAGCGATGCATCTGGGCGGTCGAGAGAACGCAGAAGTTCGCCGTTAGCCGAAGTGCTCTTCGTAAAGGTCTTGGGCGTGTTCGATGGCGTCCATCGCTGCCTGTTTGTCCTCCCAGCCGAGCGTCTCGACTTCCTTGCCCTCCTCGAGGTTCTTGTACGTCGAGAAGAACTCGTCGATCTCGTCGATGGTCTGCTGTGGGATGTCGTCGAGGTCTTCGAGGTGGTCGAAGCGGGGATCTTCGGTCGGCACCGCGATGACCTTGTCGTCCTGTTCGCCGTCGTCGTCCATCTTCATGAGGGCGATGGGGCGGGCCTCGATGATGCAGCCGGGGAACGTCTGGTCTTCGACGAGCACGAGGACGTCGAAGGGGTCTTCGTCGTCGTAGTACGACTGCGGGATGAAGCCGTAGTCTGCGGGGTAATGGACGTTCGAGTGCAGGACGCGGTCGAGGACGACACCCGGGATGTCCTTGTCGTACTCGTATTTGTTGCGTTCGCCTTTCAGACACTCAACGACGGCGTAGATCTCTTCGGGCGCGTTCGGGCCCGTCTCGAGGTCTTCCCAGAGATTTGCCATGCTCGCGGGTGCGCTCTTAGGCCGCAAAGAGTTTTCGACATGCGGCCGTTCCGCCTCGCTCCCGGCTATATCAGAACTCCGAGAGACGGCAGAAAAGCCCGGTATCCGGGATATCAGGGCCATTCGCGTCGATTTACCGGCACAGCCATAGATGTTTGATAAATGTTAAGTACGTTCCAGACATGTTGGTTGATATGTCAGAGGCGCAGACAACAACCGTCGAACCGGGAGTCGCAAAAGACCTCACGGCGTTCCAGCAGAACGTTCTCACCATCCTTGCAGAGGATGCCCGCTATGGTCTCGCCATCAAGCGGGAGCTCGAGACCTACTACGACAGCGAGGTCAACCACGGTCGACTCTATCCGAACCTCGATGACCTCGTCGAGATGGGCCTCGTCGAGAAGAGCGAACTCGACAAACGAACCAACGAGTACGGTCTCACCGAAGAAGGACTCGACGCCGTTCTCGACCAGCTTTCCTGGACGTTCTCGAAGGTCATCACCGACGACGAGCGCGCAGAGCGCATCCGCGGCCTCGTCGACGACGCGAACTAACCCGCTATTCAGCGGCGTTTTCGATTAGTCTGAGCGACTGCTCGACGACCTCGAGCTGTTCGTCCGTCGGCCACGCGTTCCGCGGGAAATACTCCGTGCGGAACTCCCGCTTTTCGGCCGGCGTCGCCGCTTCGATGCGTTTGGCGTAGTGATTGCTCATGAAATCCGCGAAGTCGTGGGCCGTCTCGCCGTGTGCCTCGCCGTGTTCCTCACGGACGCGCTCGGCGATCGCGCGATTGTGCGCTTCGATCGCGTCCCAATCCGCCGCGTCGCCGACGCCGGAGAGCGACCGCTCGACGGCACGGTCGGTGTCGTCGATGCGCTCGATCTGGACGACGCCGTCTTCGAGCCACTCCTCGGGGTGGAGCACGAGCGTTTCGCTGGTGTCGTCCTCGCGGAGGCGGGCAGCGAAACCGTGTTCGGCCAACAGTTCGGCCCGCTCTTCGAGGTAGGCGTCCCGCTCGTTTTCGTCTACGGCGTCGCGTGCCAGCCGGGTGAGCCGGTCGGCACGCTCGGCGACGTTCTCGGGCAGCGTGTCGGTAGAGTCGTCGATTTCAGCCATCGAATGCCTCGTTGGCTAGTTCGTCCGCGCGGCTGTTTATCTCCCTCGGAACGTGGTCGATAGACCACTCGTCGAACCGCTGGAGGAGCTCCCGAACGCGAACCCGCTTTTCGCGCAGCGTCGGGTCGTTCGTGTCCCACTCGCCGCGCACCTGCTTGATGATGAGTTCGGAATCACCCTTGATGATGAGTTCGTCGAAACCGTAGTCGACGGCGGCTTCGAGCGCCCGAACCAACGCCTCGTACTCGGCCTGGTTGTTGGTCACGCGGCCGATGCGCTCCGAGCCCTCCGCCGCGATGCCGTCGCTCGTGACGATGACCCACCCGACGGCGCCCGGCCCTGGGTTGCCGCGGCAGGCCCCATCGAAGTAGACGTGTGCGCGCCCACCCCCCTCCTGCAGGAGGCCGACGAGCCGTGCCGGCTCGCCGCCCTGGATGACGACCTTGTCATCGTATGCGACCGCAGTCGCGCCCGCGTGCGAGGCCCGCCATCGCTCGTGTTCGGTATTGCCCGCCTCGACGTCGATTCCCGCGGCTTCCAGCCGCTCGCGTGCGTTCTCGGGGTCACATTCGATGACGGGCATCGTCCGTCGCTCATTCCTTCCGATTTTTATCCCTTCCGGTATCTATCCAGAAGACGGTGTTCTGGTAAACCGACCCCGTCGCCTGCGGGCGGTTCGTGTCAGAATTTACAATGTGTTGGGGAGAGTTTAAGTGACTCGCTCGAATCAGTATAAAAATGCGATGACACGGCCCACCCGCCAACGGGAGCGCGAACGGCAAGACGAGGGCGAGACGACATCCGGACAGGAGGCAGAGACGGTCTGTCCGGAGTGTGAGTCGGACAATATCGTTAAGGATGCCGACAGGGGTGACCTGATCTGTGACGACTGTGGGCTCGTCGTCGAGGAAGACCACATCGACCCCGGCCCGGAATGGCGGGCGTTCAACCATTCCGAACGGCAGGAAAAATCCCGCGTCGGCGCGCCGACGACCCAGACGATGCACGACAAGGGGCTGACAACCACCATCGACTGGAAGGACAAGGACGCCTACGGCCGCTCTATCTCCTCGAAGAAACGCTCACAGATGCATCGCCTCCGCAAATGGCAAGAGCGCATCCGAACCAAAGACGCCGGCGAACGCAACCTCCAGTTTGCGCTTTCGGAAACCGACCGCATGGCCTCGGCGCTCGGCGTCCCCCGCTCCGTGCGCGAGGTCGCCTCGGTCATCTACCGGCGCGCCCTCGACGACGACCTCATCCGTGGCCGCTCCATCGAGGGCGTCTCGACCGCTGCCCTCTATGCCGCCTGCCGCAAAGAGGGCATCCCCCGCTCGCTCGAGGAGATTAGCGAGGTCTCCCGTGTCGAGCGCAAGGAGATCGGCCGCACCTACCGCTACATCTCCCAGGAACTCGGCCTCGAGATGGAGCCGGTCGACCCCAAGAAGTACGTCCCCCGTTTCTGCTCGGAACTGGCGTTGAGCGAGGAGGTACAGACGAAAGCCAACGAGATAATTGAAACGACTGCGGAGAAGGGTCTGCTGTCGGGGAAATCGCCCACCGGCTACGCGGCCGCAGCCATCTACGCTGCCTCACTGCTCTGCAACGAGAAGAAAACCCAGCGTGAAGTCGCCGACGTCGCGCAGGTGACCGAGGTCACCATCCGCAACCGCTATCAAGAGCAGATCGAAGCGATGGGCATCCACTCGTAGCGCCGCCCCCGAACAGCCTTTATCCGTCCCCGCATAACGACCGGCATGCGCCTCGACGAGTACGTCGACGACCTCGACCGTGACGAGTCGGTCGAGTTGCGAAAGCTCGCCGAGGAGAAATCCTACGCCATCACCGACCACCTCGACGACGCCCGGACGCGCTTCGACGAGACGCTCTCGGGCGATACGATGGTCGGCTCGACGGCCCCCTCTGTTTTCGTCGGGCGGCCGTCGTACCCCAACGTCTCGGCCGGATTGCTGGCACCCGTCGGCGACGAGGCCGACGCCGAGTCGTACGTCACCACCGGCGAGTGGTACCAGCAGGGGTACAGCATCGACGACGTTTTCCAGCGGCGGACGGGCCTGCTCAACTCCACGCGGAGCGCGAACGTCGACGTCAACGACGTCTGGGACGGCTTCGTCGGCACCCAACGTGAGGTCGCCATCGCCGACCGCCCGGTCGATATCGAACTCGGCCTAAACGACTCGCCGGGGTTCGACCTCGATGGGTCGCTCGAAGACATCGCCGCCCCGCGCGGCCCCCGGGCGAACGCACGCAGCGCCCAGGTGACTGAGAACCCTCACGTCCCGCGTGCGATCGAGAAGACGCTCTCTGACGATGATTGGCGCGCCGAGGGCGCGATGACGTATCTCTACCGCCGCGGTTTCGATGTCTACGACATCAACAACGTCCTTTCTGTCGGCGCGCTCGGACAGGGCGAAAACAGGCGGCTCGTCCCGACACGGTGGTCGATTACGGCCGTCGATGACACGCTCGGAACGTATCTCCGGGGGACGATTCGGAACGCCCCACGCATCGACCAGACGTTCGTGTGGCACAACAGCTACATCGGCAACGACTACTGGGTCATCGCGACGCCCGGCGAGTGGGAGTTCGAACTCCTCGAACTCAAGGCGCCGGGCTCCATCTGGAATCCCGACCCGAACGGCCAGCTGTACATGGCTGCCGACAGCGAGGGCTACGAGGGTCGGACGAGCTACGTCGATGAGACCTCGGGCGCCTACTACGCCTCCCGACTCGGCGTCTTAGAGGAGTTGGCCGAGCGCGATCGACAGGCGAAAGTATTCGTGATTCGGCACGCCACGAACGAGTACTGGGCGCCGGTCGGCGTCTGGCAGATTCGCGAGTCGATTCGGAACGCCTTCGACGGCGAGCCGGCGGTCGCGGAGACGTTCCACGACGCCGTCCGACACCTAGTGCCGCAGCTCCCCGTTTCGATGGCCGACCTCCGGCGAAAATCGACGATGGCCGCCGGCATCCAGGCCGACCTCTCGGCGTTCGGCGGCGGCGCCACCGGAGGCGTCGATGGCGGCAGTTCTCGAAGCCGTTAAGGCCGGCTCGGCGCACCACTCGAGTATGCTCCCCCTCTACGCCGCCGACCTGCTTTCGGGCCCGGCGCTTTTCGTCGCGCTGTTGTCCATCCTCTTTCTGGCTTTCCCGTGTCTGTACCTCTATAAGGCGCTCGACGAGCGAGGCGTCTTCGAGCGGTTTCTGGGGTAACGTGACCGAACCCGAACCGCCGGCCGCCGCCGTAAGTTTAAGTCGCCACTCACGGAGTCGACGTACATGCTGAATCGGTTGCGCGAGCGGGCGAGTGGCCGCCTGCGACGGGTCGGCCAGCTCGGCCGTCGCCTGCTCCGGACGGGCCGGAGGCGCCTGGAGGAGACGAACACGCTCATCCACGTCTCGATTCTGTTGTTCGTGCCGTTCCTGGTCGCCCTTTTGACCTACCTGTCGAACCGGCTGGTGTATCTCTCCTTTTTCGTCTTCCCGCCGCTGGCCGCGGGGACGTACGCGATGTTCGCGAACCCCGAAAGCGAGTACGCCTCACCCGTCCGGTTCGTCACGGGACTGACCGCCGGCGCTCTCTGTGCGGTCATCGCGATGCAGGTCGCGATACACGTCGTCTATCCGACCCTTCCGCCGTCAGCCATCGAGGTGGATGCGCCGGGCGCCGCCTTCGCGGTCTTGCTCACCGGCGCCGTCACGTGGCTTCTGGATATCGAGGAGGCCGCAGCCTTCTCGATGGCGTTGCTCGGCCTCCTCGTCGATCCAAGCCAGCAGGTGCCGTTCGTCCTCAGCGTCTTCATCGCCTCGAGCATCGTCGCTGGCGTCTTCACGGTCTGGCACGACTTGCTGTACGAACAGCGCGCGGAGTATCTCTACCAGTCGACGAAGGGCGACGACCACGTGCTCGTGCCGATCCGGGGTGACCATCCGCGGGCCACGGCGATGCTCGCCGGCCGGCTTGCGGCCGCTCACGACGCCGGCAAGGTCGTGCTTCTCGACGTCGTCGAGGAGGACGACGCGGAGGCGGACGCGGAAACGACGCCGGAGGCGGCACCGGACGATACTGACGAGGAGGCCGACCCGGAACTCACGGCGACCGTTTCCGGCCTCGAGGAGCTGGCCGGGACGGTCGAGGGGACGCTCGACGTTCCCTGTCAGGTCGTCGTCGCGACCCGGGGCCAGTCGGCCGCCCGGACGGTGCAACAGACCGCGGTCGAGACCAACTGTGATTTGATCGCCGCGCCCTACGAGACCGAAGACGGGGAGATAACGCCGTTCATCGGCACGCTCCTGAAATCGGATCTCGACGTGCTCGTCCACAGATCCGAGACGGGCCAGACCGACTGGCAACGCATCGCCGTGCCGGTCAGAAGCCCCAGCGATACTGCCCACGCGATGATCGATTTCGCCCACCGCATCGCGGGTGCGACCGGCCGCGTGAGCGTCGCCCACTGCATCGACTCCGAAAAGCGGCGCCGCGCGGGCGACCGGATGCTCGCGAACCTCGTCGAGACCGCCGAAGGCAGAATCGAAACGCACGTCGCGAACGCCTCGGTCGAGCGGTTCCTGCGGCGCATCGCGCGCACGAACGACCTCGTCATCATCGGCGCGAGCCGCGACCGAAGCCGGGCCTCACGACTGATTTCGCCGCCCACGTTCGAGCGGCTTCAGAATCTGGACACCGACATCGCCATCGTCGACCGGCGATAGTTACTCGTCGGCGGTCGGAATCGTGCCGGTGCCGATGACCTCGCGAACGGCGTCCTCGAAGGACTGCCGGGTGTCGAAGTAGACCTCGTCGGTCTCCGCGAGGACATCGCCCAGTTCTCGCGGGCCGTCCGGCGTTCGGATGGTCGTATCGCCCTCGCGGCGCTCGATTTCGCTCTTCTCGATGGCGTAATGCAGTCGGGAAGCTACCCGTGCCAGCGGTGCGCCCTCGACTGGGGCGCCCTCGCCGAGCGGGACGGCTGGCTCGGCTTCCTCCGCCTCGGCCTCGGCTTCCTCGTCGCCGTTGTCGCTCATACACCGGTGTTTGCGGCATCCCGTGGTAATCCTTACGAACCCCGTCCGCGAGGGATTGATGGCCGTCGGGGCGAAACGGAGCGTATGCACCGTGTGGGTCATTTTGGCGCGGCGCTCCTGCTGTATGCGCCCGTCGGTGCCGTTCTGACCGCAGGCGGCGACCCGACGCTCGCACTGGTCGGCTTCGCCGTCGCCGCCGCGCTGTCGACGCTGCCCGACGCGGACGAACATCTCACAATCGAGCACCGCGGCCCGACACACACCGTCTGGTTCGTCATCGGCGTCGCGCTGCTTGCGGCGCTTTCGGGCACGCTCGCGGGCCTCGTCCTCGCCCGCCCCGTCGCGTTCGGCACAACCGTCGGCGGCGCAGCTGCGATATCGCTCTCTTCGCATCTGCTCGCCGACAGCATCACGCCGATGGGGATTCGGCCGTTCGCGCCCGCTTCGTCGTTCCACCACAGCTTCGAGCTCACCCTGGCGGCGAATCCACGAGCCAACGCCGCGTTCTTCCTCGCGGGGACGGTCGCCGCGCTGGCGAGCCAGACTGTCGCGGTCGTACTCCCGTAGCGCCGCTCGATGTTCGTGCTCTCGCCGACCACAACGGCTTAGTATTCGCGGGTGATACTACTTGGTGGTATGACTGGATTCGACAAGTTCAGCGACGTCGGCGAGGCGGAGGTAACGCGCGCCATCGGGCAGGAGTGGACCGAGGAGTTCATGAACTTCTCCGACTCGGACGTCATCATCGTCGGTGGCGGCCCCTCAGGGCTGATGGCCGCCAAAGAGCTCTCCGAGCGCGGCGTGAAGACGATGGTCGTCGAGAAGAACAACTACCTCGGCGGCGGCTTCTGGCTCGGCGGCTTCCTGATGAACAAGGTAACCGTGCGCGACCCCGCAGAGCAGGTACTCGACGAACTCGACGTCGATTACAAGCAGTCCCAGGATTCGGAGGGGTTGTACGTCGCCAACGGCCCGGAGGCCTGTTCGGGCCTCATCAAGGCCGCCTGCGACGCCGGCGCGAAGATGCAGAACATGACGGAGTTCACCGACATCGTCATCCGCGAAGACCACCGCGTCGGCGGCATCGTCATGAACTGGACGCCCGTCCACGCGCTGCCGCGTGAGATCACCTGCGTCGACCCCATCGCCGTCGAGGCCGACCTCGTCATCGACGCCACTGGTCACGACGCCGTCGCCGTCTCGAAACTCCAGGAACGCGGCGTTCTCAACGCCCCCGGCATCGAGCACGCCGAGGAGAACAACACAGGGATGGACAATACCGGCGACGATTCCTATGGTGCCCCCGGCCACGACTCGCCCGGCCACGACTCCATGTGGGTCGGCCAAAGCGAGGACGCCGTCGTCGAACACACCGGCCTCGCCCACGACGGCCTCATCGTCACCGGCATGGCCACGGCGACGACGTACGGCCTCCCGCGCATGGGGCCGACCTTCGGCGCGATGCTCCTGTCGGGCAAGCGCGCCGCCCAGGTCGCCCTCGACGAGCTCGAGGTCGACGCACCGGACGTCGAGATGACGACGCGTGCGGAGCCCGCCGACGACTGAACACCCACTTTTTGCACGAGAACGCGGATCGAGCGCGAAGCGCTCGATACCGGTTCTCGGCAAAAACTTGGGGGAAATATGCGCGAGAGCCTCCAGCCGCGCCCTCCGGGCGCGTTAGTCGGCTCTCGCTACGGCGACTCGACGGCTCCGCCGTCTCGTCGCCGGGAACCACGAGCGCGAAGCGCTCGCGGATGCTACACCGGATACTTCGAACTCGCTATGCCCGACGGAATAACCCTCTATCGCGCCCCGACGACCGAAGTCGACGCGGACGCTATCGCCGAGTGGCTCCGCAAGCGCATCGACTGTGCAGTTGCCGTCGACGACCGCCTGCTGGGAGAGCTCGCTGACGAATCGCTCGCCGAAGCGTTCGCGGAGGCGCGTGTCACCTCGCCGTACGAACGCGAGACGGGCAACACGATGTCCCGCGGGAGCGGAGCGAGCGCGGGGCAAGGGACATCGCGGAGCGATGGCCCTATGTTGGGTATCCGACGTTACGAAGAGCGCGCCCTGGAGCATCCCGAACGAGCCGGCGGCGTCATCTACGACGGGCTCGCAGTACAGGACGCACTCCGTGAGCGTCTTGAAACGCCGCTCGACCACTTGCACGTCCCGCTTCTCGACCGCGTCGTTGGGACGTGGGGCGACCACGACGCTCGCTGGCACAAACGCGTGTCTGTCCTTGGCCAGCCCGCGGTCGTGAGCGTGCCCGGTCTCTACGAGGCGCCAGCGAAGCCCGAGTCCTACTACAAGACCAAACAGCAGCACGCGCTTCTGGCCGGCGACGCGCCGCCGCGTGAAGTGCTCGAAGAGCAGGTCGACGGCGATTTCCTCGTCGATGGCGACCCCCGAACGACCGAGGCGCTGAAGGGGTACGTCCTTGCCGCGTATCACTACCTCGAGACTGGCGAGGCGTTTTGCGAGAACCCCGAGTGCCGGCTGTACGACGCCCACCGACAGCCGGCACTCGTCGAGGCGCAACTGCGCGACCCGCCGTTCTGTGCGGAACACGCCGCCCGCTACGAGTGACGGTTCCCGCTTGTTCGTCAGTTGAACCAAAACCACCATGCCCGCAGGGGCACAAAGAGGTGTAATGACTCGCCGGTACACGCCAACGCGGCGTCGGCTGCTGAAGGCCGCCGTCGCGACCGGCGGTGCAAGCGCACTGTCGGCGTGTCTCGACCTTTCTGCTGACTCCGACCCTGTCCCGAAGGGCGTCGACGACCCGTCGCAACTGGAACCCCGCCAGCACGCCTGGAACGACGTGCTCGAAACGGACGACCACGGCAACCACGCCCTCCCGAGACATCAGACGTTCCTCTACGTCACGCTCGATGCCGACGGCGAACCGACCGATGACGACCGGACGCAGGTGGGAGAAGCTCTGTCGATGCTCGACCGCGCCTACGAGCGGTCGCCGGCTGGCCTTATCCATTCTATCGGCTACACGCCGGCGTACTTCGACCGCTACGGCGCCCCGCCAGAGGGCGTCGACCTCCCCGAACCGCGGGCGTTGTCGAACTTCGAGAACCCCACCTTCGACACGCAGGACGCGTTGCTCCATCTCGCCTCCGACCGCGCTGACGTGGTGCTCGAAGCCGAACAAGCGCTGTTCGGCGACAAAGCGGAGGCAAACGGCATCGATGCGGTGTCGTTCCCCGGCACGGTTGACGACCGACGGACGGGCTTCATCGGGCGCGGCATGCCCGCCGCACGGCAGGACGAGGTCGATGGCATTCCGGACGACGCCGACGTGCCCGAAGCGTCGAAACTGTTCATGGGGTTCAACGCCGGCTTCGTCGGCAATCAGGCGACCGAGGAGGCAATCGAGATCGAGTCGGGGCCGTTCGCCGGCGGCACGACGAAACACGTCGCGAAACTCCAACAGCGTCTCGACCGCTGGTACGAGGACAACGACCACGACGAGATGGTGAAGAAACTGTTCAGCACCCATCTCGCCGACGATATCGAGGGTGTCGGCGACAACGTCGGCAGCAACAGCGGTGTCGTCCCCGAGGAACTCGAGCAACTGGTCGAGCAGGCGCGCGACAACGGCGCCATCGGCCACGCCCAGAAGATGGCGCGTGCGAACCGCGACGAGTCGGGCAACCCCAAGCTGGTTCGCCGGCACGTCGAATCGACCGACGAGAACATCGCGAGCCTCCATTTCCCGAGCCTCCAGACGGAGATTTCGTCGTTCGAAGCCGTCCGTGAGGCGATGAACGCGGCCGATGTCGTCGAGGAGACGCCCGCGATTCGCCAGCGCGTCAACAACGGCATCCTCCGGTACATCTTCGTGAAGAACCGCGGCAATTTCCTCGTGCCGACGCGGGAGTTGCGGGCGCTGCCCACGCCGACCGGCGGGGCGTAGAGGGTTACAAATCGCCGTCGACGAGGCGCTCTTTTTCGTTCCGGGAGAGCTGTTTGAGTTCGTACTCGCGGCTCATCGCCGCCGATTTCGAGTCGAAGGGTTCGGTGTAGACGAGTTCAACCGGTGTCCGTCCGCGGGTGTATTTCGCGCCGTCGCCGGCGTTGTGTTCGCGGAGGCGTCGCTCGACGTTGGTGGTGTAGCCGGTGTACAGCGTCCCGTCGGCACACTCGACGACGTAGACGTGATGGCCGCCGCTACGTGGCATTACAGAAACGAGGGCACCCTGTGTTTGGAACACGGTTCCACGGACACACGGCCGTCACTCATGTCCGCGCTCTCTCGAGACCTCGGCGATTCCGGCGTTCGCGGAGCAGTTGGGACACGCATGCACCTGTCCCCGTTCGTCCGCGAACACGCGGGCGAACCGATCCGAGACGTGCGCGTCACAGTGGTCACACCTGGGCATTATGGCCGCCGACGTGGGTATCCATTGTCGGCAGTTGTCATACGGCCTCTATACACAAATACCCTCGGTGAACCATAACACGCTGCCGATATCGGGGATCACGGCTCCGCACGAGCCGCCGACACAGAGCGTGCGATGAGGCCGGCCTGAGCCCCCGCAGTGAACCCGGCATCGATGTTGACGACCGTGATTGGTGTACACGACTGGATCATCCCGGAAAGCGCCGCCTCACCGTCGCCGCCGTGGCCGTATCCGGTCGAGACCGGCAGCCCGATGAGCGGCACGTCAACCAGTCCGGCGGTGACGGTCGGCAGGGCGCCTTCCCGGCCCGCGGCGACGACAAGGGCGTCGGCCGCTCGTATCTCGTCCAAGCGGTCGAACAGGCGGGCGATACCCGCGACGCCGACATCGTCGATGAACTCGACGGTGGCGCCCATCTCATCCGCGACGACGGCGGCCTCGCTGGCGGCAGCCACGTCCGAAGTGCCGGCCGTGACGACGGTCACCGTCGCGTCGAGGGCTGGCGGTTCGTACGAGGGAGCGTGGACGACGAGGGTGTGTGCCCGGCCGTCGCGTTCGATGTCGGCGTCGGGAAATTCCTCGGCGAGTCGCTGCCGGCAGGCCGCAGCGGCCTCGTCGTCGGCCCGCGTCACGAGCGCGCTGCCGGTCGTCTCAACTGCCGTGACAGTCATTTCGGCGGTCTCTTCGGGCGTTTTCCCCTCGGAGAGGATAGCCTCGGGGATGCCGGTGCGGGCCTCCCGAGCTGCGTCGAACCGCCCGGCGCCGGAGCGGGCGTAGCCACGAAGCTCGGCTTCCGCCTCCGCGGGAGAGACCTCACCTGTCGCAACCGCATCCAATATATCGCGCATACATCCGCGTTCGTGTCCCTAACCACGAAACTGTCGGCTCGCGGTTGGCGTCAACCGCGATTCAGTCGAGGCAGCCATAAAAATTAGATGAAAGGGCGAATGAACATCTGGTTCATCCCGGTTCTTCACGGCTAATCGGCCGTTAGAAGCGGCCAAATGGCACTCTTTTGGGAAATTATATAAGGGGGCCGGATAAACCGCGGCCTGTATGGCAGACCTAATCGTCAAAGCTGCTGTGAAGGAAGCGCTCGATGATATGAACGTTGCCTCCGACTTCTACGACGCCCTCGACGAGGAGGTCGAGGAGCTCCTCGAGGACGCCGCACGGCGTGCCGAGGCAAACGACCGGAAGACCGTCCAGCCGCGCGACCTGTAAGGTCGAGGCTGCTCTGTTTTCTTTCGCGCTACCGGTCAGCGACGGCTATCGGCAGCGCCAGCGTTACTCCCGGTTGCGAACGTCAACGCTGTCACCGGTACCGACGTGTATCTCGTCGGCCATGTCGATAAAGAGGCCGTGTGCGACGACGCCCGGGATGGCAGCGAGATCGGCCGAAAGCGCCGCAGGCTCGGCAATCGCGCCGAAATCGCAGTCGATGACGAGATTGCCGTTGTCCGTGACGACTGGGCCGTCCTTCCGCTCTGCGGCCCGCAGCGTCGGAACGCCGTCGAGCGCTTCGAGGGTGTCCTCGACGACGGGGACGGCGTCGGGTAGCACCTCGACCGGCACGGCCACGTCGAGCGTCGCGGCGAGTTTCGTCTCGTCGGCGACTACGAGGAAGCGGTCAGCCGCGGCATCGACCAGTTTCTCGCGGGCGTGAGCCGCGCCACCGCCCTTGATTAAGTCGCCGTCCGCGATACGGTCGGCACCGTCGATGGCCACGTCCGGCGTCGCCTCCTCAAGCGTCGTCAACGGAACCCCGACCTCGCGGGCCAACTGTCGGGACTGATATGAGGTCGGAACGCCGCGGATATCGAGGCCGGCGTCGACCCGGCGGCCGAGAGCCCGAATCGCGGCCGCGGCTGTCGACCCCGTCCCCAGGCCGACGACCATCTCGTCGACGACGGCGTCGGCGGCGCTTTCGCCAGCGCGGCGCTTCGCCTCGTCCGAACCGCCGGTCTGTTTCATGTGCGTCTCTCGCACCGATACGGAAAAAGCACTTGCGGTGACGACTCCGAGAGACGCGTATGGAATGTACCTACTGCGGGAGCGACCTCGCACACTACGACCCGGTGTTCGTCGAAAAGACGGCGGACGGCGAGCGCGTCCCCGCGGGCGCGTTCTGCAACTACGCCTGCCTCGATGCCCACATCGACGACGCGGAGCTCACCTACGGCGCCGCCTGCCAGTGGTCGCCGGACGAATAGGTTTTCACGGCCGGCCGAGAGCTGTGGATATGTTCGGAACGAGCGGCATCCGGGGCCCCGTCGGTGAGGAGGTAACCGCAGCGCTTTCGCTCCGCGTCGGGCGGGCGCTCGGTGCCGAAACCGACCGGGTCGTCGTCGGCCGCGACCCCCGCGAGAGCGGCGCCCTGCTCGTCGATTCGCTTGCCGCCGGGATTCGAGAACTCGGCACCGATGTCGTCGATATCGGCGTGGCTGCGACGCCGACGGTCGCCAGAGCCGTCGCGTGGGAGAACGCCGACGCCGGCGTGTCGGTCACGGCGAGTCACAATCCGCCGGAAGATAACGGACTGAAACTCTGGCAGCCGTCCGGCCAGGCGTACGACGCCGAGGGACGCGAGCGCATTACGGCACGCATCGAGGCCGACGAGCCGGAACTGCGGCCGTGGAATGAGTTAGGCGAGCGCGAGATTGCCGACGCCGCCGAGCGCCACGTCGACACGCTCGTCTCGGGGAGCGAAGCGACACTCAACCTCGACGTGGCTGTCGACCTTGGGAACGGCGCCGGACGCGTCAGCGTCGATGCGCTGGTCGAGACCGGCTGCCACGTCGAGACGGTGAACGCCCAGCCCGACGGCCGGTTTCCGGGCCGGCCCTCCGAACCGACCGCCGAGAACTGCGAGGCGCTCGCGACGCTCGTCGCGGAGGGCGAGTACGACCTCGGTGTCACCCACGATGGCGATGCCGACCGGATGCGGGCGGTCGCCGGCAACGGCACCTTCCTTTCGGGGGACGCTCTGCTGGCGCTGTTCGCGGCCGATGCTGCGGAACCGGGCGAGCGGGTCGCCGTCCCCGTCGACACCAGCCTCGCCGTCGAGGACTACCTCGCCGAGCGGGATATCGGCGTCACGCGCACGCCCGTCGGGGACGTCTACGTGGCGGCGGCCGCGACCGAACCCGACGTCGCGTTCGGCGGCGAGCCGTCGGGTGCGTGGATCTGGCCCGACGAGACGCTGTGTCCGGATGGGGCGCTCGCCGCACTTCGAGTCGCCGAGATGGCTGCCGAGGAGCCACTGGAATCGCGCCTCGCAGCACTTCCGTCGTACCCGATTCGGCGTGCAAACGTCGAGGTCGAGAGGAAGCGGGACGTGATGGCGAGCGTCGAAACAGGAGTGTTGGACGACTACGACGACGTTTCGACGCTCGATGGCGTTCGAGTCGAAACGGAGCGCGGGTGGTTCCTGATTCGAGCCAGCGGCACCCAGCCGCTCATCCGGGTGACCGCGGAGGCTCGCGAGGAGGCAGACGCGAAGAAACTCCTGGCGGAGGCCAGGGAGCTAGTCGAGAGCGCACGCTGACGGGGAAAGCGGCGGTGAGAAGGAACGCAGCTGCTGTACCGTGATTCCGTTGCGATGCCAGTCAGGTGCGGCGGGTCGAGCGCGCTTCACGGACATCCGACCCGTCGCGGATCTTGTCTTCGCACTGGGGACAGACGCGCGGATTCTCGATTCCGTTCGGCGTGAAAACCCGAGCATATGCTGCCGTTACGAACGCGCCGCAGTTCTGGCATTCCGGCATACACCACTCGAAGAACCCGACACACATAATTATAGTGTGTTACCGGCCCCCGTAGCATCTTCGGAAACGTGTCGAAGCGGCCGTCAGTCGGCCCGATTGCTTCGTGGCGGTGGCTCAGAGCAACTCGAGCAGCGCATCGATATCGCCGTCGGTGTTGAACGCATGTACCGACGCCCGGACGTCGCCAGACGGGATGTCGCGAACCACAACGTCGTTTTCCTTGGCGTGTTCGACGAATCCCTGGGCGTCGTCGACCTCGAAGGCGACCAGCCCGGATTCGTATGCCTCGGGCGATTTCAGGCGGTCGTCCAACCGCGATTTGAGCCGGTCGGTCAGGTTCTCGATTCGGGATTCGATCCTGTCCATACCGAGCGATTCGATGATGTCGATGGCTTCGACGAGCCCGGCGTACGGTGCGACTGCGGTCGTCGAAACCTCGAAGCGACTGGCGTCAGGCTTGAAATCGAGCCCTGGGCCAGTCGGGTCGACCGCGCTCCGGGAGCCGATATGGCGCGGCTGGAACTCGGAGAGTGATTCCGGATTGATGTAGATGAATCCGGCCCCCCACGGCCCGAGCAGCCACTTGTGCCCCGACGCACAGACCGCGTCAGCACCCCACTCGGTGACGTCGACGGAGTGTTGTCCCACCGTCTGGACGGCGTCGACGACGACCAGGGCACCGGCGTCGTGAGCGATGTCGACCGCCTCCTCGATGCGGAGCCGGGTGCCGTGCAGCCAGCTTTCGGAGCTGAGACAGACGAGCCGAGCGTCCGCGACGGCCTCCGTGTACGCATCCATCGGGAGCCGGCCGTCGGGGCAGGGAAGCGTCACGACCTCGACGCCGCGGTCGCGCTGTCTGCGCCACGGCAGCACGCCGGAGGGGTGTTCGAGGTCGGTTCGGACGACGCGGTCGCCGGGCTCCCACTCGATGGCGTTGGCGATGCGGCTGAGCCCGTCGCCGGTCGAGGCGACGAGAGCGATATCAGCGGGCCGACAGCCGAGATGGGTCGCAAGCGACGCACGCGCCTCCTCGCGGAGGTCGGCCGCTGCGTCGTAGTGGCCGACTGAACAGGCCTCGTATTCATGTGCGCGCTGGGCCTCCTCGACCGCATCGAGGACGCGTCGCGGGCTCGGGCCGCTCGCACCCGTGTTCAGGTAGGCACACGACTCACAGGCTGGGATGTCAGCACGGAGCGCCGCAGTGTCCATGGGATGGCTTCGGCGGCCAGCCCAAAGGCTCTGCGGCTGTCGGGGCCAGCCGAAATCTGCAAAGGGCCACCCCACGTCGAAGCGAGTATGCCAACGGTCGCGACCGACGGAACGACGCTGTACTACGAGGTGTCGGGAGAGGCCGACCGGCCGACGGTCGTGTTCGTCCCCGACGCTGGCTTCGGGCCGTGGCTGTGGGGCTGGCAGGCACCGGGGCTCGCCGGGCCGTATCAGACGGTCGTCTACGCCGGGCGCGGAACGGACGGCTCCAACGCCGACGAACCGTACACCGTCGACCGGTTCGCTGCCGACCTGGAAGCCGTCCTCGCCGACGCAGGTGTGCGCCGGGCGCATATCGTGGGGGCCGGCCTCGGTGGAATGGTCGCGCTCCGCTACGCCCGCGAGTACGGCCGCGCACGCTCGCTGTCGGTGTTCGGCGCCGCCGAATCCGGCGACCGGGTCGACAGCGATGCGCTGGCGGCGCTGCACCCCTCCGACCCGACGCGACTTCGGGAATCGCTTTCCTTTGCGTTCTCCGAGTCGTTCTTCGCCGAAACCGGCCTCGTCGACCGCATCGTCGAGTGGCGGCGCGAGGAGGACGCGACCGGCGACGCGCTGGCCGGCCATCTCGACGCCGTCCAGGAATTCGAAGCCGAGCCGCTCTACGAACTCACGCTGCCGACGCTCGTCTGTCACGGCGTCGACGACCCAATCGTGCCGATGGAGGCGGGCGAGGAACTGGCCGCAGACCTGCCACGGGGGCGGTTCGAGGCCGTCGAGGGGAAACGGTGCTGTTTCATCGAACACGCGCCGGCCGTGACGGACGCGCTTGACGATTTTATCGACGCGAGCGTCGCTAACGGCGATTGAGCGGCGATTCGGCCGATACGTGGCTGTCACAGATCGCCGCGAATCGGGCCAGCGGCGCGGCGCTTTTGTGCCTCGGAGCGATACGGACGACTGATGCGACCCCGAATCGCGCTGCTGGACGCCTCCCACGGCGACCCGAACACTCCGCGGAACTTCCGGCGGGAACTCGACGCCGACCTGACCCGGTTCGACGCCAGCGGCGGCGAGCTACCGTCGAGCTTCGAGTTCGACGCCTTCGTCGTCACCGGGTCGCGGTCGTCTGTGTACTGGGAGGAGCCGTGGATCGACGAGACGCGCTCGTGGGCGCGGACGGCCATCGACCGCGGGCTGCCGGCGCTCGGCATCTGTTGGGGTCACCAGCTACTCGCCGACGCACTCGGCGGCACGGTCGAAGACATGGGGGAGTACGAACTCGGCTACCGGACGGTGCGGCACACGGGCGACCGCCTCTTCGAGGGCGTCCCCGAGTCGTTCACGGTGTTCACGACCCACTCAGATGCGGTCACGGAACTGCCCGACGGCGCCGAACGCATCGCCGAGAACGACTACGGCATCCACGGCTTCCGGCACGGCGACGTCTACGGCGTTCAGGCGCACCCGGAGTACGACGCCCGAACCGCCGAATCGGTCGTCCGGGGCAAAGACCACCTTTCGGAGGAGCGCATCGAGGCCGTCTGTGCGGGCATCACCGAGGACGCGACTGCGGACGCGACGGCGGCAAAGCGCGTGTTCGACAATTTCTGTGCGACGGTCCGTGCCGAGGAGACGGCAGCGGCCGACGACTGAATCCGCTCCGCCGATTCGGACGTATCAACTCCCGGCCCGTGTGCGAGCGTTTTTGATGGTACAGTCCAACAAACAGCCATGCTTGATTATCTCAGCCTGGAGGCCGACCTAAACGAGGAAGAGCGGATGGTTCGCGATACGGCTCGGGAGTTCGTCGAAGAGAACGTCAAACCCGACGTGGGCGAACACTGGATCGAGGGCACCTTCCCGAAGGAGCTTATCACCGAGATGGGCGAGCTGGGTTTTTACGCGCCGAACCTGGACGGCTACGGACTGCCAGACCTCTCGGAGCGCGCCTACGGGCTCCTGATGCAGGAACTGGAGGCCGGTGACTCCGGGCTCCGGTCGATGGCCTCGGTGCAGGGGGCGCTCGTCATGTACCCGATTCACTCCTACGGCAGCGAAGCGCAGAAAGAGGAGTATCTGTGGGATCTCGGCACCGGTGAGACGGTCGGCTGTTTCGGCCTCACCGAACCGGAACACGGCTCGAACCCGACAGCGATGGAGACTCACGCCGAGAAGGACACCGCCGAGCACGGCTCGGCGAGCCCTGCGTCGACCGAGGCGACACAGGACGGCGACGAATACATCCTCAACGGCGCGAAGACGTGGATTACGAACTCCCCGATCTCCGACGTCGCGGTCGTGTGGGCGAAAGACCGCTCGGACGACGACACGGTTCGTGGCTTCCTCGTCGATACGGACACGGACGGCGTCACAACGAACAAAATCGAGGAGAAGCTCTCGCTTCGTGCCTCCATCACCGGTGAAATCCACCTCGACGACGTCCGAGTCAACGAGGCTGACGTGCTCCCCGGCGTCGAGGGGATGAAA
The DNA here is from genome assembly GCF_047616845.1 of Natronomonas sp. GTDB lineage: Archaea > Halobacteriota > Halobacteria > Halobacteriales > Haloarculaceae > Natronomonas. The sequence goes on along the minus strand of NZ_JBLGBY010000005.1, from coordinate 4,677 downwards.
GGCCCGCTGTCCTGTCTCACGCAGGCGCGGTTCGGCATCGCGTGGGGCGCCGTCGGCGCCGCCCGCGACTGTTTCGAGACCGCACGGCAGTACGCCACCGACCGCGAGCAGTTCGGCGGCCCCATCGCCCGCTTCCAGCTCCAGCAGGACAAACTCGCCGAGATGGCAACCCAAATCTCGCTCGCCCAGCTGCTCGTCTACCGGCTAACCGACCTCAAGGAGCGCGGCGAGATGCGCCCCGAACAGGTGTCGATGGCGAAACGAAACAACGTCCGGATGGCACGCGACCAGTCCCGAGTCGCCCGAGAGATGATCGGTGGCAACGGTATCACCGCCGACTACTCGCCGATGCGGCACATGACGAACCTCGAGACCGTCTACACGTACGAGGGCACCCACGACATCCACACCCTCATCCTCGGTTCCGACCTGACCGGGTTCCAGGCCTTCGAGTAACGCAGTCGCCCGATTCGGATTTTGATTACTCGGTATCGGTGAGCGCTTCGAACGTTTTCTCGGCCCACTGCACCGCGTAGGGCGCCCCGTGTTGCCGGTAGGCGCTCGTGTCCAGCGCGTCGAACGGCGTCGGTAAATCGAGGCCATGCTTGAGGGCGCTGCAAGCGAACTCCGCCGCGTCGGCGAACTCCGTTCGGCCACGGGCGATGTCGCTCGGAAGGTCGGTCAAGCGTGGTTCGAGCCGTTCGCCGGCGTCGACCCACTGGTCGTAGAGGCCGGGATAGTCATCAGCCCAGTCCTCGAACACCTCGCGGCTATGGAGACCGACGTAGGCGTCGAACAGGGCGACCGCGAGCTGGTAGGTGTCGGCCGACGACAACGGAACGGCGTCGTCGAGGGCGCGATACTCGTTCTCGAAGAAGCCGAGGAACTGCTCCGGAAGACCGAGGCCGATTTCGACGAACGCCTCGGCGACGAGGAAGTCGATGAACGCTTCGGGCGACCCCTCGAGTCGCGGTTTGAGAAACACCGTCGGCGGGACGGTCTGTCGCGTCCACGCCACGCCGCCGTCACCCGGCGCGCCGATGGTGAACTCGTCGCCGGCGATGCGATGCAGTGTCTCCGGGGCGTCCGCGTGCACCCACGATTCATCGTAGTCGAGCGGGTCGATGCTGTCGACGATGGGAAGGAGGTTCTCGGCGACCGACGGCGGAATCGTCTCGAAGTCGCCGTCGCTGTCGAGGACGAGCGCGTCGGGCGCGTGCTCGTCGCGAACCCCCGCCAGCTCGCCGGACACCTCGCGGCGCTCGAACATTAGACGGTGATTACTGCAAGCAGCAGGAGGCCGACGACGAGCGACACGCCGAGCGCCCCGAGTACGACCTTGGTGGCCTGAGTCATATGCGTGGGTTCCGGCGGAATTCGTTTAAACCCTTCAGTTCGCCCGCGCCGGAGTTATGCGGGTGGCCTGCGCGGAAGGGGTATGGAACGACGCCACGTTTCGGGTGGAACCGAATGGGAGCCGAAGGTCGGCTACTCGCGAGCGACGCGGGTTGGAGACCGCATCCTCGTTTCGGGCACAACGGCCACCGACGAGGACGGGAATCCCGTCGCCCCGGGCGACCCGGCGGCACAGACCCGGCGGGCGCTGGAAATCGTCATGGCGGCAATCGAGGAGGCAGGTGGTCGTCGAGAAGACGTCGTCCGTACGCGAATTTACGTGACTGACGCCGACGACTGGGCGGCCGTCGGCAGCGTCCATGAGGAATTCTTCGGCGACGTTCGGCCCGCCTCAAGTATGGTTGAGGTGTCGAGACTCATCGGTTCGGAGTACGTCGTGGAAGTCGAAGCCGAGGCCGTGGTCGGCGCTGGCGAGAGTTATGATAACTGAGAGCTCCATATGAAACAAAGGGGTTCGGCGGTAGGGGGTGAGGGAAGGCGCTTTTTGAGCCGCTTCAGATTCAGTTGTCGAATCGCGCCTGCACGAACGGTTGGGCGTCCTCAACCTCGCCGACGCGGGAATCCGACAGCAGGACAGCCTCGGTTTCGTCGAGAGGCACCGAGAGGCTGATTTCTTTCGTGCGGCCGTAGCGACCCTTCGAGACGACGACGGCGTTGACGATACCGAGCATGTCGAGTTCGCTGATGAGGTCGGTGACGCGGCGCTGCGTGAGAACGTCGGCGTCAATCTCCTGGCAGAGCCGCTTGTAGATGTTGAACACCTCGCCGGTGTTGATGTTGTGGACGCCGTTCTTCTCGAGGAGGATGGTGGCGTAGAGGACGAGCTTCGATTGGGTCGGGAGGGTGCGGACGACCTCGACGACACGGTCGAGTTCGATCTTTTCCTGGGCATGGCGGACGTGTTTCTCCTCGACGTTTTCCGTGCGGTCGCGTTCTGCGAGTTCTCCAGCCGTTCGGAGAAGGTCGAGCGCGCGTCGAGCGTCACCATGTTCCCGTGCGGCGAAGGCTGCACACAACGGAATGACGTCGTCGGTCAGAATCTCGGGTTTGAACGCGATTTCCGAACGGTGCTGGAGGATGTCACGGAGTTGCGTCGCGTCGTAGGGCGGGAAGACGATCTCCTCCTCACCCAGCGAGGATTTGACACGGGGATCCAGGAAATCGGTGAATTTCAGGTCGTTGGAGATGCCCATGATAGAGACCCGGGAGTTCTCGAGTTCGGAGTTCATGCGCGAGAGATTGTAAAGGGTATCGTCGCCCGATTTCTCGACGAGCTTGTCGATCTCGTCGAGCATGATGACGACCACGCGCTCGTGGTAGTCGACGGCGTCGAAAAACGTCTGGTAGACGCGGTCGGTCGGCCATCCGGTCATCGGGACGGGCTCGAACTCCTTGAGGTCGTCCTCAAGGTCGCGAATCTCGGTTTCGACGCCGGCCACGCTGTCGAATTCGCTGTCGGCGAGCGCATCGGGGTCTTCGGCCGCCTCGTCACGGAGAGTTTCGAATTCGTCGAGGCGCTCTTCGATGTACTCCTCGTTCTTGTCGATGAACTTGTTTGCGAGCTGTGCGAGGACGCGATACTGGGTGTCCGTCACTTCGCAGTTGATGTACTCGACTTCACACGGCACCTCGTACTTCCGGGAGGTCGTTTCGAGTTCCTCGCTGACGAACTTCGCGCTCGCGGTTTTTCCCGTGCCGGTCTTTCCGTAGATGAGGATGTTGGATGGCGTATCGCCCCGGAGCGCGGTGACGAGGATGGTCGCCATGTTATTGATCTGATCCTCACGATGGGGGAGTTTATGCGGGGTGTAGGAGGGTCGGAGCACCTCCTTGTTCTCGAAGATGGGTTCGCCTTCGAGCAGGTCGTCGAAGAGCCCGCGGGAGGCCTCGTCGGCCTCACTTTCTGAATCCGCGTCGAGGTCGAGATCGTCCAGGTCGACGTCGCCGGAGAAGCCGTCGACGCTCCGGTCGGCGGTCGCCGTGCCGACGTCGGCGAGTGGGGAGTTATCGGCGGTATCGCCCTCTGAGGCGGCGGTGCCGTCTTCCGAAGACCCCCCTGTTTCGACTGGAGAACCTTCATCAGAGAGCGTTGCGTCGACCAGTTCGTCCGGGGAACGGTCGCCGCTGTCGGTCGGTGCCTCGACGGCAGGGTCTGGGTTCGACGATACGTCGGAGTCCGGTTCTCGGTGCTCGGTGGAACCCGATACGTCACGCTCGTCGTCTGTGTCCTCGTCGGCCGGTGTCTCGGTTGAAGTTGAATCGTCAGTCATGTTTCCGTACCCCCCTATTTCGTGTGGAACTATACTGCGCGACGACCGAGCGTGGCGTATGCGGGTGGTAGAGGCCCATTGCGGCACGAGGGCTCGAATCCGGTCGTCCAGTTGATGCAGAGGAACCGATGGTGGAATATCATATTAAACGTTGCGGTCACGAACAAAGAATCGTCCTCAGGTGTCGATCTGAACGAGCCCGTGAGAGGCTGAAAGTCGCCTGTAACAACGTAACACTCCCCATGTGAGAGTGGTTTCTATCGCGGCCGGCGCGAGCTTGATGTCGATGTGCCGTGTACCACTGTACAGTGATTGATGGTTCAGCTTGGCGGGGGACGCGTGGATCAGCACGTCGTTGAGAGAGCCACGAAGGGGCTCAACTCGGTGGGAAAAATCGAGAAGTGAAATCTCCAGTTGATGCACGGGAAGCGGGGGAGAGTACCCCCACACCCCTTCGTTTCGTGTGGAACGGAGAGAAGGTGGGGTGGGGTCGGTGAGATAGAACTGAATCTAGAGGAACAGCTTTATTACACATGCCCCATAACCAAAGCCGCACTAGAAAAGAAACAGATGTGTAAATTTCTTCTATTGTCTAGTATTATCTAGTATTGTCTAGTGTTCTACATTTATATGGCGACTAGTCTAGTTTTATTGAACAGAACTCCCTACGACAGCCTGTCGCTGAACACCCCTCCCCCTCCATTTCCCGACTCCACCTGAAACGAAGGGGTGGGGGTGTTCACCCCCTCCACGTCCAATCGAGGAACCCCGTGTCCGGTCGAGTATCGCTCACTGAGCGATCTGGCCAAACGCCCCCTACCAACGCCTGGTCTCCGCTTTTGACAGCTGACACCTCCCATCGCCATCTCGTTCGGCTTGATGCCACTTCCCTCCACACATCGCCACACTCGCCCTCATCGTGCGTCAGATGAAGCGACGTGGAAGCGATGTGGAAGCGGCGTGGAAGCGACGTGGAAGCGGCGTGGAAGCG